>DATFGA010000215.1:0-4923 GCA_035249775.1 Nocardioidaceae bacterium | reverse complement strand
CCGCGGCCGCGACCGCACCGACCGCGAGCGCCGACCTGAGGAAGGCCCGGCGGTCGAAGGCCGGTGGCAGGTCGTCGTCGTCGACCTCGCGCGGCAGCCGCACCCGTCGCTTACCGTTCTCCAGGGTCTCGACGCTTCGGGCCGGCTCGGATGAGGGCGCAGCACCGCCGACGCGCGTGGCCTCGGTTTTCGGGGGCGCGGCCAAGATGGCCCGCAGCAGGACCACCAGCGAAGCGAGGCCGGCGCCGAAGAGTGCGACGACGGGCAGGAGCCGGAACGCCGGTGAGGCGGTGGCGGCACGGTCGGTGAGGGCCGCTGCGGCCGCTACCGCGCTCAGGCTCAGGAACATCCCGACCGCAGCCCGCGGTCGGCGGACGCCGATGACCCCGGCGACCGCTGCGAGGGCTGCGACGGTGGCGATCACGCCGGAGATCAGCACGACCTTGTCGGCGCTGCCGAACGTCTCGATCGCCCACTCCTTCACGGGGCGTGGTGCCGCGTCCACGGCACGGTTCGCGACCGCGAGCAGCGGTGAGGTGACCCCGGTGAGCAGGGCGGAGACCGCCTCGGCGACCGCGACCCCTGCGGCTCCTGCGAGCAGGCCGGCGGCCGCGCCGGCGAGGCGCTGATTCCTGGTCTGGTGGCTTGTCGGTGTCACGGGGGAGGTTCGGGACGGGCGTTCCGCCGGATGGGTCCAGAACGGAGTAGTCTCGAATCAGAGACGGGGTGGTGGAGATGACCGACCGAGAGCCGGTGAACAAGTACCGCAAGCTGCCGGAGCCCGTTCACCTCGAGGACACGATCACCTCCGCGGAGGCGACCGGCGTACCGGAGGAGAAGGACGACTACTGGCGCGAGGTCGAGTGGATGCTGCGCATCGCGGGCGCCGGCTGAGCACGCTGAAGCCGGTGGCTAGGATCGGCGAATGCGCGCTGTCCAGGTCGTCCGGCTCGAAGGTCCTGAAGGTGTCGACGTCGTCGACGTTCCCGAACCGGCTGCCGGCGACGGCCAGGTGCTGGTCGAGGTGCACGCCGCCGGTGTGAGCTTCCCGGACCTGCTGCTGTCGGCCGGCCGCTACCAGCTCAAGCCGGAGCTCCCGTTCACCCTCGGGGTCGACATCGCCGGCGTAGTGCGCCGAGCACCGGACGGATCCGGCTTCACCGCCGGTGACCGGGTGGCCTGCGTGCTGCCCTACGGCGGCTGGGCGGAGGTGGTCGCCCTCGACGCCGGGAGCGTCTTCCCGCTTCCGGAGTCCGTGTCGTTCGAGCAGGGCGCCGCCCTGCCGATGAACTACCTCACGGCGCACTTCGCGCTGGCCGTGCGCGGTGCTCTGCGGCCCGAGGAGACCGTCCTCGTGCACGGTGCGGCCGGTGGCGTCGGCACCGCCTGCCTCCAGGTCGCGAAGGGGTACGGCGCGCGCACCATCGCGGTCGTGTCCACCGAGGAGAAGGGCCGCACGGCGCGGGCCGCCGGAGCCGACGAGGTGGTCCTGGTCGACGGCTTCCTCGAGTCCGTCAAGAAGCTGACCGACGGGAACGGTGTCGACATCGTGGTGGACGTGGTCGGCGGCGACCTGATGACCGACTCGTTGCGGTCCCTCGCCACGCTCGGCCGGCTGCTGGTAGTCGGGTTCACCGCCGGAGCGATCCCCGAGGTGAAGGTCAACCGGCTGCTGCTGAACAACATCGACGTGCGCGGGGTCGGCTGGGGCGCCTACGCGATGGCGCGCTCCGGGTTCATGCGCAGCCAGTGGGACGAGTTGCTGCCGATGATGGAGAGCGGCGTGATCGACCCGCCGGTCGGTACGACGTACCCGCTCGAGGACGTCCGTCAGGCCTTGACCGACATGGCCGAACGCCGCACGCTCGGAAAGTCCGTGCTCACCCTGCGGTGAGGACGGCGGGTCCCGTCCGCGTTGGACCAGGCCTGAGCGAGAGGGCGGGTGCCGGGCCGCCCGGAAGGGAGGCAGGCGTGCCGCCGAACGCCACCGTGGTCCGCAGGTTCTTCGAGGAGCTCTGGAGCGCCGGCCGCACGGACCTCGTCGAGGAGCTTCTGGGACCTGAGCACGTCCACCATGTGGTCGACACCGACTTTCACGGTCGTGACGCGGTCAGGGAGATGGCGGACCGGTTCCGCACGACCTTCCCGGACCTGCGGTTCGACATCGACGACCTGATCGAAGGCGGGGACAAGGTGGTGGTGAGGTGGACGGCCACCGCCACGCACGAAGGGGCTCTCAACGATCTCCCGCCCACCGGTAGGCGGGTCAGCTGGACCGGGATCGACATACTCCGGCTCCAAGCCGGCCGCATCGTCGAGGTCTGGGCGAGTGCCGACGCGAGGGGGCTGTGGGAACAGCTCACGGGTCCTGACCCAGCGCCCTGAGGCGGCGCGGTGGCGCTACCGTCGTGTCGTGGCTGACTTCGTGGACGCGGACCTGAGCGGCTCCCGGTTTCAACACGTCAATCTGACCGATGCCCGGTTCGAGATGGTCGATCTGAGCGGCGCCGAGCTCCGGATGGCGGACCTGACCGGCACGATCTTTCGCGCGGTCGACCTGAAGAACGTCGTGATGCGCGGCGTCGAGCTGGACGACGTCGACATCCACGGCGAGATCGGGAACGTCACCATCAACGGCGTCGAGATCGGGCCACTCATCAACAACGAGCTCGACCGGCGCTATCCGGACCGGGCGAAGATGCGGCCGACCGACCCCGCGGGATTCCGCGCGGCCTGGGACGTCGTGGAGCGGCTTTGGACCGGCACCGTCGAACGCGCCGGCCGGCTCGAGCCCGCACTGCTGCACGAGTCGGTCGGCGGGGAGTGGTCGTTCGTGGAGACCCTGCGACACCTGGTGTTCGCCACCGACGCCTGGGTCCGGCGGGCGATCCTCGGTGACCCGTCGCCGTGGGATCCGCTTGACCTGCCGTGGGACGAGATGCCGGACACGCCCGGGGTGCCTCGGGACCGCGCGGCGCGGCCGTCCCTGGACGAGGTGCTCGCACTGCGCCGCGACCGGATGTCCACCGTGCGCCGGGTGGTCGCCGACCTGACGGAGGAGTCCCTGGACGGGCACACCGAGCCGGTCGAGGGGCCCGGCTGGCCCCGGCCACGCAGCTACCCGGTGCGCGAGTGTCTGCTGATCATCCTCAACGAGGAGTGGGAGCACCGGCTGTACGCCGAGCGGGACCTGGACGCGCTGGAGGCGCGCAGCTAGCGAGCAACCGGAATCCACGCTCGTGCGTCCTACCGGTGCCGGCCAGCACCAGGTTGGCTTGACGCACCGACCAGGAGGTCTCGATGCCCGGCCGGGTCCGCCGCTTCCTCTCGCACACATCCTCCGTGGCTGCCGGACTGCTCGCCGTCGGGTTGCTTGCCGGATGCGCCGACTCCGAGTCGGTGCCACCTGCTGCCGATCCGGCGCCGAGCACCTCCGTCGACGAGGTCGCCGCCCACGCCGGGGAGGTCTGTCCCCAGCGATTACCTGAGAGCGGGAACCGAGATCATGGGTTCGGTACGGACGAACCGGCCGAGTCCGCGCCATCACTGCCGGCTCCCGAGTCGGCCTGGGTCTGCCGGTACGACGCGACTGACGTGGGTCCCGGTCCGGATGGGGACGGGACGACGTGGGGCTGGGTGCGTGCCGGCGAGGTCCGTCCCGTCGACCCGGCTCGGCTGCCGGTCCTGGAGCGCGCACTGACCCAGCTGGCCCCGGCGGATCGCAACCGGGTGTGCACCGCCGACCTCGGTCCGCGGTGGATGCTCGTCTACTCCCACGGGAACGACCTGACAGGGGTGCTCGTGGACGACTTCGGCTGCCGTGATGTCCGGCTGACCGACGAGCCGTTCGAGACGGTGCCGGGCGCCGCGACGCAGCCGGGCACGACACGAGGAGTCCTGGCCGGTCCGACCGACCTGCTGATCCACCTCAGGGCCGTCCACGGCCACTAGCGGTGTCTGCCAGGAGTGGCCCGGAACCGGATGATGACGCCCTGCGTCCCACGGACGTGCTGGGCTCAGTGTGTTCCCTCGTGTGGCTCCCGGTCACCGCCGCGATCATGTGCGTGGCGGTGGCGTCCTGTGGCTCAGGCGATGGAGCCGGGGGCGGTGGAACGAGATCCTCGGCGTGCGCGGCGGTGGTGGTCTACCAGGGCCACACCTATCTGGGACGGGGCGAGGTGAAGCGTGACCCGGCCACGACCGGGCGCGTCGTCGACGGGGTGCTGCCGTCCTGCGACGACTCGGGCGGACAGGTCCCGGTGGAGCCCGACCAGTCGGTGCAGGTGGCCGAGCTCGTCGACGTGCCTCTCGAGACCGCGTTCGAGTGGCACGGCAGCGTCTATGTCCGGAAAGGGCGCGAGCTCCCGGTCGCGGCCGAGGGCTGGTTCCGCGTGCCGCGTTGCACCTCGGTCGGCGAGTTCGCGGTCACGGGGGACTGGCTCGGGGTGGCCGGGTCGCAGAAGCCGCGGTTCGACGGGGACCTGCGCCCGCCGTACCGGCTCGAGCTGCACGTCACCGAAGGCCCGCACGAGTACGTCGGGGCGACCATCCGGGTGCATGCCGATGCCGACACCGACCCGGAACTGGGCCCTCGCGACGTGAAGACCTCGTTGTGGACGGGTGGACAGGTCGTCGCACAGGTGAGCTGTCTCGACGGCCGCTTCCGGGCCCTCTCCCTTCATAGCCTGCCGGGATCGTGAACCGGTCCCGGTTACGTTGAGGTCGTGAGCGGCGGTTGGGAGCAGGCAGGACCGGGTGTCGTGGAGCTGCCCAGCGGTCGCCGCGTTCGGGGGCGTGCTTTACGCGAGCCGCTGCCACCGGGGCCGCAGCCGGATTTCGGCCTGTACCTGCTGGGGCGCGAGCCGGAGCCGTTGCCGTGGCCGTCGCGGTGGCTGCGCTGGCCGGACTTCCGGCTGCCGACGG
>DATFGA010000214.1:0-3267 GCA_035249775.1 Nocardioidaceae bacterium | reverse complement strand
CCTCCCCATGCTGTCGAAAGAGCAGCCCCTCGTCCGACGTACTCGCAAGGCCGACGTCTCGGCCTCCCGCCCCAACGAAGGAGAGCCACCATGGAACAGAACGTCTCCGTGTCCACGCGCACCGGCGATGCCGTCGACATCGCGCCCGCCATCCGGCGGACGAGAACCCTGCTGCTGGCCGGCGCCGCCGCCGGACCCCTGTTCACCGTCGTGGTCGCCGGCCAGCTGCTGACCCGCGAGGGCTTCGACCTGGCCCACCACCCGCTGAGCCTGCTCAGCCTCGGCGACCTCGGCTGGATCCAGGTCGGCAACTTCGTCGTCGCCGGCGCGCTCGTGCTCGCTCTGGCGGCCGGGATCCGACGCACACTGGCCGACGGCCCCGGCCGGACCTGGGGCCCGGTGCTGGTCGCGGGGTACGGGGTCGGCCTGGTCATGGGTGGGGTCTTCCTGCCGGATCCCGGCCTCGGCTACCCACCCGGGACACCGGACGGCATTCCCGACGACTTCACCTGGCACGGCATCCTGCACGCGGTCGCGCCGCCCCTGGCGTTCACCGCCCTGGTCGCGGCCTCTCTGGTGCTCACCCGCCGGTTCGCCCGCAACCGGCAGCGGGGCTGGGCGTTCTACTCCGCGGCGACTGCCGTGGTCGCCGTCGTCCTCAGCGCCTGGCCGGACCAGGACAGCGCCAGCGTCCGCCTCGCCGTCGCCTCGGGCATCGGTTTCTGCTGGACCACGGCGATCGCCGTTCACCTACGAGGCCGTGCGTAACCCGCGCGCGGTCAGTCGACACAACGATTCGAAGGAGCTGGTTGTCATGCGCAGTGCAGTGGAGAGTTCGACGGTGCTGGTGCTCGGTGCCGGGGGAAAGACAGGAAGCCGGGTCGTCGAGCGGCTCACCGACCGAGGCCGTGACGTGCGAGCCGCGTCCCGGTCGGGTGATACCCGGTTCGACTGGCAGCGTCCCGACGGATGGCCGGACGTGGTCCGGGGTGTCGATGCGGTCTACGTGACCTATCAGCCGGAGCTGGCGTTCCCGGAGGCGGCGGCCCAGGTGGCGGCGTTCGCGGCGACCGCCGTCGCTGCGGGGGTACGCCGCCTGGTCCTGGTGTCCGGTCGCGGCGAGGAAGGAGCCCGGCGGGCAGAGCAGGAGGTGATCGGCTCGGGCGCCGAGTGGACGATCGTGCGGTGCAGCTTCTTCGCCCAGAACTTCAGCGAGGGCCTGTTCCAGCCTGCGATCCTGCGCGGCGCGCTGCCGCTACCCTGCCCCGACCGCGCCGAGCCCTTCATCGACGTGGACGACATCGCCGACGTCGCGGTCGCCGCGCTCACGGACGAGCATCATGCCGGACGGCTGTACGAGGTCACCGGCCCCCGGCCGGTCACGTTCACCGAGGCCGTGGCCGAGATCTCCCGGGCCGCCGGTATCCGGGTCGAGTGCCGCCCTGGCGAGCCGGCGGCCTTCCATCGCTATCTGCTCGGCGAGGGCCTGCCCGACGAGGACGCCGCCGGGTTGTCGGAGCTGTTCGGCGCCGTGCTCGACGGCCGGAACGCCCACGTCAACGATGGCGTCCAGGAGGCGCTGGGCCGGCCGCCACGCGACTTCACGGACTACGTGACCGCCGCGGCCGCTGCCGGCGCCTGGCGACACTGAGGTCAGGAGTCGGGATGTTCGGCGGCGTCGAGGCTGACCGTGATCACGGTGTGCATGATCTCCCGGATCCGCTCCGGTCCCAGGTTCGGTGCGACCTCGGCCATCCGGGTCACGATTTCGGTCTCCCGCTCGGCGTCCCGCCCGGCGTGCCCGGCCACGGGCTTGCGGTGCTGGATCTGCGCCGTGAGCCCGGCCCGCTCGTTGAGCAGGGCCGCGAGCCGGTCGTCGATCGCGTCGATCCGGTTGCGCAGCTCGGCGACCGCACCCGGCCACACCATCTTGATGTCGGGCGCCTTCTCCTCGTTGTCGGAGCCGTCGGTGCGCTCGACCTCGACCAGCCCGTGCCGGGCGTAGAACCGGTACGCGCGCACGTTGCTCTCGAAGACCCACAGCCCGAACCCGCCGGGTCGCAGGCTCTTGGCCAGGTCGAGCAGCACCGAGCCGATCCCGTGGCCGGTGAGGTCCGGGCGGACGTACAGCGAGTCCAGCCACTCGGGGTCGAGCAGCAGGTAGCCCACCACGTCGCCGTCCTGCTCGGCGACCCAGGTCTCGCGGTCCTCGCGGTTCCCGGCGCCCCGCTCCAGGCCGAACAGCTCCCGGAACCAGGCGTGCACCTCGTGCGGCGGGTGGATCGAGTGCGGCATCGCCGGATAGGCCGCCTGGCGAGCGGCGATGAAGAGGTCGGCGAGCACAGCTGCATCGTCCGACGTACCGGCCCTGATGCTCAGGTCCAGCTCACCGTCCTCGACGAGCGCACCGTCGGCAGCCATCGTCAGTACTCGTCCCGCAGCGTGTCCAGCGCGAGCTGCAGGTCCTCGGGGTACGACGCCTCGTACTCCACGTGCTCACCACCGTCGGGATGCTCGAAGCCGAGGCGTACGGCGTGCAGCCACTGTCGCGAGAGGCCCACCCGTTGTGCGAGCACCGGGTCGGCGCCGTAGGTCATGTCCCCGACGCAGGGGTGCTTGAGGGCGGCCATGTGCACCCGGATCTGGTGGGTCCGCCCGGTCTCGAGGTGGATCTCGAGCAGGCTGGCGAACCGGTGCGCCTCGAGCGTCTCGTAGTGGGTGATGCTGGGCTTGCCCTCGGCCATCACCGCGAACTTGTAGTCGTGCTTGGGGTGCCGGCCGATCGGCGCGTCGACGGTGCCGCGCAGCGGGTCGGGGTGCCCCTGCACGAGCGCGTGGTAGGTCTTGTCCACGGTGCGGTTGCGGAACGCGTTCTTGAGCACCGAGTAGGCATGCTCGGACTTCGCGATCACCATCACCCCGGACGTGCCGACGTCGAGCCGCTGGACGATGCCCTGCCGCTCCGCCGCGCCGCTGGTCGCGATCCGGAACCCGGCACCGGCGAGGTGACCGACGACGGTCGGACCGGTCCACCCGGGGCTGGGGTGCACGGCGACGCCGATCGGTTTGTCGATCACCACGATCGCCTCGTCGTCGTGGATGATCTTGATCCCCTCGACGGTCTCCGGGACCACCGCGACCGGGTCGACGAGGGACGGGATCACCACGTCGAGCAGCGCGCCGGCGGTGACCCGGTCGGACTTGGCCGGCGTTTCCCCGTCGAGGGTGACCAGGCCGTCCCGGACCAGGTCGGCCGCTCGGGTGCGG
>DATFGA010000213.1:0-14435 GCA_035249775.1 Nocardioidaceae bacterium | reverse complement strand
GCCGGGCACCATCACGACCTCGGCTCCCAGCCGCTGACCGATCCAGGCCGCCTCGGCGGCGGGGTCCTTCCAGTCGACGTCATCGGTGCCCATCACGACGACCGCCGGGGCCTCCACCTCGTCGAGCCGTGCCTCGGCCGGCGCGTGCGAGGTGCGGGTGGTCCGGGCGAACGCTCGCCAGTGTCCGGGACGCCGCAGGTTCTCGCGGATCCGGGCGAGGTGCTCGTCGTAGCCCTCGGGCTTCGTCCCAGGCAGCCACTTCGGGTAGTAGCCGAGGAACGCGGCAGGCCCCCACGGCTTGAGCATGGCGAGTCGAAAGAGCAGCGTCTGCAGGCGACTGCCGTCCGGGTCCCGGACGAACGGTCCCAGCAGCGCGAGCCCGTTGATCCGGTCGGGGTCCTCGGCCGCGGCCCACACCGCGGCGCCGGCTCCCATCGAGTTGCCCACGACGAGGGCCGGACCACCCAGCTCGGCGATCAGCGCGAGGATGTCGGTGCCGAGCGCGACGTCGTCGTAGGCGGTGAACGTGGCGTCGCTGTCGCCGTGGCCGCGCAGGTCCATCGTCGCCACCCGGTAGCCCCGGTCGACCAGGAGCGGGAGCAGGTGCCGGTAGGTCTGGCGGAGATCGCCCATGCCCGGGACGCAGACGACCAGGCGGTCGCCGGTGCCGTGAAGCTGGTAGGCGATCCGTCCTTCGGGACGGGTGAGGAAGAAAATGTCCATAGCCATAAAGCTAATAGCATTAGCCAGCCCTGTCAAGGGCTGATCCGTAACCCGGCCGGACCCGCGTCGTTGGGTCTGTGCGTGGCGCGGCTCGGGTCCGCGCCGGCCTACCGGAAGGAAACATCCATGCGTCGACTCGCTCCGCTCTCCGCGGTGCTCGCCACCCTCGCCCTCCTGGCCGGAGGACTCACCGCCGCCCCGGCCACCGCCATCGTCGGCGGCTACCAGGTCGAGGACGGCCAGTTCGGGTTCATGGCCTCGATCCAGTCCGCCGGCTCCGACGGAACCTCTGGCCACTTCTGCGGCGGCTCGGTGATCGGCGCCCAGTGGGTGCTCACCGCCGCGCACTGCATGGTCGACACCGCGCCGGGCGAGATCCAGGTCGGGGTCGGGCGCACCGACATCGACGACCTCTCCACCGGGCAGACCCTCGCCGTGGACCGGATCGTGGTGCACCCCGACTACGAGGACACCGGCACCTTCGACGCGGCCCTGCTCCACACCACCGAGCCGATCAGCTCCCCGGCCATCGCGCTGGCCCCGACCGGCGACGACACCCTCGAGCAGTCCGGTGCGCCGCTGACCGTGGCCGGATGGGGGACCGAGTTCTTCGGATCACCGGTGATCCCGGCCGGGATGAAGGCGGTCGATGTGGTCGCGGTCGCTGACCAGGACTGCACCACCAACGGGCTGATGGGTTTCCAGGCCGACTCGGAGATCTGTGCCGAGACGCTCGGTGGTGACTCCTGCCAGGGCGACTCGGGCGGCCCGCTGTTCGGCACGCTGGCCGACGGCCGGACCGTCCAGGTCGGCATCGTCAGCTACGGGCTCGGCTGCGCCACCCCGGGGTTCCCGGGCGTGTACGGCGAGGTCAACAACCCCTCGATCCACGAGTTCATCACCTCCACCACCGGCGGGTCCGACCCGGCGACCCCGGGCAAGGGGAAGGGCAAGAAGAACCGCGGCTGACGAGCGGCCGCGTCCGCCAAGGACACCGTCCCGGTCCGGTGAGGCACACCCGGACCGGGACGGCGCGGTGTTAGGTTTGCCGCGTGCAGCAGTACCTCGACCTCCTCCAGCGGATCCTCGACGAAGGCGTCGAGAAGAGCGACCGGACCGGCACCGGGACCCGCAGCGTCTTCGGGCACCAGATGCGGTTCGACCTCAGCCAGGGCTTCCCGCTGGTCACCACGAAGAAGGTGCATACCCGCTCGATCTTCGCTGAGCTGTTGTGGTTCCTGCGTGGCGACACCAACGTCAAGTGGCTCCAGGACCGCGGGGTCACGATCTGGGACGAGTGGGCCGACGAGAACGGCGATCTGGGCCCGGTCTACGGCTACCAGTGGCGGTCCTGGCCGGCGCCCGACGGCGCGCACATCGACCAGATCGTCAACGTCGTGCAGGCGATAAGGGAGAACCCCGACTCGCGTCGCCACATCGTGTCCGCCTGGAACGTCGCCGACATCCCGCAGATGGCCCTCGCGCCGTGCCACGCGCTGTTCCAGTTCTACGTCGCCGACGGGAAGCTCAGCTGCCAGCTCTACCAGCGCTCGGCCGACGTGTTCCTCGGCGTGCCGTTCAACATCGCCTCCTACGCACTGCTCACGCACATGATCGCCCAGGTCACCGGCCTCCAGGTCGGCGACTTCGTGCACACGCTGGGTGATGCGCACCTGTACTCCAACCACCTCGACCAGGCGCGCCTGCAGCTCTCCCGCGAGCCGCGGCCGTTGCCCACGCTGCACCTCGACCCGGCGATCACCGAGCTCGACGGGTTCGACCTGGAGCACGTCACGATCGAGGGCTACGACCCGCATCCGGGGATCAAGGCGCCGATCGCGGTATGACGGCTCCCGACAAGCGGGTCGTCATGGTTGCCGCCGTGGCCGACAACGGGGTGATCGGGCTCGACGGTGACATCCCCTGGAGCCTGCCGGAGGACCTCAAGCACTTCCGGGCCACCACCAAGGGCAACAGCGTCGTGATGGGCCGCAGGACCTACGAGAGCATCGGTCACCCGTTGCCGTTCCGCTCCAACATCGTGGTCACCCGGCAGGCCGACTGGGCCGCGGACGGCGTACTCGTCGCGCACAGCGTCGCCGACGCGATCGCCATGGCGGCGGACTTCGAGGGCGACGTGATGGTGATCGGCGGCGCCCAGGTCTACGAGGCCGCGATGCCGTTCGCCGACGTCCAGGTCCTGACCGAGGTGCACCTCTCGCCCGAGGGCGACACCCACTACCCGGACTTCGACCGGACGGAGTGGACCGAGACCAAGCGCGAGCCGCGGGACGGGTTCGACTTCGTGTGGCTGGAGCGGTCCTCGGTCACCGATCGTTCTGGTTGAGGTAGAACCAGAACCCGGCGATCAGCACGGAGCTGCCGAACTCGGATCCGAGGATCGCCAGCACCCCACCCACTCCGCACAGCAGGACGGCGGCGAGCGGCAGAACGCGGCGTCGGTGGGCCCAGATCGCCCAGGTGACGAACCCGGCGATCCCCAGGAGGTTCCCCGGCCCGCCGAGCACCATGAACCACTCGGGGTCCTCGCGGAGCAGCATGCCCGCTCCGACACCGAGCGCGAGCGCCCCGTAGCCGAGTCCGACGAGCCACACGGAGGCCCGTGGTGCAACGCCCCGGGAGGCCGCGAACCACGTCGCGGTGACCGACAGGACCAGGAACGCGAGAAAGAGCAGCTCGCGCGTCCAGTCCAGGACGGAGTCGAACCCGGGGGAGGGGCGGCCGGGAGTAGCCACCTGGTACACGGCCATCAGCAGAGCGCTCGCCCCGGCGGCGGCGGCCACGAAGCGGCCGGTGCTGGAGCGGGTCCGTGGATCGTTCAGCGTTGTCATGCCGAGAGTGTGCCGTCAGCATCATGACAACCGCATCGGCTCGAGGTCCCGATCGGACGTCCGGATCCTCCTCCTTCGGGAGGAGAACGCGCCTTTGTGATTCATCCTCGCGGAGCGCGGCAGACGCCCTACACTCCGGCCATGCCAGCTGCCCGGGCCACCCCTGCCCCCGAGCCCCCCGGATGACCGGAGTGCGCGTGCCTCATGGGCGCCTGGTCGCACCGGCGCTGCTCGGTGCCTGGGCCGTCGGGGCGGCCATCGGGACCGCCTCACTGCCGGGGACCCTGCTGCTCGACCTCCCTGTCGTGACCGCGCTCGCGGCAGCACCCCGGTGGCCGCTGACGGGGCTCGTCGCCGCATTCGCAGCCCTCTTCCTCGCCGGCTCGGTCGGTGAAGGCATCGCCGAAGACCCGTTCCTCGCGATGGTCGTGTACGCGTGTTACGTGTTCGGCCGTCATGCCGCGTTGGTCAGGCAACCGTGGGCGGCGGCCGGCGTACTCCTTCTCTTGTCGCTCAACCTGCTGGAGCCGGGTAGGGAC
The DNA here is from genome assembly GCA_035249775.1 of Nocardioidaceae bacterium. Lineage (GTDB taxonomy): Bacteria > Actinomycetota > Actinomycetes > Propionibacteriales > Nocardioidaceae > Nocardioides_C. Next base: position 10,321 of record DATFGA010000213.1, on the reverse strand, counting down.
GCGACGACCGCCGACGCGGTGTTCCCTGTGTTGTTGACCGCGGCTCCATGGCTGCTGGGGGCGTCCGTGCAGCTGGCCCACCGCCGGGAGCGCGAAGCCGTCAGGTACGCCGGCGACCTGGATGCGGCTCGTGCCGAGGAGGTGCGTCGCGCTGCGCTGGAGGAGCGGCTCAGGATCGCCCGGGACCTGCATGATGTCGTAGCGCACGACATCACCGCCATCTCGTTACAGGCGCAGGTGATGCGGCGTACGGCGGAGGCCGGTGGCGTGGTCCGTGCCGATGACCTGAGGTCGATCGAGGGGGCGGCCCAACAGGCGATGAATGACGTTCGAAGTCTGCTTGGTGTGCTCCGCCCGGCTGACGGATCGGCCCCGGTGATCCCAGGAGAGGGCTTCGAGCAGCTGCACCACCTGCTCGATGGTTGTCGTCGACTCGGGCAGCAGGTGGACCTGACCGTTCACGGACAGCCACACCGGCTTCCGCCCGCGCTCTCCCAGGCCCTGTTCCGGATCGTCCAGGAGGCGCTGACGAATGCGCGGCGACACGGCGCTTCCGGGCGCACGCGACTCGACGTCGGGTGGGCTGACGAGGGACTCTCACTCGAGATCCGCAACGCGATGCTGCCTGGTGCCGAGGAGGGGGTCCGCGGGCACGGCATCACCGGGATCGAGGAGCGCGCGCACATGTTCGGGGGCACCGCCTCCGTGACGGCTGATCCACGCGAGGGCGTCTGGTGCGTGGGGGTCCATCTGCCCGTACCCAGGCCGGTTCGGGCGGTGAGCCCGTGATCCGCGTCGTCGTCGCCGACGACCAGTCCATGATCCGGTCCGCCCTGCGGGCCCTCCTCGAGTCCGCTGCGGACATCGAGGTCGTGGCAGAGGTCGCCGACGGTGTCTCCGCGCTCGCTGCCGCCCGCGCGCATCGCCCCGACGTCGTGGTCATGGACATCCGGATGCCGGGGCTGGACGGGCTGGAGGCGACCCGGCTCATCCGCGCCGACCTGCCGCATACCGCGGTGATCGTGCTCACGACCTACGACATCGACGACTACGTCTTCTCCGCCATCCGAGCGGGGGCGTCAGGGTTCCTCCTCAAGGACGGCGATGCCGATGACCTGTTGCGGGCGGTGCGGGCCTGTGTCGCGGGCGAAGCGGTGATGTCGCCGGGGTCGTTGCGGCGGTTGTTGGACGAGTTCGCGAGCGCCCCGACGGCCGATCGGACCGCTGCGACCGCGGTCGCATCGCTCAGCGACCGCGAGCGCGAGGTTCTGCTCCTGATCGCCGCCGGGTGCAACAACGAGGAGATCGCGGCCGACATGTTCATCAGCGCTACGACCGTGAAGAGCCACGTCGGTGCGTTGCTCGGCAAGCTGGGCGTCCGTGACCGGACACAGGCAGCCGTGACGGCGTACCGCTCCGGCCTGTTGGGCGGCACGCCGCGGGCCTGACCAGCCGATGTGTGGGGGTCCACGGGCGCGGAGCCCCAACGCCTACCGATAGCCTGGGCCCATGACGTCCGTCTCACTCCCGCCGGCGCCGTTCGGACGGGTCCTGACTGCGATGGTCACCCCCTTCGCCGACGACGGCTCGGTGGACCTCGAGGGCACCGCCCGCGTCGCCGAGCACCTGGCGAACACCGGGCACGACGGGATCGTGGTCTCCGGCACGACAGGCGAGGCCCCGGTCACCAGCACCGAGGAGGACGGCCAGATCCTGCGCGCCGTGCTCGAGGCGGTGGGGGACCGGGTCAAGGTCGTCGCCGGCGTCGGCACCAACAACACCGCCCACTCGATCGAGCTGGCCGAGCAGGCCGACAAGCTCGGTGCCCACGGCGTGCTGCTGGTGACGCCGTACTACAACAAGCCCTCCCAGGAGGGGGTGGCCGCGCACTTCGAGGCGGTCGCCGACGCCAGCGGCCTGCCGGTGATGCTCTACGACATCCCGGGCCGCACCGGCGTGCAGATCGCCGAGAGCACCTTCGCCCGGGTCGCCGAGCACGAGCGAATCATCGCGGTCAAGGACGCGGTCGGTGACCTCTACCGCGGCGTACGGATCATGTCCGAGACCGGACTCGTGTTCTACTCCGGCGACGACGTGCTCAACCTCGGCTGGCTCACCCACGGCGCGGCCGGCGTGGTCTCCGTGGTCGGGCACGTCGCCGGCAGGGAGTACGCCGCGATGGTGGCCGCCGTGGAGCGGGGCGACCTGACCGAGGCCCTCGACGTGTACCGCCGGCTGGTCCCGGTGGTCGACGCGATCATGAACAAGGCGCCGGGAGCGATGATGGCCAAGGCGGCGATGCAGCTGCTCGGCGTGCTCCCGAACCGCAACGTACGACTTCCGCTCGTCCCCGCAGCCGACGACCTCGTCGACAACCTGCGCCGCGAGCTCACATCTGCCGGACTACTGGAGGACACTCCAAAGAAATGAGCGTTGCATGAGTCACCCCCACCCCGAGCTCTCCGCACCTGGACCGCTGCCCGCCAAGGGCCTCCGGATCATCCCGCTGGGAGGGCTGGGTGAGGTCGGGCGGAACATGACCGTCTTCGAGTACGGCGGACGTCTGCTGATCGTGGACTGCGGCGTGCTCTTCCCCGAGGACCACCACCCGGGTGTCGACCTGATCCTGCCCGACTTCGAACCGATCCGGGACCGGCTCGATGACGTCGAGGCGCTCGTGCTGACCCATGGGCACGAGGACCACATCGGCGCGGCGCCGTACCTGCTGCGAGAGCGCGGCAACATCCCGCTGGTCGGCTCCAAGCTGACCCTGGCGCTGCTGACCTCGAAGCTGCGCGAGCACCGGCTCAAGGAGACCGTGCACCACGAGGTGCGCGAGGGCGACAAGATCAGCTTCGGCCCGTTCGAGCTGGAGTTCGTCGCGGTGAACCACTCCATCCCGGACGCCCTCGCGGTGGCGATCCGCACCGGCGCCGGGATGGTCCTGCACACCGGCGACTTCAAGATGGACCAGCTGCCCCTCGACGGCCGGATCACCGACCTGCGCTCGTTCGCCCGCCTCGGTGAGGAGGGGGTGGACCTGTTCCTGGTCGACTCCACCAACGCCGAGGTGCCCGGCTTCACCACCTCGGAGAAGGAGATCACCCCGGTCCTGGACCGGGTCTTCCACCAGGCCAAGGACCAGCGGATCATCGTCGCCTGCTTCGCCTCGCACGTGCACCGCGTGCAGCAGGTGATGGACACCGCGGTCGCGCACGGCCGGAAGGTGGCCTACGTCGGTCGCTCGATGGTCCGCAACATGGGCGTGGCCAAGGAGCTGGGGTACCTCAACGTCCCGCCGAACACGCTGGTGGACGCCAAGGAGCTCGCGAACCACCCGCCGGAGAAGACGGTGCTGATCTCCACCGGGTCCCAGGGCGAGCCGCTCTCCGCGCTGTCCCGGATCGCCCAGCGCAACCACAACTTCGTGCACATCGAGGAGGGCGACACCGTCGTGCTCGCCTCCTCGCTGATCCCCGGCAACGAGAACGCCGTCTACCGGGTGATCAACGGCCTGTCCCGGTGGGGCGCGAACGTCGTGCACAAGGGCAACGCGCTCGTGCACGTGTCCGGCCACGCCTCGGCCGGCGAGCTGCTCTACTGCTACAACATCGTCCAGCCCCGCAACGTGCTCCCCGTGCACGGCGAGATCCGGCACATGCGCGCCAACGCCGACCTGGCCCGTGCCGCCGGCGTGCCGCACGACCGGGTGGTGATCGCCGAGGACGGCGTGGTCGTGGACCTCGTCGACGGCCGCGCGAAGATCGCCGGCAAGGTCGACTGCGGCTACGTCTTCGTCGACGGCTCCTCGGTCGGGGACATCACCGAGTCCTCGCTCAAGGACCGCCGGATCCTCGGCGAGGAGGGTTTCATCTCGGTCATCGTGGTCGTCGACTCCGTGACCGGCAAGGTCTCCGGCGGCCCGGAGATCCACGCCCGAGGCTTCGTGGAGAACGACGCCACCTTCGACGAGATCAAGCCCGCGATCATCGAGGCGCTCGACACCGCCGTGGCCGACGGCGTCGACGACACCCACCAGCTGCAGCAGACCATCCGCCGCGTCGTCGGCCGCTGGGTGAGCAACAAGCACCGCCGCCGGCCGATGATCATCCCGGTGGTGCTGGAGGCCTGAGCCTGCTGCAGATCACCATGGTATGCAGGCGATCTGCCGCTTCCCATGGCGTGATCACCATGGGGAGCGGCAGTTCTCCATGGGGAGTTCGGCCGCGGCGCGCTTGCACGTGCAAATCGGGGTAGCGGCGGGCGGCTTACATCATCAGGCCGCCGCCGGCGCTCGAGCTCGAGCTGCGCGGGTCGAAGTGTCGGCAGTACCTGCACTCGTGGAACCGGCCACCCTCGTCGTTGACCCGCAGGACGTACTTGTGGATCCCCATCCGGCACAGCAGTCGCTTCTTCGGGGATGTGGTGATGTCGGCCATGGCGCCCTCCAAGACGGGACCTCCGACCCCCGCCACTCGACGATAGGACGCTCCCGCCGTACCGCCCATAGCCCGATCGGGCTCGCCCTTCAGCCGGGCACTGCGGACGCCCCCAGCCGGATTGGGGCCGACGCGCGGCGTGTGAACCATGGGACTGGTGTGACGATCGCCTAGGCTCTGGACCATGGCGACCCGTACGTCTTCCCCACCGGCGTCGCGAAGCACCAGCAAGGCGAAGAGCTCTGCTGGGACTTCTCGATCCCGGTCGTCCGGCAGCCAGACCCGACGCAAGTCCTCGTCGTCGAGCCGCTCGAAGTCGAAGCGGCCGGCGCCCCGGGCGGTCCGGAACGGGTCTGGCCCTATTGCAACGCTCTTCGCCGCCCTCGGCAGAGGAGTGGCGAGCACCTGGGTGGGCATCGCCCACGTGCTCGGCGCGACCGTGCGCAAGATCGGGCACACCGCACGAGAGCTGGACCCGGAGCACCGACGCGACGGCGCCGGCCTGTTCCTGATCGGTCTCGCCGTGGTCGTGGCGGCCGCCGTGTGGTGGCAGCTGCCCGGAGGCATCGGCGACTTCACGCGCACCGTCGTCGCCGGGTCGGTCGGCCTGCTCGCCTGGTTCGTGCCGCTGCTGCTCGTGTTCATCGCCTGGCGCAACCTGCGCAACCCCGAGAGCAACGGCCCGGCCGGTCGCCAGGTCATCGGCTGGGCGGCGCTGCTGTTCGGCGTGCTCGGCCTGGTCCACATCGCCAACGGGATGCCCGAGCCGCACCTGGGCAACGTCGAGCCGCTGCAGCACGCCGGTGGCGCCCTCGGCTTCGTGATCTCCTCGCTGCTGATGGACCTGCTGCGCAGCACGCTGGTCGTGGTGCCCCTGCTCGTGCTGCTCGCCGTCTTCGGTGTCCTGGTGATCACCGGCACGCCGGTCTACCAGATCCCGGAGCGGATCCGCGGGCTGCGCGACAAGGCGCTGGGGCGTACGGCGAAGCCGGAGACTGCCGCGGAGAACGAGGAGACCCAACCGCTCAAGCGGACCCGGCCGAGACGTCGCGTGGCCAGCATGACCGAGGTCGACGAGGATGCCGGCGACAAGCCCTACGACAGCCCGGTGCTCGAGGGTCGCGAGCTCGGCAAGCGCGGCAAGAAGGCGGACGTCGAGCCGACGGAGGAGCCGCACGTCAACGAGAAGGGCGAGCTCGAGCCGCCGCCGCACGCCCCGCTGCCGGCCCGCGTCGAGCAGCTCGCGCTGTCCGGCGACGTGACGTACTCACTGCCGGCCAACGAGGTCCTCAAGCCGGGCAGCCCGCACAAGCAGCGCTCCAAGGCCTCCGACGCCGTCGTGGACCGGCTGACCGAGGTGCTCGAGCAGTTCGACATCGACGCCCAGGTCACCGGCTACACCCGGGGCCCGACGGTCACCCGCTACGAGGTCGAGCTCGGTCCCGCGGTGAAGGTGGAGAAGGTCACCGCGCTCGGCAAGAACATCGCCTACGCGGTCGCGTCCGCCGACGTACGGATCCTGTCCCCGATCCCCGGCAAGTCCGCGATCGGCATCGAGATCCCGAACACCGACAAGGAGATCGTCTCCCTCGGCGACGTGCTGCGCAGCGGCAACGCCCGCAACGACCACCACCCGATGATCGTCGGGCTCGGCAAGGACGTCGAGGGCGGCTTCGTCGTCGCGAACATGGCGAAGATGCCGCACCTGCTCGTCGCCGGTGCCACCGGTTCGGGTAAGTCCAGCTTCGTGAACTCGATGATCACCTCGATCCTGATGCGGTCCACCCCGGACGAGGTGCGGATGATCCTGGTCGACCCGAAGCGGGTCGAGCTCAACGTCTACGAGGGCGTCCCGCACCTGATCACGCCGATCATCACCAGCCCGAAGAAGGCCGCGGAGGCCCTGCAGTGGGTGGTCCGCGAGATGGACATGCGTTACGACGACCTCGCCGCCTTCGGCTTCCGGCACGTCGACGACTTCAACAAGGCCGTGCGTGCAGGCAAGGTCCAGGTCCCCGCCGGAAGCGAGCGGGTGCTGGCGCCGTACCCGTATCTGCTGGTCGTGGTCGACGAGCTCGCCGACCTGATGATGGTTGCCCCGCGCGACGTCGAGGACGCGATCGTCCGGATCACGCAGCTCGCCCGGGCGGCCGGCATCCACCTGATCCTGGCCACGCAACGTCCGTCGGTCGACGTGGTCACCGGTCTGATCAAGGCCAACGTGCCCTCCCGGCTCGCGTTCGCGACGAGCTCGCTGGCCGACAGCCGGGTGATCCTGGACCAGCCGGGCGCGGAGAAGCTGGTCGGTCAGGGTGACGGGCTGTTCCTGCCGATGGGCGCCGGCAAGCCGGTGCGCGTGCAGGGGTCCTGGGTCACCGAGGCCGAGGTGCACGAGGTCGTCAAGCACTGCAAGGAGCAGCTGACGCCGACGTACCGCGAGGACGTCACCGCGCCGCAGGCGGCCAAGCGTGACCTCGACGACGACATCGGCGACGACCTGGACCTGGTGGTGCAGGCGGTCGAGCTGGTCGTCTCCACGCAGTTCGGGTCCACCTCGATGCTGCAGCGCAAGCTCCGGGTCGGCTTCGCGAAGGCGGGCCGGCTGATGGACATCCTGGAAAGCCGGGGCGTGGTCGGCCCGAGCGAAGGCTCGAAGGCGCGCGACGTCCTGATCAAGCCCGACGACCTCGATGAAGTCATCGCCACTCTGCAGGGGGAACAGTGAGCGCCATGCCGGTCGACAACGACAACGACACCCGGCCCGACGACACCCAGGACGTCCACGACGCGACGGTGATGGACACGCCGCCGGTCGTGGTGCGCCGCCACGCCGGCCTCGCGGCCCTGATCGGTGCGGCCGCGTCGGCGGTCGCGATCGCCTACCTGTGGCGCGCGTCCCAGACGATGACCGCGCTCGACTGGACGTTGTGCGCGGTGATGGCCGGGATCGCCGCGGTCTACCTCGCCAGCCTGGTCGACTCGCGCACCCCGCTGCTCGTCGCCGACGACCTCGGCGTCCGGATCCGGCTCGGGCACGAGTGGCGCGGCCTGCCCTGGGAGGCGATCGGGCAGGTCATCGTGCACCCGCGCCGGGGACCGCTGCGCGACGGCCGGGTGGTCGTCGCGCCGCACAGCCTGGGCCGGGCGCTCGACGGGCTGGACGCCAAGGGGCGGCGGCACGTGTCGCTGAACCAGAAGATGTACGGCGCCGCGCTCGCTGTCCCGGTCGGGATCACGACCCGTGTCTCGACGGACGGGGAGCGCAGCGTCGCCGAACAGATCGCGGCCCTGGCACACGGTCGGGCCGAGGTGGTCGGGCTCGAGCGGGATCGGGTCGACGAGGCCGCGGTGTCGGCGCCGGAGGCCGCTTCTCCGAGCCGGGGCGAGGTCGCGGACGAGACGCCGGTTGAGGCGCCTGCTGAGGAGCTCGCCCCGGCGGCACCGGTCGAGCACCCTGTCGAGGCGCGGGGTGACGAGCTGGGCCAGGAGCCGGCCTTCGAGCCAGACCTTGAGCCGGCCTCCGACCAGGCACCCGAGCCGGTCGCCGCCCCCCTGCGGCGGAGCATGCTCGGCGGCATCGGCACCATCGTGTCCCGGGTCGCCAAGGGCCGTCGCCACGACATCGACGCGGATGAGGCTGCGCCGCCGCTGCACCCCGCGGCCCTCGCGGAGCAGGACGACGACGCGGATGTTGAGGCCGCGCAGGCGGCGGAGTCGGACCAGCCGAGCTTCCCCGCCGGTGGGCTGACCATCCCGCTGCGCGACACCCGGCCTGCCCAGCGCGCGGAGGTCACCCGAGACCTCCCCGCCACGCTCGGTAACGCCGCCCTGCACCACGCCCCCGCACCGGACGACGCCCGCACAGGTCTTCCCGAGGCCCGCGAGCTGCACCGTCCGGGAAGTGTCGACCTCGTCTTCGAACCTGCCGGTGTCTCCGGCCGGGTGCGGCCCATCGCGCAACCGGGCGACCCGGTCGAGCCGCTGGTGATCGACGACTTCGTCACCGAGCCGGCCTACGACCCGGTGATCGGTCCCGAGCTGACTGCCGCCCGGACCCGGCTGGGGTTGAGCGTCGACGAGCTGGCCGACCGGACCCGGATCCGCCCGCACGTGATCGAGTCGATCGAGGTCGACGACTTCGCGCCCTGCGGCGGCGACTTCTATGCCCGCGGGCACCTGCGGACGCTGGCACGGGTGCTCGGCAAGGACCCGGCGCCGATGCTGGAGGCCTTCGAGGAGCGCTACGCCACCGCTCCGGTGAACGCCCGCCGGGTCTTCGAGGCCGAGCTGGCCACCGGGATGACCGGCAGCATGCGCAGCACCATCGGCGGCCCGAACTGGGGCCTGCTGATCGGTGTGGTGCTCAGCCTGGTGCTCGTCTGGGGGGTGGTCCGGCTGTTCGCCGGTGAGCCGGCCGAGCTGATCCAGAACCCTGCCCCCGTGCTGAACGGCTCGGCCGGGATCGACAACGGGTTCACGCCCCAGAAGGCGCAGCCGGTCACCGAGCCACTGCCGGTGATGCTGACCGCCGCGTACGCCGACACGCGGGTCGTGGTCCGCGACGGTGACGGCAGGATCGTCTTCAGCGGCCAGATGGTGCTCGGCGAGAAGAAGCGGCTCGAGGTGTCCCCACCAGTCCGGATCCGGGCCGTCGACGGCGGCGCGATCGAGGTGTCGGTACACGGACGGGATCGCGGTGTCCTCGGCGAGATCGGTGAGCCCGGCCGACGTACCTTCCGCTGATCCGTTGAGACGCGCCTTTTTCACCTTCGAAACGCGCCTTTTTCGCACTTGAGGCGCGGAAGAGTTTCGACCCACGGAACTCTTCCGCGTCTCACCGGCGAAAACCTCACGTCTGAACGGCGAAAAGTGCGCGTCTCAACGGGGAGGTTGGGCGGGGAGGTTAGGCGGTGCCTACGTCGCCTTGACGGCCAGCACCGGGCAGGGGGCCTCCAGGAGGATCCGTTGCGCGGTGCTGCCCAGGATCAGCTTGCCGACGGGACTCCGTCGTCGCAGTCCGATCACCACGACGTCTCCGCGGTGCAGGTCCGCCGCCTCGATCACCTCGTCGGCGGCGTCATGCCCCCGCATCGACTGGAGAACGAGATGCTCGACCTCTTCCTCGTCGAGGCGCTTGCGAAGGACGTCGATCTCGTCGGGTTGCGCATATCGCGGATCGACCAGAGCGTCTCCACGCGACGAGTTGACCACCACCAGGCGGGTGTCTCGCAGGCGAGCTTCCTGTACGGCGTGCTCGAGGGCTGCCTCGCCCTCCGGGGTGGGCACGTAGCCGACGACGACACTCATGAGTTCTCCTCCGATGATCGCGACACGGCTGCAGGCACCGGTTCCCGGTCGTCGTCCTGCGGCGGCGTCGGCCGTGTCGGGAGCAGCTTCTTGAGCAGCGGCCAGGCGAGCACGATCGCCACGATCAGGTAGACCACGACGGCCACCGGCTCACTCCACAGGCCGGACACGTCGCCGTTGCTGAGCTGCAGCGACTTGCGCAGCGACTCCTCAGCGCGCGGGCCGAGGATCACGCCGATGATCAGCGGGAGCACCGGCAGGCCGTACCGGCGCATCGCGAACCCGAGCCCGCCGAGCAGCAGCAGCAGCGCGAGGTCGAACGCCTGGAGGTTGACCGAGTACGCACCGAGGGTCGCGAAGAACAGGATGCCGGCGTACAGGTAGGGACGGGGGATCTGCAGCAGCCGGGCCCAGGCGGGCGCCAGCGGCAGGTTGATCAGGACCAGCAGCGCGTTGCCGATGAACAGGCTCGCGATTAGGGCCCACACGAGCTGTGGCTCGCGCTCGAAGAGCAGAGGCCCCGGCTGGATCCCGTACTGGGTGAAGGCGGCAAGCATCACCGCCGCGGTCGCGTT
>DATFGA010000212.1:0-17673 GCA_035249775.1 Nocardioidaceae bacterium | reverse complement strand
CTGCCCGCCGCATCGTCCTGGAAGCGGACTCGTTCGAGTTCCACGGCAAGCGGAAGGCGATGAAGCGCGACTGCGAGCGCTACAACGCGCTGGTGCTCTGCGGCTGGCTGGTGCTGCGGTTCGCCTGGGAGCACGTGATGTTCCAACCGGAGTACGTCGCCGGCTGTCTCCGGCTCGCCGCCCAGCGGCCACAACGACGTGCAACCCTCGCCGAAACGGCCCGGATTCCGGCCTGAACGGGGGAGGTTGCACGTCCGAGCGGCCGGGGTCAGCGCTTGCGGGCGCGGGCCGCCTCACGTCCACGCACGGTCGCGTCGAGGGTGACCTTCCGGATCCGGACCGCGTCGGGGGTGACCTCGACGCACTCGTCCTCGCGGCAGAACTCGAGGCACTGCTCGAGCGAGAGCTTGCGTGGCGGCACGAGCTTCTCGAAGTTGTCGGAGGTGGAGGAGCGGACGTTGGTCTGCTGCTTCTCCTTGGTGATGTTCACGTCCATGTCGTCGGCGCGGGAGTTCTCGCCGACAATCATGCCCTCGTAGACCTCGGTGGTCGGCTCGACGAACATCGTGCCGCGCTCCTGCAGGTTGGTCATCGCGTAGGCGGTGGCCGCGCCGGAGCGGTCCGCGACCAGTGAGCCGGACGCGCGGGTGCGCAGCTCGCCGGCCCACGGCTCGTAGCCCTCGAAGACGTGGTGGGCGATGCCGGTGCCGCGGGTGTCGGTGAGGAACTCGGTGCGGAAGCCGATCAGGCCACGGGCGGGGACCAGGAACTCCATCCGGACCCAGCCGGTGCCGTGGTTGGTCATCTGCTCCATCCGGCCCTTGCGGACGGCGAGGAGCTGGGTGATCGTGCCGAGGTACTCCTCCGGCGCGTCGATCGTCAGCCGCTCGACCGGCTCGTGCTTCTTGCCGTTGATCTCCTTGGTGACCACCTGCGGCTTGCCGACGGTCAGCTCGTAGCCTTCGCGCCGCATCTGCTCCACCAGGATCGCCAGCGCCAGCTCGCCACGGCCCTGCACCTCCCAGGCGTCGGGACGCTCGGTCGGCACGACCCTGATCGACACGTTGCCGACCAGCTCCTTGTCGAGCCGGTCCTTGACCAGGCGGGCGGTGACCTTCGATCCCTTGACCCGGCCGGCCAGCGGTGAGGTGTTGGTGCCGATGGTCATCGAGATCGCCGGCTCGTCGACGGTGATCAGCGGCAGCGCGACCGGGTTCTCCGGGTCCGCCAGTGTCTCGCCGATGGTGATGTCGGGGATTCCGGCGATCGCGACGATGTCGCCGGGGCCCGCGGACTCGCCGGGCTTGCGTTCGAGCGCCTCGGTGATCAGCAGCTCGGTGATCTTCACGTTCTGCTTCGATCCGTCGCGCTTCATCCAGGCGACGGTCGAGCCCTTGTTCAGGGTGCCCTCGTGCACGCGCATCAGCGCCAGCCGGCCCAGGAACGGGGAGGCGTCGAGGTTCGTGACGTGAGCTTGCAACGGTGCGCCCTCGGTGTACGTCGGAGCTGGGATCGTCTCGATGATGGTCCGGAAGAGGTCCTCGAGGTCCTCGGCCTTCGGCATCCCGCCGTTCTCCGGCTGGGCGACGCTGGCTCGCCCTGCCTTCGCGGACGCGTACACCACCGGGAAGTCCAGCGCGTCCTGGCTGTGCGAGTCGTCGAGCAGGTCCATGAACAGCTCGTAGGTCTCGTCCACGACCTCGTCGATGCGGGCGTCGGGGCGGTCCACCTTGTTCACCACGAGTACGACGGGCATGTCCCTGTTGAGGGCCTTGCGGAGCACGAACCGGGTCTGCGGCAGCGGCCCCTCGGAGGCGTCCACGAGCAGCACGATCCCGTCGACCATCGACAGGCCGCGCTCGACCTCACCACCGAAATCAGCGTGACCGGGGGTGTCGATGATGTTGATCACCATGTCCTTGCCCTCGGCCGCCGGGCCTTTGTAGTGCACCGCGGTGTTCTTGGCGAGGATGGTGATCCCCTTCTCGCGTTCGAGCTCCCCGGAGTCCATCGCCCGCTCGTCGACGTGCTGGTGCTCGCCGAAGGAGCCGGACTGGTGCAGCATGGCGTCGACGAGCGTGGTCTTGCCGTGGTCGACGTGCGCCACGATGGCGACGTTGCGGAGGTCGTTGCGGAAGGTCTTGTCGGACATGCGGGTGCCGTCGTCGCTTTCGGTTGATGAGTCCGCCGGACGTCATACGTGTTGGTCGCTATCGCCGCCGGGACGTATGACGTCCCGCGGAAGGTCATACGTGTTGGTCGCCACAGCAGCCAGAACGCATGACGTTGCAGAGAGAACGCTTCAGTCTACCGGCGCGGGCGGCGTCCTCCGAATTCGTCGCCCTGGGCGCCTGCGCGGCCCCGCCCGGTGCGAGCCGGTCAGCTCAGCGCGAGCGCGATCAGGTAGATCACGACGGCGACGGCCAGCACGACGAGCGCGGCGAGCATCGCCTTGTTGCGGCCGGCCTTCGGGTCACGCGGCGGTGGTGAGTAGGCGTCGGCGGCGTGACCGCTGGTGTCGGGTGCCTTCGGTTCCTCGTCGTTGCTCATGTCGGTACCTCCACGCCCATCCTCACCGGCTCGCCCGGAGGGATCAAACGTGCGTCAACCGATCCGCAGCACGATCCGCTGATCGGCCGTGCCGCCGGCCTGCGCCGACCAGGCCGCGCCGGCGTCGTCGAGCGGCATCACGTCGTGCCCGACGGTCAGCCCGGTCTCGGCCGCCAACCCGAGCACGTCGAGGAGCGCCTGACGGCGTTCGGCGACCGTGATGTCGTTGTTGGTGTAGCCGAGGATCGAGGCGGTGTGGCTGCGTAGGTACGCGGAGCCGAAGACGGCCGTCTCGCCGGCGGAGCTGCCCAGGTTCACCAGCCGGCCGCGGTTGCCGAGCAGCTGCGCCGCGGCGGACGCGGGCACCCCGAACAGCGGGTCGATCACGACGTCGACCGGACCGTCACAGGCTTCTGCCAGCCGGGCGGTCAGGGCAGGTGCATCCTCCCCGTCGTACAACGGCACCACGGCGTCGGCGCCGCAGGCCCGCGCCCGGCGCTGGGCACCTTCGGACCGGCACGCCGCCACCACCCGACGCGCGCCGAGGCGTTTCGCGGCCTGGAGCGCGACCTGGCCGACCACGCCGCCGGCACCGAGGACGAGCACCTGCTCGCCGGGCTGCATGCGAGCCCGCCATGTGAGCGTCATCCAACCTGCGACCGCGGACAGCCCGAGCGCAGCAACGAGGGTGTCGTCCACCGAATCGGGCAGCACCACCAGGTCCTCCTCGGAAGCGAGCGCGAGCCCGGCCATGCTGCCGTCGCCGGGCTTCATCCCGGCCGTCGTCGGGAACCACACCCGCGACCCCACCGGCACGATCGAAGCCTCGGTGACCACGCCGACCCCCTGGACACCTGGGACGTACGGCAGCGCAGGGGCACCGAAGTACGACGTGCCGCTCGCACACATGATGTCGAGGGGAGTGATCGGGGCGGCCGTGACCGCGATCAGGGCGACACCGGCAGCTGGCGTCGGGTCCTTGCGCTCGCCGACGACCGGTGGCATTCCATGTTGTTCGATGACTGCTGCTCGCACGGTGCCCCTCAGGTCGCGATGTCGGGGTATGGCATCGAGAAGTGCTGCAGCCGCACGGCGTACTCCTTCTGGAAGCTGAGCGGCTCCGGGTGGTCGCGCTCGAACATCGCGATGAACAGGGTGAGGGTGAGGAACGGGTGCGCGCCGAGCTCGAACAGCTTCACGTAGTCGTGGGCAACGAGCGCCTCGCGCTCCACGTCGTCGAACCTCAACCAGGTGCTGGCCTCGCCGGTGTAGCAGTTGAGCACGGCGTTGGCCCGCTCGCTCTCCCACCACGCCACCGTGCCCTGCGGGTCCTCGCGGTAGCGCTCGACGAGGTCGGGATCGCGGTCGACGGTGTAGAGGAACTTGTCCAGCAGGTACTTGCTCATGCCGGCGCTCCGTTCGGGTACCAGGTGAAGTAGGCCTCCATCGTGTGGAACAGGTCGAGGGAGTCGACGTGGTCGGCCTTGGCGTTCTCGCCGGCCACGCCCATCATCAGCATGAAGTCCATGAACCCGTGCGTGGCGTTGCCGGGGGAGTGGAGGCTGTCCAGGGTCACCTCGGCCAGGCAGCCCTCGAGGTCACCGGTGGCGATCCAGTCCACAGCCTTGCGGTCGAACTCCGGGTCGGGGCCGTGCGGGCCGAACTGCCTCGGGCCGCCGAGCTCGAGCGAGAGGTGGCCGGTGCCGATGATCGCGACCCGCTGGTCCGAGGGCCACGACTCGACGACCTGCCGGATCGTCTTGCCCAGCTCGACGAACCGCTTCGGCCGGGGCAGCGGGGGCGCAAAGATGTTGGTGTAGATCGGCACGATCGGCAGGTCCGCCTGCGGCCGCAGGGTGATGATCGGGCAGGTGACGCTGTGGTCGATCCGCAGCTCGTTGCTGAACGCCAGGTCGAAGCCGGCGTCCAGACCCTCGCGCATGATGTGCTCGGAGAGGTTCTCCTCACCGTGCAGCAGCATCTTCGGGAGGCCGAACTCGCGCTCCTCGTTGTACCAGTTGGCGTCGTAGAAGGGCGCCTTGCCGACCAGGAACTGCGGCATGTTGTCCAGCCACAGCTGGTGGAAGTGGTCGCTGCCGACCATCACCAGCACGTCGGGCCGGGCCCGGGTCAGCGTCTCCCGGAACCGCTCGATCTTGGCGACCCACTCGTCGGCGAAGGGCGGCCGGTCGTCGCCGGTCGCGGTGCTGGCCCGGTAGTAGAACGGATGATGCGTCGACGCGATGACTGCAACGATCTCCGCCATGTGCCCTCCTTGGTCGATGCCTACTTCGCGTTGTGATCAGGGTCGACGTACGTCGCGCCGCGGTCAACGGACATGTACACGTCCATGCCGATCGGACTGCGGACCTCCTCCGCGAGCTGTCCCAGCAGCCCGGCCGCCCGTGCCAGCAGGGCGAACCCGCGGAGCAGGTCCACCGGCAGGCCCAGGTCGGCCAGCGCCGCGCCGCACACGCCCGCGCCGTTGAGCGGGAGGCGACGCCCGAGCACCTCCTCGTGCACCCGGCCGATCGCGTCGAACAGCCGCAGGTGCGGGCCCTTGAGGCCTTCCTCGTCGGCGATCTGCATCAGCCGGGGGGTGCGCGGGTCCTGCTCCTTGTGGACCGGGTGCCCGAGCCCGGGAACGAACCGCTTCGCCGCCCGCGCCTCCTTGACCGCCGCGAGGGCCAGCGGCTCCCAGGCCTTGTCGTCGGTCGGGTCCTCGGGAAGTTCGTCGGCGTGCGCGGCGAGGAAGGCGGCCAGGAACTTGCCGCTGTCCTCGGTCACGCCCAGGAACCGCGAGCCGCCACCGAGCAGGCCGGCGGCCATCGCGCCCTGCAACGAGTCGGGTGCCGACAGGTAGGTCAGCCGAGCCGCGATCGCGGTCGGGGTGAAGCCATGGTCGGCGAGCGCGACCAGCACAGACTCGAAGACCCGCACCTGCGAAGGCGTCGGACGTTTTTGGGTCACCAGCCACATCGCGAGCTCACCGAAGCCGACCTTGCCCATCAGGTCCTCGGCCAGGTCCTGACCGAGCAGGGAGATCGTGGTCGCGTCGGAGGTGCCCAAGGAGGTCGGGTACGACGGGCGTCCGTTCGTGGCATCAACGCTCAACGTCGGCTCCTGTGTCTTCGATGGATGACTGGCGGGTCCCTGAGAGCCAGGCTCGCAGCGCGGCACCGTGCTCGTCGAGCTCCGGGGGCGGCAGGTCGTACCTGGCCGGCGTGGCCGAGAACGTGATCGGGTTCCGGACCGTGGGCACGGCGGCGTCGCCCTCGCCGGCCATCGCGACCGGGTCGAGGCCCACCTTCTCGGCGAACGCGATGCCCTCGTCGACGGTGTTGATCGGGCCGCATGCCACGCCGGCGGCGAGCAGCTCCTCGAACCACTCCATCCGGCCGCGCGTCTCGAGCCGCTCCACCAGCAGCGGGCGCAGCTCGTCGCGGTTGGCGGTGCGGTCCTGGTTGCGGGTGAACCGCGGGTCGTCGACCAGCTCTGGGACGCCGAGGACCTTGCAGAGCCTGGCGAACTGGCCGTCGTTGCCCGCGGTGATGATCAGGTCACCGTCCGCCGTGGGCAGCGGCTCGTAGGGGAACAGGCTCGGGTGCGAGTTGCCCATCCGGAACGGCACGACGTCCCCGGCGACGAACGCACTGGTCTGGTTCACCATCCCCGACAGCGCCGTGGACAGCAGGTTGACCTCCACCTGCTGCCCGGCGCCGGTCGAGTCCCGGTGCCGCAGCGCCGCGAGGATCCCGATCGTGGCCTGCATCCCGGACATCACGTCGAAGACCGAGATCCCGGCCCGGTAGGGCTCGCCGTCACTGTCGCCGGTGAGGCTCATCAACCCGGAGATCGCTTGCACGATCAGGTCGTAGCCGGGCAGGGACGCCCCGCCGGTGGAGCCGAAGCCGCTGATGGAGGCGTAGACGACACCAGGGTTCGCCGCGGCGACGGAGTCGTAGTCCAGGCCGAACTTCTTCAGGCCACCGGGCTTGAAGTTCTCGATCACCACGTCCGCGCGGCCCGCCAGCTCCTGCGCGAGCGCGACGTCGTCCGCGTCCTTGAAGTCGAGTGCGATGGATCTCTTGTTGCGGTTGATCGCCAGGTAGTAGGTCGATCTCTCGCCGCGGACCGGCGGCACCCAGGTCCGGGTGTCGTCGCCGCCGGGGCTCTCCACCTTCACCACGTCGGCGCCCATGTCGGCCAGCAGCATGCTGGCGTAGGGGCCGGCCAGGATCCGGGAGAAGTCGGCGACCAGGAGTCCGTCCAACGGACCTCGCGGAGAACCGTCGCCGTCCATGGATATTCGTCCCATCTGTCCCGATGTCCGTCTAGCGGACCAATGTCCGTTCGCTTCCGAGTCTGCGATCCAGGGTCGTCGGTGTCAAGGGTCGAGAGGCCGCTAGCGACGTACGGAACCGGCGACGGTGTGCGGCAGCGCGTCCCGTAGGGCGAAGTCCGCGCTGATCCGGCCGGCCGTGTCGAGCAGCATCGGCAGGTACTCGTCGCGCAACCGTTCCACGGGCGTCTCCGCGGCATGCACGGTCACGTTCACCGCCGCCACGACCCGTCCGGAACCGTCCCGCACCGGAGCTGCCACGGATCGGATGCCGGAAGCGAGCTGCTCGTCGGTCAGCGCCCACCCCTGGGCCCGCACCTCACGCAGCACCGTCTCCAGCTCGGCGCGGTCCGGCTGCCAGCGCGGCGCCACGCCCGCCCGGCTCGGCTCGGCGAGCGCCTTGTCGAGCGCGTCCGGCTCGAGGCCGGCCAGCAGCACCTTGCCCAAGGACGTCGCCGGCGCCGGGAACCGAGTGCCGATGTGGACCGCCAGCGCGATGATCTTCGGCACCGCAACGCGTGCGACGTAGACGATGTCGGACCCGTCCAGCTGGGCGACCGAGCTCGACTCGTGCGTCTTGGCGACCAGGTCCTCGAGGTGCGGGCGCGCCACGTCCCACAGCCCCAGCGACTGCACGTAGGTCACCCCGAGCTCGAGCACGCGCGGGGTCAGCTCGAAGCTGCCGTTCGACGCGCGCACATAGCCGAGCATCGTCAGCGTCCGCAGGATCCGACGAGCGGTCGGGCGGGCCAGGTCGGTGGCGGCGGCCACCTCGCTCAGCGACATGGACGGACGCGACCGGTCGAACGCCTTGAGTACGTCGAACCCGCGGGCAATCGACTCGACGAAGTCGGGATCGCTGTCGCGGCGGGGCATGAGTACTCCTCGTGGGTCGGGACGTCGAGTGAAACATCCGGGCCCACCCTTGACAGCAAGTGGGCTCCGTCACAGGATGACTGAAAGAAGCCGCGACCGCCATACGGACAAATGTCCGTGTCGAACGACACCGGTCGCCGTGAGGGTGGAGGAGATCCAGATGACCGTCGGAACGCAGCCCAACGACTTCGACGCGGACCGGCCCGTCGTGTTCCGCAACGGAACCGTGCTGACCATGGATGCCCAGCGGTCGGTGCTGACCGGTGCCGACGTGCTGGTCGTCGGCGAACGGATCGAGGCGGTCGGACCCGGGCTCGACGTGCCCGAGGGCACCGTGGAGATCGACGCCACCGGCGGCATCGTGATGCCCGGGATGATCGACACCCACCGGCACATGTGGCAGACGGCCATGCGCGGCTACGGCGCTGACTGGACCCTCACGCAGTACTTCGTCTGGTACTACCTCGAGCACGGCAAGGCGTTCCGGCCCCAGGACGTCTACGCCGGCAACCTGCTCTCCGCGGTCGAGTCGCTCGACGCCGGCGTCACCACCACCGTGGACTGGTCCCACGGGCTGCAGACCACCGAGCACGCCGACGCCGCCGTCGACGCCCTCGAAGCCGTGCCCGGCCGGTTCGTGCTGGCCTACGGCAACATCCAGGCCGGGCCGTGGGAGTGGTCGACCAAGCCGGAGTTCCGCTCGTTCGTCGAGCGCCGGTTCCAGGGCAACGACAACGACATGCTCGGCTTCCAGATGGCCTTCGACGTCACCGGTGACCCGGAGTTCCCGGAGCGGGCGGCCTTCGAGGTGGCCCGTGACCTCAACGCCACGGTCACCACCCACGCGGGCGTGTGGGGAGCCACCAACGACGACGGCATCCGGCTGATGTACGAGAACGACTTCATGAGGCCCGGCACGATCTACGTGCACGCGGCCACGCTGAACGCCGACTCCTACAACCGGATCGCAGCCACCGGAGGGTCGGTCTCGGTGTCCACCGACAGCGAGCAGAGCTGCGGCCAGGGCTACCCACCCACCTGGGTCCTCCGGTCCCACGACATCCCGGTGTCGCTGTCCATGGACACCAGTGTGTGGTGGAGCGGTGACCTGTTCACCGCGATGCGCACGACCCTCGGTGCGGACCGGTCCCGCGAGCACCTGGAAGCGCACGCCGTCGGAGACACGGTGACCAACTGCCACCTGCACGCGGACCAGGTCGTCGAGTGGGCGACCCGTGGCGGCGCCGAGGCGCTGGGACTAGGTGACACGGTCGGCAGCCTGGAGGCCGGCAAGAAGGCGGACGTCGTGCTGATCAAGAACGACCACTCGCCGGCGATGTTCCCGATCCTCAACCCCTACGGCCATGTCGCGTTCCAGGCCCAGCGTGGCGACGTGCACACCGTGATGGTCAACGGCCGCGTGGTCAAGCACGAGAACCGGCTGGTCGGCATCGACCTCCCGGCGGTCCGTCGGACGGTCGAGGAGACCGTCGAGCACCTGCAGTCCGCGCTGGGCGCTGAAGCCTGGCAGCAGGGCATGCACCCGGAGATCCCCGAGACGAAGATCCTCGACAACCCCTACACCTACACGGAGTTCCGCACCGCCGACACGCACAAGTCGTCGCTCAGCGGGGCGACCGAGTAGGCCTCGCACGGAAGGAATGAGTGGCCATGTCGGAGCGACACGTACCGGTCCTGGTGGTGGGCGGGAGCCTGGTGGGGCTTTCCACCTCGGTGCTCCTCGCCGATCAAGGTGTTGAGCACCTGCTCGTGGAGAGTCACTCCGGCACCGCGATCCATCCGCGGGCCGCGTCCTTCCACCAGCGCACGATGGAGATCTTCCGCTCGGTGGGCATGCAGGAGGTGATCGAGACCGCTGCGGCCGCCGAGTTCAAGCAGAACGGGGCGATCGTCGCCGTGGAGAGCCTCGGCGGCAAGGAGCTGATGTACTTCTTCCGTTCGTTCAACGACGGCGTCGAGGACCTGAGTCCCACCGCCCGCCTGTTCATCACCCAGGTGGGACTCGAGCCGGTGCTGCGCCGCCGTGCCGCCGAGCTGGGCGCCGAGCACCTGTTCGGGACCGAGCTGGTCTCGTTCGAGCAGCACGACGACCACGTCAGCGCGGTGATCCGCCCGCGCGGTGGTGGGCCGGAGGAGCGGGTCACCGCCGACTACCTGGTCGCCGCCGACGGTGCGCACAGCTCCGTCCGGAAGCAGCTGGGAATCCCGATGACCGGGCGCGGCAGCTTCGCGGACTGCATCACGATCTACTTCAAGGCCGACGTCAACCCGCTGATCGGCGACCGGAACCTCAGCGTCGTCTACGTCAACCATCCCGCGCTGCTCGGGTTCTTCCGGTTCTCGATCACCGGCGACTCCGGCTTCCTCGCGGTGTTCGCCACGATGGGTCCGGACGGCAGCCGGAACACCCAGGTCGGTGAGGACGTCTCCGTCGAGCGGTGCATCGAGCTGGTGCGCACCGCCCTCGGTGGGCCGGCCGACCTGCCCGTCGACGTGGAGAGCGTCCAACGGTGGAGCGCGGAGGCCGCCACCGCGGAGTCGTTCCGGTCCGGACGGGTGTTCCTGGTCGGCGACTCCGCGCACGTGATGCCGCCCACCGGTGGGTTCGGCGGGAACACCGGGCTCGCGGACGCGCACAACTTGGCCTGGAAGCTCGCCCTGGTCCACCGAGGAATCGCCGGCCCCGGGCTGCTGGACTCCTACGACCCCGAACGCCGGCCGATCTCCGGACTGACCGTCGAACAGGCCTACAGCCGCTATGTCCTCCGGGTCGACCCGTCGCTGCCCCAGGACGACCTCCAGCCGCCGATGGACGAACCGTCCATCGAGCTCGGCGCGGTCTACCGGTCCTCGGCGGTCCATGCCCACGACGCCCCGGAGCGGGAGCTGGACAACCCGCGGGAGCAGAACTGGACCGTCGGCGCGAGGGTGCCGCACCTGGTGCTCGATGACGAGGGGCCGACCTCGACGGTCGACCTCGGCGGTCCCGGGTTCGCGCTCCTCGTCACCGACACCTCGCCGGACTGGACGAGCGCCGCTGCCGCCGCCACGGACTCGATGCGGGTGCCGATCACCGTCCACCCGGCCGCCCCGGAGATCACGGGCTGGAGTGGGGCCGCGCTGATCCGTCCCGACGGCGTGCTGGCCTGGAAGACCACGGACCCGGCCGCTGTCGGCGAGCTCGACGGTGTCCTGCGCGGCCTGCTCTCCCTGGAGCCGGAAGGCTGAGCCGAGCGGCAAATCGCGCCCGGGTCGGCGTAGCCTTCGCGGATGAGTCCGGACCACACCGACCTGGCCGCACTGATCCGCCGCAGCGAGCGGATCGTCGCGTTCACCGGCGCCGGAATCTCGACCGAGTCCGGGATCCCGGACTTCAGGTCGCCGGGTGGCGTGTGGACCCGCTACGACCCGCGGGACTTCACCTTCGACAGGTACGTCGCCTCGGCGCAGGTCCGCGCGAACTCGTGGGCCATGCGCCGGGAGTTCTTCGCCCAGCGGGTCGAGCCGAACGCCGCGCACCGTGCGCTGGCCCGCCTCGCGGAGGCCGGCAGGATGCACGGTGTGGTCACCCAGAACATCGACGGCCTCCACCAGCTCGCCGGGTCACCCGACGTGGTCGAGATCCACGGGACCGCGCGCGAGGTGATCTGCATCGGTCGTTCCCCACGACAGGGGATGCCGGCAGGCTGTGGGTTCGCCGCGCCGTACGCCTGGGCCTTCGAGCGCCTCGACGCCGGTGACGACGACCCCGCCTGCCCCGACTGCGGCGGCATCGTGAAGTCGGCGACGATCTCCTTCGGCCAGGTGCTGACGCCCGGCGTGGTCGATGCCGCGCTGGCGATGGTGTCCTCGGCGGACCTGTTGCTGGCGGTGGGTTCCTCGCTGCAGGTCTACCCCGCGGCCGACCTGCCGGTGGCGGCGATCCGTTCCGGGGCAGCGCTCGCGATCGTGAACGACGAGCCGACCCCGCTCGACGACCTCGCCGACCTGGTCGTGCGCGGGCGGGCCGGTGAGGTGCTCGGCAGCGCGGTCGACGCCGTTCTGGCCTGAGTGTTGCGGCCTCGTAACGGCTCAGTCGCGTCCACGTGACAACAGGGTTACGAACCCGCGCAGAACGCATGGCTGCCGTGGGTCCCCGGGCACGCGAAGAGTGTCCGAACGACCCGCACGAAGAGGAGGCACCATGTTGCTCAACAGAACGCATCCACTCGGCCGCGGTGCGGCCGCGGGCCTGCTGACGATCTCCACGTTCGGCCTGGTCGCCTGCAGCGAGGACACCGCGGGCAGCGAGGAGGGCGTCAGCGTCGAGGACGTCCAGGAAGGCGGCGAGGACGGCGGCTCCGCGTACGACGGAGCGTACGACTCGGACTTCGAGACCGACGTGACGTCCTACGAGGGCGAGACGGTCACCGTGTCCGCCGAGGTCAACGAGATCCTGGGCGACCAGGCATTCACGATCGCCGGCACGGAGGACACCGACGTAGAACCGCTGGTGGTCATTCACAAGGACGCGATGGAGAACCTCGAGGCCGGCACGGTCGTGGAGGTGACCGGCGTCGTGCACAAGGCGCTGGACGTCCCGAAGGTCGAGGACGCCATCGAGACCGACATGGACGACGTGGTCCTCGAGGACTTCGAGGCCGAGCCCTACATCGAGGCGACGAACATCGACTCGACGGTCGCGTCCTCCTGATCGCTCGCGGGGCCACCCGGTTGCCTCCGGGTGGCCCCCTTTCGCTGAGCGGCCGTCCCCGCGACACTGGGGTGTCAGGCGCAGCAGACCAGAGGGGGAAACGCATGTCGAGGTCGTTCGCCGTTTGGGGGACCGGATCCGACAACACCGGCGCGGCCGGTCCGGAAGACCGGCTGCAGCTGTCGGACCTGGGCAAGCTCGCCCGTCGGTTCCGGCGCGGTGTGGTCGGGGCCGCCAGGGCCGATGACCGGGTCACGTTCGGGAAGCTGCTCGGAGAACATCTCGATGTGGACACGGTGGACCTCGAGGTCGTCGAGGAGTGCTGGCCGGCGTACGACCACGTCAACGTGCAGGCCGGTCTCGATGCCTGGCTCGCCGCCCCCGGACGGTCGCACCAGCTGATCGGCGTGGTCAACTTCCGGCACCGCGAGTTCGGGCTCTCGGAGATGCTGCGCTGGGGCGGCCGGGCGGAGATGCACGGCACCAGTCCTGGCAACGTGAACCGGGTCAACCTTGCGAGTGGACCAGGCGGTGACGTGCGGGCCTGTGTGCGTTGCGGGCTGTACCTGGTCGACGACGCGAACGGTCGCGCAGCGCTGCTGCTGCGCGGGGCCGAGCCGGACAGCGGGATGGAGTCGGTGATGGTCCAGGTCGTGGCCGACGACCCCGAGGCAGCGGCCCGGATCGCCGCCGAGATCCGGGACCTGACGGTGGTGCACAACGTCTACCGCGGGCAGATCGTCTCGTTCGGCCGGCACATGTTCGGCGAGCGCCAGACCGTCCTCGGTTTCCATGCCCGACTGACGATGGCCGACGACGACCTGATCCTGCCGGCCGAGACCCTGGCCACGATCCGGCGGCAGGTGGTCGCGGTCGCCGAGCACCGCGAGCAGCTGCTCGCCGCGCGCCAGCACCTCAAGCGAGGGCTCCTGCTCTACGGCCCGCCCGGGGTCGGCAAGACACACACGTTGCGGTATCTGATGAGCCGGCTCACCGACACCACGATCGTGCAGCTGACCGGTGACTCGCTGTACCTGATCGGGCAGGCATGCTCGGTGGCGCGCACCCTGCAGCCGGCGATGATCGTGGTCGAGGACGTCGACCTGATCGCCGAGGACCGCGGGATGCACCCGGGCCAGCATCCGCTGCTGTTCCAGCTGCTCAACGAGATGGACGGGCTGGCTGAGGACGCCGACGTCGTCTTCCTGCTGACCACCAACCGCGCCGACGTCCTGGAACCGGCCCTGGCCAGCCGTCCCGGACGGGTGGACCAGGCGGTGGAGCTGGAGCTGCCGGACAGCGAGGCGCGGCGTCGTCTCTTCGCGTTGTACCGCGGGGACCTTCGGGTCGACGAGAGCCGGCTGGACAGCGTCATCACGCGGACCGCGGGGGTGACCGCGTCGTTCCTCAAGGAGCTGCTGCGGCGTTCGGCGGTGATCGCTGCGGCGGCCGACGGCTCCGGGGAGATCAACGTGAGTGCCGATGATCTCGACGCCGCGCTCGACGAGCTGCTGGACACGCGTAACGCGATGACGCGGGTGCTGCTGGGCGGTGCTGTGTCCGGCGGCGGTTCTGGGGGCGCTGCGGTGGGCGGCGTGTCGGGCTTCTCGGCCGCGCCGGGACCGGGCCTGGCGCCGCGCCAGTCTGGCCTGACGACGGACCTGTAGGCGGTGGGCGATAGGCCTGTGCCATGAGTCGTTGCCTACGGATCGACATTGGTCTGGCGGTGATCGGCAATCGTCCGAGCGATGTCATAAGAGCCCCGGTGACCCGTTACTGCGGCCAGGAACGCGTCCCGACCCAGCACATAGAGAACGCTCGATGTAGTCGCCGTCACTGTGGCCGTCCGCGGGACATCCTTCAGAAGCGCGATCTCCCCGACCCCCTGGCCACGGCCTAGTCGGCGGAGGAAGCGGCCGGCTTGACTGATCTCCAGCTCGCCGGACCCGATCACGTAGTAGTCGCGTCCCGGTTCGCCCTCGCGGATCAATACCGTGCCGGGTGGGATCTCCTGGCGTTCCATCGAGCCGGCGAGGTCCTCCAGAATCTGTGGAGGCATGCCCGCGAACAGCGGGACGGACCGTAGCAACGACGCTTCCGGTCCCTGCACTGCCGCACCTGAATCAACGCGAAGCAGAGAGCGCAGGCCGAGAACACCGGCGATCGGTAGGATGACGGCTGTTCCCAGGACAGCTAGACGATGCCCGCCGAGGGCGAACAGGGCAGGGACGAGCAGAGCCCCCGCAGCCAGCCCGAGCATGTACGACGCCTCGACTATCCCGAACACCCGGCCCAGGACGTTCCTCGGGACAGCCCTCTGCAGCAGAGTCCGCGCCGCGACGTCGAGCACGGCGCGACTGGCACCGACACCGCCGATGAGGAAAGCAGTGAGCATGACCCCGGGCGCCACCGCGGTGAGAGCCAACGCAGTTCCCGCGAGGATCGCCGCAATCGCGATCGCTGGGCTCAGACGACGACCCAGTAGTCGAGCGGTCACTACACCAGCCGCAATCCCACCTACGCCGAAAGCGGTCTGGAGATAGCCGACCCAACCCTGACCCAGTCCGAGTACGTCGATGGCCAGGACGATGTAGAGGACGTCCAGGGCGCCCAGGACGATCGACTCGGCGGCCAGCAGCAGCACCAGCATCCTTGGGGCGGGCGAGTGCATCAGTAGATGGACGGCACCCGGCCGGCGCGTTGGCTCCTTGGCCGGCGCCACAAGTGCGGCAGTTGCGTTGACGAGCCCGAAGACCAGCGTGGCACTGCCCAGTATCAGAAGCGTGGTGGCGACGAGCACTGCCAGTGGACCGGCCGCGGAGAGCAGCAGGCCGGCCAGCAGCCCCGCGACGACGACACCGACGTTCTCCATCCATCCCAGCGCGATATTCGCGGCGGTGAGATCACGCGGAACCGTTGCCAGAGTTGGCAGTGCAGCCATCTGTGCCGGGCGGGTCGTTGTCAGGGTCGTAGAGGCGAGTACGGAGACTCCGTAGGCCACCAGGGCTTCGTCGGCCATGATGGCGACCGCGATGGCCGCCATCCCGACCGCCTGGGCGAGGTAGCCAGCAAACAGCAGTCGAGCCGGTGCTCCGCGGTCGGCCAGAGAACTGATCATCGGCGCGACCAGCGCCGTCGGGATCAGCTGCGCCATCGCAACGACGCCGGCCTCGGCGGCGCCGCCCTGCGTGAATGCGAAGACCAGCACGGCCATCCAGGCGGCGTACTCCGTGATGACGAACAGCCCGTACGCCGCGACCACCCGACTCAGGTCTGAGTTGCTGCGGAGAATGCGGCCCACCGCTCCGGACGCGGTCATGCCCGCGAGCATATTGGTTACCGGCGCCACACTGCTCGCCGTCAGCGATACCGTGCTGTGACACCAACCCTCGCGGGACGGTAAGCAGACGTCTCGTCTGGACCGGCCAGCTCGCCCTCATCCGAAGTGGCGACCTCTTTACTTGTGTCGGTGGCGGCCGATAGTCATGTGCCATGAGTCGATGCCACTTCATCCCGCCCTACCTGCTCGCCCGTGTCGCCTCGGTCCACGTCGACCCGGAGATCGCCCGGTGCGGCCACTCGACGCTGGCGATCGACGAGTCGCTCCGGTCCCGACGGACCACGCCGCCGCCAGTGGTGGACACGGCCGCACCGTCCTTCGCGGTGTCCGGAGACGACGCGTGGACGATCCACACCGCCGACAACACCGCGTCGCTGCCCGGCGAGCCGGTCCGGTCGGCCGGTGAGCCGGTCTCCGGTGATGTCGCCGTCGACGAGGCGTACGCCGGCGCGCAGGCGTCCGTGTCGCTGTTCCGCGACGTCTTCGGACGTGACTCGTACGACGGACGTGGGGCACCGGTCATCGCCACCGTGCACTACGAGAAGAACTACGACAACGCGTTCTGGGACGGCCGGCAGCTGGTGTTCGGTGACGGTGACGGACGGGTCTTCGACCGGTTCACCAAGCCGATCGACGTGTTCGCGCATGAGCTCAGCCACGCCGTCATCCACCACACCGCCGGGTTCGTCTACCAGGGCCAGCCGGGCGCGCTGAACGAGTCGGTCTCCGACGTGTTCGCCTCCTGCGTGAAGCAGCGCGTGCTGGGGCAGAGCGCCGCCGAGGCCGACTGGCTGATCGGCGCCGGTATCTTCATGCCCGCGGTGAACGGTCGGGCCCTGCGGTCGATGTCGCAACCGGGAACGGCGTACGACGACCCGGTGCTCGGCCGCGACCCGCAGGTCGGCCACCTCGACGCCTACGTGGAGACACAGGACGACAACGGGGGAGTGCACCTCAACTCGGGTATCCCCAACCGTGCCTTCTACCTTGTCGCCATGAGGCTGGGCGGCGCCTCGTGGGAGCAGGCCGGGCCGATCTGGTACGCCGCGCTCCTCTCCGGGGTCGGCGAGAACACCGACTTCGCGACCTTCGCGCAAGCCACCCTCGATGCCGCCCAAGGTGTGTCACCGGATGTGGCCGATGTGGTTGCCGGCGCATGGGCAGACGTCGGCCTTGCTCTGGTCACCGGTGGTTCTGGAATGGGTGCGGACCTGGGTGGCGGCGTCGGTATGGACGGCCCGAGAGGCGGGGAGCGTCCTGAGGTCCTGGAGGTGCGCCGGTCCGGAGGATTCGCGGGGCGCGTCGTATCCGGTCAGCTCGCCCTGGGCGACGATCCCCGCACCCCTGAGGTCGAACACCTGCTGTCGCGGATCGACTTCACCGAGGTGCGGACGAGCCGGCCGCAGCCGGACCGGTTCGTCTACTCCTTCGTCATCGGCGGCCAGGAGATCACCGTTGCGGAACAGGCGCTCACTCCGGAGCTGTCCCAGCTCGCGCACCTGGTCCTCGGCAGCTGAATTTCCTTCGTCACCTTGGTGTTCGCCGATGAGTTGTCGCGGGTCGACAGGTCATAACAGTGAGGACTACGAAGGAGCCAACCGTGTCAACGCAGGTCATCGAGGAAGAGTCGGGGACGTTCACGCAGTGCGTGCACAGTCACAACGGCTACTACGCCGGTGACTTCAGCGCGAACGTCACCGACGCCTCGACGTCCTGGACGGCACTCCTCTAGACCGCGCGACGGCTGGCGTGTCTCCGCCCGCGTGTTGGAGTATGGGTGCGAAGGCTGTGCGAGGCCTCATTTTGCGAGTCGGTCCACCGGGGGGTGGCACCATGATCGACGTACGTTTG
>DATFGA010000211.1:0-4108 GCA_035249775.1 Nocardioidaceae bacterium | reverse complement strand
TAAAAAGCACCAAACCTTCAAATGTGCTGGGCGCCACTTCCCCAGCCTTCACATTCAGTCCATGGCGGTCGCCGTTAACCGATCAGCGTTCTCCGACCGTTGCAGCATGGCTGAGCCCGCGGGGACGCCATGTCGTTGTTCATGTCGGGACTCTCTGCCCACCGGACCGGACCGGACCGGTTTTACAACGTCCTCAGAAAAGGATTTCGGCAAATGCGGAAGTGACTTCGACCGCGCCCGAAGCCGTGTCCTGCCCTGCCGAGACCCGAAATGGACTGGCCAGGTGATCGACGCCGGAGGCTGCGCCTTCGTCTGCGCCCTGAGCTGCATGCGATATAGCGCATATATGGCACAGAGGCTGCTCCCGCAATCGGGAACAGCCTCTGACCAGTCACTTCGCTGGTGGGCGATACTGGGTTCGAACCAGTGACCTCTTCGGTGTGAACGAAGCGCGCTACCACTGCGCCAATCGCCCCTGTTGCTAGTGCGCCGGAAAGATTAGCGCATGATCGCGTCGATCCTCACATCCCGGGTAGCTCGGGAACCCACCCGGCCAGCCCCTGGACCAGGTTCCACCCGGTCACCGCCAGCGAGGGCCAGTCGAAGACCAGCAGATAGGCCAACACCACACCGGCCAGCGCGAGGATTGCCAGGCCTGCAAGCAGGAGCCGGCGGCGCCGTACCCTCGGGTCCATCGCCTCGGCCTTCGCCTTCGCCTCGGCGGCCTTGACCCGGGCGACCCGGAGCCAGCGATCCGCCCAGTCCCACTCGGTCGCGAGGATTCCGAGCCCGACCGCGACCCCGACGATGCCGGGGCCCGGGGTCACCATCATCACCATCCCGGCCAGGACGACCAGCCCGCCGACCGTGGTGACCGCGACCTTGCTGGTCAACGCGAGCACGGGGTTGGCGTGCATCCGCTGATGAAGGCGCCCCCGAACCCGTCCCGTCTCGGCCGGTCCGGCCCCCAACGAGGCGTTTGTCATGGCTCGCCCCACCCCACCCCATCCCCCGAGATCCTGTAGACCACTGCTTTGAGCGTATCGACGTTGTCGAGCGAAATTCGGGGTACAGAACGACGCAAATCCGGACACACTACCCCAACCGCTGGGGTGCTCCAGAAAAAAGTCTTGTCCCAGCGAGTTTTTCTCGTCATAGGGCCAACCAATCAACGTCTCCTCATCGAACCGCTCTGGGAGGAAAGGCGAGCATGATGGACTTCTCGACGAACACCACGCCGTTGGCAGTGACTCAGCCACTGGCACTGGACCTGATCGACGCGACCGGCGCAGCGACCCCGATCGAGGCCGAGCTGCACTTCGACCCGCGTGACCCCTACGCCGTGACCACGGTCTTCATGACCGGGCACAGCCAGGTCCGCTGGACCTTCGGCCGCGAGCTGCTCACCGAGGGACTTTACGAGCCCTCCGGTGACGGCGACGTGCACGTGTGGCCCTGCCTCGACGCGGACGGACACGCCGTGGTCATCATCGAGCTCTGCTCGCCGGACGGCGAGGCGCTGGTGCAGGCCCGCACCGGTGACCTGTCCAGCTTCGTGGAGCGGATGCACAAGGCGGTCCGGCCGGGGACCGAGTCGGAGTACATCGACGTCGACGGGGCCATCCTGGCCATCCTCGACGCCGAGCTCGCCTGAGTCGTTCTTCGTTAGGGTCATCCAAGATCCACTACTGACGAGAGGACCGGCGGTGCTGTTCAGCCACGACACCGAGCACTCGCTGGCCTGTGTCGTGGACCTGGTGAACTCCTCCCCGTCGGTCAACACGGAGGAGCGGCTGCCCGACCTGGACGCGCTCGCCGAGTTCGTGGTCCGGCACGAGGTCAGCGAGGTGTCCTCGTTGACCCGGAGCGACCTGCAGGCGGTCCACCAGCTGCGCGACGTGATCCGGCCGGTGTTCGGAACCACCGACGACGCCCACGCCGCCCGGATCATCAACTCCCTGGTCGGCCGGTCACCGGTGACCCCGCGGCTGACCGACCACGACGGTTACAGCTGGCACATGCACTACTTCTCGCCCGGGGCGTCCCTGGCCGAGCACCTCGCGGTCGACTGCGGGATGGCCCTCGCGCACGTCGTCTCCCTCGGTGAGGTGGACCGGCTCCGCAGCTGCGAGGCCGCCGACTGCGACCAGGTCCTCGTCGACCTGTCCCGCAACCGTTCCAAGCGCTATTGCGACGCCCGGACCTGCGGCAACCGGATGCACGTCGCCGCCTACCGGGAACGCCAGCGCGCCGGTCTCTGACCGCCGCTCACGGGTCCGGGTGCTCGGCCTCCCGCCGCGCCCACACCTGCATCGCGTCCCGGGTGATCGGCCCCGGTGCCTCCAGGTCACGGTCGTCGCATCGCCGTACCCCCTGCACGTCGCGGGTCGTGGAGACCAGGAAGATCTCACTCGCCACTCGGAGCACCTCGACGGGCTCGTCGACCTCGCGCGCGCCGTACCACTCCAGCAGCAGGGCGCGGCTGATCCCGGCCAGGCAGCCGGAGGCCAGGGTCGGCGTCCGCAGCTCGCCGTCGAGGACGTAGAAGACGTTGGACCCGGTCCCCTCGCACAGGTTGCCGGCCAGGTTCGCGAAGATCGCCTCGGTGGCGCCGCGTTCGGCCGCATGGGCCAGCGCGACCACGTTCTCGGCGTACGACGTGGTCTTCAGCCCGGCCAGCGCACCCCGCTCGTTGCGCGGCCACGGCACCGTCACCACGTCGGTCGTGGAACCGCGGGTACTCAGCGCGTCGGCGACCACGACCAGCGTCGGCGGCTCGTCGCCGCGGCCCGAACCGAGCGGCGCGACCCCGCCGGTGTAGGTGATCCGCAGCCGGCCGAGCTGCAGGGGCTGGTTCTCGAGTACGGCGCACACTCCTCGCCGCACCTCGTCGAGGTCCACCGCCGGCAGACCCATCCCGCGCGCCGAGAAGGCCAGCCGCTCCAGGTGCCGGGAGAGCGCGAACGGTGTGCCGTCGACGACCTTCACCGCCTCGAACACGCCGTCGCCGACCGTGAACCCGTGGTCGCTGACCGTGATCGCCGGGGCCGACGGGTCCTCGAGGAGTCGGCCGTTCACCCATGCACGCATGGGGTCGAGCGTAATGTCGCACCCCGCACAGACTGGGGAGCGGATCCCGTACCTGGTGCGGAATCCGCTCCCCAACCTGTGCCCGGACAACCCGGAACACGCGACCGGCCGGCCGAATTTGTCATTCGGGCGACTTCGGCTAAAGTTTCCACGCACGAACGGTGAGGGCGGAAACGCTCCCTGCCGGATGTTGCATGCGGACGTAGCTCAGTTGGTAGAGCGCAACCTTGCCAAGGTTGAGGTCGCGAGTTCGAGCCTCGTCGTCCGCTCGGAGAAGGGTCGCAGGTCCCCTCCTTGGTGGAGTGGCCGAGAGGCGAGGCAACGGACTGCAAATCCGTCTACACGGGTTCAAATCCCGTCTCCACCTCGATTGCTCGAAGCTCCGTAGTGTGGGACTTTGGGACATCACGGGCGATTGGCGCAGCGGTAGCGCGCTTCCTTGACACGGAAGAGGTCACTGGTTCAAACCCAGTATCGCCCACCAGTGAAGTGACTGGGCAGAGGCTGTTCCCGATCTCGGGGAACAGCCTCTGTGCCATCTACCTGCCAGGTCGCATGCATCATGGTCGGGCGCGTCTTACGGCGACAGTTCGACGGCGGCTATGAGATCAGTTTCAGGTGCAGGCCGCGGCCGAGGATGCCGGCCAGCCGCGCGGCCTCCTGCTCGATGGCCTCCTCGGGCCGCCGCCGCTCGTCGAGCCAGCTGACCGTGAGCTGGTCACCCTTCCGTGCCCATGTCCCGCACACGACACCGCCGACGATCACCGGATTGGCCTTGCGGGTGACGAGGTCCCGTCGGGACTGCGGGGTGATGTGGACGTCCTTGGTGCCGGGTCCCATCACCCACTGGTCGTGCCCGGGAAGGAACCGGACCGCGTTCGAGGGCCGGGCGGCTCCGAGGGAGTCCAGGTCCTCCCGCACGACGTACGCCGTGGTGCCCTCGACGTCGACCGCGACCAACCGGTCGCCAAGCCCGGAGATCCAGCTGTTGAGCCGTTTGCGGCCGGCGCTCAGGCCG
>DATFGA010000210.1:0-7954 GCA_035249775.1 Nocardioidaceae bacterium | reverse complement strand
GCATCTCCCGACTGAATCGCGCGGGTTGCCTGAACCGGTCACGGTGACCGGCTGGCGCTGCCCACGGCGGGGGCCCCTGATTCAGCACCCACCGACTGAACCCTGAACGTGGCGAGGATTCAGCGTCCCCCGACTGAATCGCGCGGGTTGCCTGAACAGGTCACGGTGACCGGCTCACGCACTTTCCAGCCCGCCGACGCACCCCAACCGGTCACGGTGACCGGCTCACGCGCTTTCCAGCCCGGCGGCGCATGACACGTGGTTGGAGACATGAAGAAGGCGCCCCTTGACCCGTACGGGGGGCGGGCAAGGAGCGCCTTGCGAGGATGCACTTCCTGGCTACAGGTGGCGCGTCCTCGGAGGAAGACTGCCACGTTCGACCGGAATTGTCCTGCAATCCTCAACCAAATTTTTCGCGAGATTCAGTAGCGGGGCGGCGGCGGGTTGTCACCCGGCATGTCCCAGGCCTGCGTGGTCCCGCTGGTGCTCGTCGAGCTCTCCGGCTGCGAACCGACCTGACTCGCTTCGGCCTCGGCCCGGTCCCGGCCCGTCTGCATGTCCCGCTTGACCTGGTCCTTCTCCTCCTGTCCCTTGCGGTAGGCGTCCTCGAGCATCCGCTGCGCGACCGGCCGCCCGCCGAGCCCGAAGGCGAGCGCGAGCCCGAGTGCCAGGGCAAACATCGTGGCCGCGAACGCGATCCGGACGATCTCCTCGGCGATCTTCAGCTGCTCGAGGATCATGAACACCGCGATCACCATGACGAGTGCCGGCAGCACGGCGGCGATGATCTTGCCGGTGGGGGTGTCACCCATCATCCGGGAGACGCCCGCGGCGATCGCACCGGCGATCACGGCCGCCACCACGAAGATGATGATCGCGGCGATGATGTTGGGCAGGTAGGCGAGCACCTGGTTCATGAACGTGGTCAGCGCCGGGATGCCGAGCGCGCCGATCGCCGAGAACAGGAAGAACGCGAAGATCAGCCAGAACACCACCAGTGCGATGCCTCGCGAGGGCCGGGCCCCGGACATCACCATGTCGACGTACTTGCTGCCGTCGGACTCCTCGAGCTTGCGGTCCACGCCGGCGCTCTCCAGGCCCTTCTGCACGGCCTTGGACACGAGCTTGGCGACCAGGTAACCGATGAGCAGGAGCACCAGGAAGCCGAGCAGGTTCGGCAGGAACTCGAAGAACCCGTCGACCGCTCTACCGAAACTTTCGCCGATATCCATGTCTTTCTCCTTGTCTGTGAAAACCAAGGAGCGGTTACCCGACCGTTCGCCGTCCAATCATCGGAGCCGTCCGCCGGCATTGTCGCGCGCCGCCGCGCCGCGTCAGAGCCACCGCGCCAGACCCACCGCGTCAGAGCCCCCGCATCAGGGCCGCCCGCGTCACAGCTGGTGGAAGCCGACGTCGACCAGCACCAGCTCGCCGGCCTCGTCCGAGGCGGCCAGGTCGACCTCGGCGGTGATCCGCCAGTCGTGGTCGCCCTCCGGGTCGTCGATGATCTGCTGGATCCGCCAGCGCGTCGGCTCCCGCTCGATCAGCAGCATCCGCGGACCACGGGCGTCCGGACCGGTGCCGATCTCGTCGTGCTCCTCGAAGTACGGCTCGACCGCCGCCCGCCACGCATCGGCGTCCAGGGCCTCGGAGAGCTCGGCCAGCTCGTCCCAGCGCCGGCGCGCGGCCAGCTCGACCCGCCGGAACATCGCGTTGCGCACCAGCACCCGGAACGCCCGGTCGTTCGCGGTGATCGCCTTCGGCTGGGCGGGCTTGACCTCGGTGACCTCATCGGGCCGGTCCGGGTCGGTCAGCTGCTCCCACTCGTCGAGGAGGCTGGAGTCGGTCTGCCGGACCACCTCGCCGAGCCACTCGATGATGTCGGTGAGCTCCTCGGTCTTCACGCTGTCCGGGACGGTCTGGCGGAGGGCGCGGTAGGCGTCGGTCAGGTAGCGCAGGACCAGCCCCTCGGACCGGGTCAGGCCGTAGAACGCGACGTACTCCCCGAAGGTCATCGCCCGCTCGTACATGTCACGGACCACCGACTTGGGCGAGACAGCGGTCTCCCCTATCCAGGGATGCCCCTTGCGGTACATCTCGTAGGTCGTCTCGAGCAGCTCGACCAGCGGCTTGGGCCAGCTCACCTCCTCGAGCAGCTCCATCCGCTCGTCGTACTCGACCCCGTCGGCCTTCATCTCGGCCACCGCCTCGCCGCGCGCCTTGAACTGCTGCGCCGACAGCACCGGCCTGGGGTCCTCAAGGGTCGCCTCGAGCACCGAGACCACGTCGAGCGCGTAGGTCGGCGACTCGGGGTCGAGCGTGTCGAACGTGGCCAGCGCGTACGTCGACAGCGGCTGGTTCAGCGCGAAGTCGAGCTGGAGGTCCTCGATCAGCCGCACCATCCGGCCGGACTGCTCGGGCGGGTCGATCCGTTCCACCACACCGGCAGACAGCAGGCTGCGGTAGATCGCGATCGCCCGACGCACCAGCCGGACCTGCTTGCGGGACTCCTCGTGGTTCTCGCGCAGCAGCCGCCGCATCGCCTCGAACGCGTCACCCTCACGCGCGATCACGTTGAGCAGCATCGAGTGGCTGACCCGCATCCGGGACACCAACGGTTCCGGCTCCGCCTCCACCAGCCGGTGGAAGGTGTCCTCGGTCCAGGACACGAACCCCTCCGGCGGCTTCTTGCGCTGCACCTTCCGCTGCTTCTTCGGGTCGTCGCCGGCCTTGGCGAGCGCCTTGTGGTTCTCGATCACGTGGTCCGGGGCCTGGACAACGACCGCTCCCGACGTGTCGTAACCGGCCCGGCCGGCCCGTCCCGCGATCTGGTGGAACTCGCGCGCCTTGAGCATCCGCTGCCGTGACCCGTCGAACTTGGTCAGCCCGGTGAGGACGACGGTCCGGATCGGCACGTTGATGCCGACGCCCAGCGTGTCCGTCCCGCAGATGACCTTGAGCAGCCCGGACTGTGCGAGCTGCTCGACCAGCCGGCGGTACTTCGGCAGCATCCCGGCGTGGTGCACCCCGATACCGTGCCGGACCAGCCGGGACAGCGTCCTGCCGAAGCCGCGGCTGAACCGGAAGCCGCCGATCAGCTCGGCGATCCGGTCCTTCTCCTCACGGGTGCACACGTTGATGCTCATCAAGGCCTGCGCGCGTTCGAGCGCGGCTGCCTGGGTGAAGTGCACGACGTAGACCGGTGCCTGATGGGTGCTCAGCAGCTCCTCGAGGGTCTCGTGCAGCGGAGTAAGGGCCCAGGTGTAGGACAGCGGAACCGGCCGCTGCACCGATGACACGACCGCAGTGTCCCGGCCGGTGCGCAGGGTGAGGTCCTCCTGGAAACGGGTGACGTCGCCGAGGGTCGCGGACATCAGGATGAACTGGGCCTGCGGCAGCTCCAGCAACGGGACCTGCCAGGCCCAGCCGCGGTCGGGCTCGGAGTAGAAGTGGAACTCATCCATCACCACCTGGCCGATGTCGGCTTCGGCTCCCTCGCGCAGGGCGATGTTGGCGAGCACCTCGGCGGTGCAGCAGATGATCGGCGCCTTGCTGTTGACCGCGGCGTCACCGGTGAGCATGCCGACGTTGGCCGCGCCGAAGATCGCGCAGAGGCCGAAGAACTTCTCCGAGACCAGCGCCTTGATCGGAGCGGTGTAGAAGGTACGCCGCCCGGTCGCCATCGCTGCGAAGTGCGCACCTGTTGCGACGAGGCTCTTTCCGGACCCGGTGGGCGTGGACAGGATCAGGTTGGCTCCGGTCATCACCTCGATCAGCGCCTCTTCCTGCGCCGGGTAGAGCACCAGGCCCTGGTCCTCGGCCCAGCCGCCGAACGCGTCGTAGAGCGCGTCGGGGTCGTCCTGCGCGGACGGGGGCAGACGTTCGGTGAGACTCATCAGATTCCCATCTTCCCTGACCGGGTCCGGACACGAAGAGGCCCCGCCCTGTTGGGAGGTCAGGACGGGGCCCGCGTCGCACCAGTCGTGCGTCGCCTCACCATATTCAGCCTACCGGCGGGCGCCAACCCGATTGCCACCCGATCGAGGGACCTCGGTCCGCTCGGGCAGGATGGGCGCATGGACCTTGACGTGGCACGTGTGCGGACCTCCTTCCCGGCGCTGGACCAGGGCGTCGCGTACTTCGACGGACCCGGCGGGACGCAGGTCCCGACCGAGGTGGCCGACGCCGTCGCCGGCACCCTCACCTCCGGCATCTCCAACCGGGGCACGGTCACCGCCGCCGAGCAGTGCGCCGATGCGGTGGTAGCAGGCGCACGAGCAGCTGTGGCGGACCTGCTCGGGTGTACGGCGGAGGGCGTGGTCTTCGCCCGCTCCATGACGCAGGCGACCTATGACCTGTCCCGCGCCCTGGCGAAACAGTGGGGTCCCGGCGACGAGGTGGTCGTGACCCGGCTCGACCACGACGCCAACATCCGGCCGTGGGTCACCGCCGCGGAGTCCGCCGGGGTCACCGTCCGCTGGGCTGCCTTCGACCGGGAGACGGCCGAGCTCGACGTCGACTCGGTGGCCGCCGTGCTGTCGCCGAAGACCCGGCTGGTGGCCGTCACCGGAGCGTCGAACCTCCTCGGGACCAGGCCGGACATCCCCACCATCGTGGACGCGGCACACGCGGTGGGCGCGTTGGTCTACGTGGACGGGGTCCACCTGACTCCGCACGCGCCGATCTCGGTCGGTGATCTCGGCGCCGACTTCTACGCCTGCTCGCCCTACAAGTTCCTCGGTCCGCACCACGGTCTGGTGGTCGCCGCCCCGTCCTTGCTCGAGGAGCTCCACCCGGACAAGCTGCTTCCGTCGAGCAACGACGTACCGGAGCGGTTCGAGCTCGGCACGCTGCCGTACGAGCTGCTCGCCGGAACCACCGCGGCGATCGACTTCCTCGCCGGCCTCGCCTCGTCGGCAGAGGACCGCCGGACGCGGCTGCAGGAGTCGATGCGGGCCGTCGAGGAGCACGAGGACCGGCTGTTCGCGACGATGCTCGACGGGCTCTCCGCGATCGACGGCGTCACGCTGCACGGTTCGCCGAAGCGGCGCACCCCCACGGCGTTGTTCTCCCTGGCGGGTCACTCGCCCCGCGAGGTCTATGAGCACCTCGCCCGGTCGGGTGTCAACGCGCCGGCCAGCCACTTCTATGCGATCGAGGCGGCCCGCTGGCTGGGCCTCGGTGAGAATGGTGCCGTGCGCGCCGGGCTGGCCCCCTACACCGACGAGGACGACGTGGCCCGCCTGGTCGCCGGGGTCAAGGAGCTCGGCCGGTGAACCGGGGCGTCCTGGTGACCGGTGCCTCGCGTGGGATCGGTCGGGCCATCGCCGCGATGTTCGCCGAGGCCGGTGACCGCGTTGCCGTGCACTACAACCGGTCCGCGGCCGAGGCTCGAACCGTGGTCGACTCACTCCCTGGCCAGGGCCACCTGACGGTGCAGGCCGACATGGCCGACGCCGACGCGGTCAAGGAGGCGGTCGACGCCGCAGCGAGCCGGCTGGGCCGCCTGGACGTGCTGGTGAACAACGCCGGCATCTTCGTGGCGCATCCACCACTGGACACGTCGTACGAGCAGTGGCAGGAGGCCTGGTCCCGGACAATCGCCACCAACCTGACCGGTGCGGCCAACGCCACATTCTGCGCGCTCCCACACCTGCGCCGGGCCGGCGGCGGCGCGGTGGTGAACGTGTCGAGCCGCGGTGCGTTCCGCGGCGAACCGAACAACCCCGCGTACGGCGCCTCGAAGGCGGGCCTCAACGCGTTCGGCCAGTCGATGGCACTGGTGCTCGCTCCGCACGACATCCGGGTCGGCACGGTGGCGCCGGGTTTCGTGCAGACCGAGATGGCACGCGAGGTGCTCGACGGGCCCGGTGGTGACGCGGTGCGGAACCAGTCGCCGTTCGGGCGGGTGGCCCGTCCCGAGGAGGTCGCGGCCGCAGTGTTCTGGCTAGCGTCCGAGGAGGCCCGGTTCTCCACGGGCACGATCATCGACGTGAACGGCGCGTCGTACCTCCGCAGCTGACGCCTCGCCACGCTCCGAACGACACCCGGGAGCGCATCGACAACGCTGGGTGGGTTTTCG
Organism: Nocardioidaceae bacterium; assembly: GCA_035249775.1. Classification (GTDB taxonomy): domain Bacteria; phylum Actinomycetota; class Actinomycetes; order Propionibacteriales; family Nocardioidaceae; genus Nocardioides_C. The sequence goes on along the minus strand of DATFGA010000210.1, from coordinate 1,872 downwards.
GACCGACATCGCGGGTACGTGCCTTGTGGGGTGGTGACGCGGGTCACCACGGGAGGAGCATTTCATCATGCCTAGTACGCCACAGGTCGCAACAGCAATGGGCGCCGCCTATGTGCTCGGCCGATTCCACAAGCTGCGGTGGGCTTTCCTGCTCGGGTCAGCTCTTCTGAACGACAAGGTTCGGGAGCAGGGCAAGGATCTGGTGCAGCAGAAGAGCTCCGGACTCCTGTCGAACCCACAGGTGCAGAAGCTCGGCGGTGACCTCATGGACGCCGGCAAGTCCGCAGCGATGGCCACGGTAGCGGCGCGCATGAACACGGTCAGCGACAAGCTGGCCAGTCGCAGTGACCAGCTTCGCGGTGCTGGCTCGAAGTCCGACGAGGACGAGGGTGAGGACGAGTCCGCGCAGGCCGACGAGTCGGAGCAGCCCGAGGACGAGTACGACGAAGCCGAGGAGTCCGAGGAGTCGCAGGACGAAGGTTCGGACGAGCCGGCGGACGAGTACGACGAGGGCGAAGAGTCCGGCGACACGGATGAGGGTCAGCCCGAGGACGAGTACGAGTCTGAGGACAGCGAAGACACCGAGGACACCGAGGACCAGGACGAGTCGGAGGAGCCCGAGGACGAGTACGACGAAGCCGAGGAGGCCGAGGACACCGAGGAGTCGGACGAGCCTGAGGACGAGTACGACGAGGGCGAAGAGTCCGGTGACACGGATGAGGGCGAGCCCGAGGACGAGTACGAGTCGGGGGACACCGAAGACACTGAAGACACCGAGGACCTGGACGAGTCGGAGGAGTCGGAGGAGCCTGAGGACGAGTACGACGAGAGCGAGGACCTCGACGATTCTGCCGAGGCCGACGAGCCGGCCGAGGACGAGGAAGAGCCGGCCGACGAGGAAGAGCCGCCGGCGCCGAAGGCTCGGCGTTCGCGACGGAGCCGCAGCTCCGCACCGACGAGAGGATGAGCAGCGATGACTGACACCACGTCGTCAGAGAAGGACAGCCAGTCGAACGGCTCGTCTTCGAGCAAGTCGGGCATCACCTCACAGCTGCCGGTCGGCCGGCTGATCCAGGAGGCGCAGAACTTCGGCCTGGCCCTTTTCGAGGGCGGAGTCTCGAAGGCGGAGAACAAGGTAGAGGGCATCACCAGCAAGCTGAACAACGTCGGCTCCGGAGCGGGGGTCGCCGGCAAGGCAGCGAGCAACATCGCCAAGGGCGACGCACCTGCCACCGGCGTCGTGAAGGCGACCGCCTCGAAGGCAAAGGACGCCGTCGGGAAGGCGCTCGGCAAGGGCGGTGGCGGTGACGCCGACAAGAAGCTGAAGGTCACCAACATCGTCGAGGAGATCGACGTGCCGGTGCCCCGCTCGGTCGCCTACAACCAGTGGACGCAGTTCGAGGACTTTCCCTCCTTCATGAAGAAGGTGGAGAACGTCAGCCAGGAATCCGACGAGAAGATGAAGTGGCAGGCCAAGATCCTGTGGTCCAAGCGGACCTGGGAGTCGGAGATCGTCGAGCAGGTTCCCGACGAGAAGATCGTCTGGAAGTCGAGCGGCGAGAAGGGCCGGGTCAACGGAGCGGTGACGTTCCACGAGCTCGCACCGAACCTGACCCGCATCCTGATGACGCTCGAGTACCACCCCGGCGGCCTGTTCGAGCACACCGGCAACATCTGGCGTGCCCAGGGCCGGCGCGCGCGCCTCGAGCTCAAGCACTTCCGGCGCCACGTCTCCACGCACACGCTGCTGGAGCAGGAGCAGGAGGAGCTCGAGGGCTGGCGCGGCGAGATCAAGGACGGCAACGTCACCAAGTCCCACGAGGACGCACAGTCCGAGGAGGAAAGCGACACGGACGAGACCTCGAGCGAGGA
>DATFGA010000209.1:0-4165 GCA_035249775.1 Nocardioidaceae bacterium | reverse complement strand
CCCGCTCGGCGTCGAGGCGACCATGGACGTGATCGCCGACGCCCGGGCGCGCGGAGCCGCCGTCCTGGTCTCAACCCACCTGCGCGAGCTGGCCGTCCAGGCGTGTGAGCACGCGATCGTGCTCAGGGGAGGTTCCGCGGTCGCCGAGGTGTCGGCCCACGACATGAGCGGCGAGGACGGTGCCGGTGTCTACCGCGCGCTCCTGGACTGAGCGGACGCGAGACAGGGGGACCGAGGCGCGACGAGCCACCACGGACGTCGTACCCCTGCTCCGGTTCCGCGGAGCCGCCCTGCGTGGACGGAGCCGGCGCACAGCACTGAGTGCTTTCGGCGTGATCGCGGTGCTGACCGTGCTCGCGGGGTGGCTGCCGGCGTACCTGCCGGGTGCCCCCGGCAGCGAGGGCCAGACCCTGGTGCTGTCCGCCGACATCCTCCTGCTGCTGCCCAGCGCCTACCTCGGCGTGCTGGTGATCGCGATCGTCTCGGCGGTGGCGTCCGGTGGTGGTCGCGAGCTGCTGCCGCGGGAACAGGCCGTGGCCTTCCCGGTCAGTCCGACCACGGACCACCTCGGCGCGCTGCTGATGGCGCCGCTGAACATCGCCTGGCTGATGCAGGGCTGGACGGTCCTCGGCGCGACCGCGTTCGTGGTGGGGACCAAGGGGTTGCTGGCTGCGCAGGTCCCGGTGCTGCTCTGGCTCTTCGTGGCGACCGCGCTGGCCCAGGCGGTCGCGTGGACGGCCGAGTGGGTACGACGTGGGCCCCGAGGTGACTGGACGCTGCGCCTCCTGGTCCTCGCCCTCATCGTCACGACGGCCGTGCTCATCGCGACCGACCGGCTGGTCCCCCTGCTCGACGAGGCGCCGACGCTGCAGGTCGCCCTGGCCGCCCTCTACGGCTCGGGCGGTGCCTGGGCCGGCTGGTTCACGGCGATCACCTGGCTCGTCGTACTCGGGGTGCTCGCTGTCGTCGCAGGTGCCCTGATGGCGCACGCGGTGTCCCGCAGGCCGGCCCGTGACGAGCTGCGCCTGGAGAGCTCGGTCCAGTCACCGCGGGCCAACCCCGCCTCGGACTTCGCGGCGCTGGTCCGGACCGACCGGGTCGGCATCTGGCGGTCGGTCCCACTGCGACGGGGCCTCGCGGTGCTGGCGGTGCTGCCCGGCCTCGTCGCCCTGGCCGGCGCACTGGAGTGGGCGATGTTGTGCATCCTGCCCGGACTGGTCGCCTCCGGCGGCGCGCTGCTGTTCGGGGTGAACTCCTGGTGCCTGGACGGACGCGGAGCGCTCTGGCGGGACAGCCTGCCGGTGGCAGCGACCGTGGCCTTCGCGTCCCGGGTGATGGTCCTGGTCGAGGTGCTCCTGCTGGCCAGCCTGCTCACCCTCCTGCTGGCCTCGGTCCGCGCCGGAGTGCCGACGCTGTCCCAGCTGGTCGCGGTGCTGTCCGCGACGGTCGTGGTCACCGTGCAGGTGGTCGGGGCGTCGCTGCGCTGGTCGGTACGGCGACCGTTCTCCGTCGACATGCGCAGCGCCCGGGCAACGCCGGCACCGCCGCTGGTGATGGTCGGCTACTCGGCGAGGCTGGCGCTGTCCACCACCCTCACCGGGATGGTGTTCACGGTCACCGCCCGGATCTCCGACTGGCACTGGTCGGTGCTGATCGCGATGCCGTTCCTGCTCTTCTCGAGCTACCGGCTGGTCGGCACCGCACAGCAGTGGGCCGATCCGGTGGTCCGGTCCCGGGTCGTCGCCACCGTCGCCAGCTGACCCGCTGTGGACAACGCCGGGCGAACCCGGCGAACTGTCCGTGCCCGGTGCCACGGTTCGGAGGACCTACCCGATCACACAGAATGGTTCTCGGACATGACCGAACAAGAGATCCTCGCCAAGGTGCGCAAGATCCTCGCCAAGGCAGAGGACCCGGCGGCGACGCCGGAGGAAGCGGAGACCTACACCGCCAAGGCCGCTGACCTGATCGCGGCCTACGGCATCGACCGCGCGCTGCTGGCCCAGGCGGACCCGACCTCCGACGTGGTCGGCGACCGGGTCGTCGTCCTCGACCCGCCCTACGCGCTGGACAAGGCCGGCCTGCTCAGCAGCGTCGCGTTCGAGCTGCGCTGCCGCTCGGTCCAGCGCGCACGCTACGTCGGCGGAGCGAAGCAGCTGTCGTTGCACCTGTTCGGCTACGAGTCGGACCTGCTGCGCGCCGAGCTGCTCTACACCAGCCTGCTGCTGCAGGCCACCTCGACGCTGGCCCGGACGCCGGCACCGTTCGGCGAGAGCACCGCCGCGTTCCGTCGGTCCTGGCTGGCCGGGTTCACCACGGCGGTCAGCCGCCGGCTGCGCGACGCCGAGCGCCGGGCAGAGTCGCAGGCGGAGCAGGCCCGCCCGGAGTCCACGGGCCGGAGCGTGTCGCTGGTGCTCGCGGACCGGTCCGCCGTGGTGAGCGCCGCCGTCACCGACGAGTACCCCTACCTGCGCAAGGCCAAGGCCCGTCAGCTCTCCGGCAGCGGCGGCCGGTCCGGGTGGCAGGCCGGCCAGCGCGCCGACCTCGGCACCGGTTCCCGGGTGTCGGCTCGACGTCGGGGACAGATCGCCGGGTGAGCGGCCCGGTCAGAGGTTGACGGCCAGCCGGACCGTCACGGTGTCGCCGACATCCAGGGTCTCGGCCTTCCGCACGCTCGCCTCCGGTCAGCTCGGCTGCGCGTCGAGGAAGGCGAGGACCGTCGCGACGAGCAGCGGAGAGCTGAAGATGTTGTAGTGGGTCAGGCCGGGCAGGATCGCCAGCGCGTGTCCACCATGTGGCCGGTTCTCGCCCATCCAGCCGCCGTCGCGCAGGCCACCGTCGAGCAGCTCGAAGACCTCGACGTAGTGGCTCGGCGGCGCCATGTCGGCGTCCGCGGCAACGACCAGGGTCGGCATCTGGAGACCGCGGACCTCCTCGGTGAAGTCGAAGTCCTTCGCCATCGCGGCGCCGATCTTGTCCAGCAACCGGGGGAAGTCGTCGGGGTGCGGCGCGACCCGCTGGTAGAGCTCGTACATCGGCGTGTCCTTCATGAACTCCATGGCCGCCGCGTTCACCTGGCCCTGCTGGGCGAGCATCTCCGGGTAGATCGCGTCGCGCCGGATGTTCGCCGAGCAGGTGACGAGCCTGCGCACGTGGGCAGGGTGCCTCAGAGCCGTCTGCAGCGCTACGCCGCCGCCGAGCGAGTAGCCGACGAGATCGACCTCGTCCAGGCCGAGGTGGTCGATGAGGGCGCCGATGTCGTCGGCCATCAGCCTGATGTCGAGCGGCCGGTCGATGTCCGCGGTGCGACCGTGGCCCTGCAGGTCGACGGTGATCACCCGGTGGAGCTCGGTCAGAGCGGGAAGGACCGGGCCGAACATCTCGCCGGAGCCGAGTCCGCCGTGCAGCAGGATCAGCGGCTGCCCGGTCCCATGGGTCTCGACGTAGAGGTTGATGCCGTTGACGTCGACGTACTCCCCGGTGCCCTTTTCCTCGGTCGTCCAGTCGGTGGTGGTCACGATGGTGCTCCTCGCTGCTCGCTGGTGGTGTGCACCCGATCAGACCCTGGATCGTGCCGGAAGTCATCGGTGCGGCCGGAGGTGCGCCGCGTCAGGCGAGACGGCGGCTGCCGGACGACATCAGCCTCAGCCACCGGTAGCCGTAGCCGTCCAGGGTGAGCTCCACCTGCCCCTTCTCGTCGATCGGGGTGGTGCCGTTCTGCAGCAGGTCGACCAGGTGCCACGTGTCGTCGCACTCGTCGAGCTGGAGGGGAACGGTGCAGCTGTCCGGACCCAGGTTGTGCACGGCGACCAATCGCCGGTCGTCCCAGCGGCACTCGTGGGCCAAGACGTGGCGGAGCGGCTGGTCGAGCACCTGCAGGTCGGCCCAGCCGAGCTCGGGTGACTGCCGGTACCGGCGGATCAGCAGCGAGATGAAGTTGAGCAACGAGTCGGGATCCTCCCGCTGGGCGCCGACGTTGACGTGATCGGGGCCGAACGGGCCCTCGACCACCGGTCGTCTGAGCCGCGACGAGGTGGCCGTGGAGAACCCGCCGTTCTTCTGGTCAGTCCACTGCATCGGGCTGCGCACCGAGAGCCGGCCGGGGATCTCGAGGTTCTCGCCCATTCCGATCTCTTCGCCGTAGAACAACACCGGCGTGCCCGGA
>DATFGA010000208.1:0-17288 GCA_035249775.1 Nocardioidaceae bacterium | reverse complement strand
TGCTCGACGGCCTCGGCGCGCACGTCGAGCTGGTCGACGTGGCAAAGCTGCCCCGAGGGCGCAGCGCGCGCCAGGAGCACATCAACGAGCTCATCGTCGACCGGGCCCTCAGCGGCAAGCGGGTGGTGCGCTTCAAGGGCGGCGACTCGTTCGTGTTCGGCCGCGGCTTCGAGGAGGCGATCGCCTGCGCGGAGGCCGGCGTGCCCTACAGCGTGGTTCCGGGACTGACCAGCGCGATCAGCGTGCCCGCGGTCGCCGGGATCCCCGTCACCCACCGCGGCGTGGCCCACGAGTTCACGGTCATCTCCGGCCACCTGCCGCCCGACCACGACGGGTCGCTGGTGGACTGGGACGCAGTCGCCGCGCTCCGCGGGACCGTCGTACTCCTGATGGCGGTGCAGAACCTGCCGGCGATCGCGGACCGGCTGGTGGCCGGTGGCCGCAAGGGAGACACCCCGGTCGCGGTGATCGCCGAGGGCACGATGCCGGGGGAGCGGACCGTGCTGTCCACCCTGGCCGACGTGGCCGACGACGTCGCCCGCGAGCAGGTCCGGCCGCCGGCGATCGTGGTGGTCGGGGACGTTGTGGCAGTGGCCTACCCGGACAGGTACGTATGGCCGAGCTGATCGAGATCCACGACGCCGACGACCCGCGGCTCGCCGACTACCGGGACCTGCGTGACGTCGAGCTGCGCAAGCACCTCGAAGCCGAGCACGGGTTGTTCCTGGCCGAGGGCGAGAAAGTCGTCCGGCGGGCGGTCGAGGGTGGATTCACCCCGCGGTCGTTCCTGATGGCACCACGGTGGCTGGAGGGGCTCTCCGACGTCCTCGACTCCACCGACGCGCCGTGCTTCGTGGTCAGCGAGGACCTCGCCGAGCAGGTCACCGGCTTCCACGTCCACCGCGGCGCGCTGGCGTCGCTCGAGCGGACCCCGCTGCGGTCGGTGGCGGAGGTGATCGACGGCGCCCGGACGGTCGTGGTGCTCGAGGACGTCGTGGACCACACCAATGTCGGCGCGATCTTCCGGAGCGCGGCGGCCCTCGGGGTGGATGCGGTGCTGCTCTCGCCGCGGTGCGCCGACCCGCTCTACCGGCGGTCGATCAAGGTGGCGATGGGGGCGGTGTTCAGCGTGCCCTATGCCCGGATGGAGGAGTGGTACGACGGGGTGAACGCCCTGTCGCAGGCCGGGTTCACCACCGTCGCGCTCACGCTTGCCGAGGACGCGGTCGAGATCGAGAAGGCGGTGGCCGGTCGCGAGAAGGTGGCCCTGCTGCTCGGTTCGGAGGGCCCCGGCCTGTCGCCCAGGTGGATGGCCACGGCCGACGTACGCGCGGTCATCCCGATGGCCGCCGGGGTGGACTCGCTCAACGTCGCCGCCGCGACCGCCGTGGCCTGCTACGTCGTCGCCCGCCGCTGACCGGGTGGCACCAACGCACGACAAGCGGCCCTCGTGCTCGGCTCGGTCGGCGCACGTCTCCCAAAAGTGGTCAAGAACGACACGTTCCCGGCCCGCGAATCAGACGTTCTTGACCACTTCCTAGCCGAACGGTGGACCCGGGTTGCCGGATCGATCGCCGCGACCGCCGTGGCGTGCTACGTCGTCGCCCGCCGCTGACCGGGTGGTCTCGAGCCGGAGCCGGTGCCGGTCAGGCGGGCCAGCCCGGCGGGAACTCGTCGGCGAGGCTCTCGGCCTGACGGTGCAGCCGCTTGCGGGAACGCTTGTTCAGCCGGTCGCCGAAGACCGTGCCCTTGCAGTGGTCGGTCTCGTGCTGCAGGCACCGCGCGAGCAGCCCGCGGCCGGAGTAGCTGACCGGGTTGCCGTCCAGGTCCTGGCCCTCGACCCGGGCGAAGTCCGGACGCGCGCACTCGATGAAGGCGCCGGGAAGCGACAGGCACCCCTCGTCGTCGTCGTCGAGCTTGCGGTCCCGCCCCTCGGGCAGCAGGATCTCCGGGTTGCAGACGATGCCCTGGTGGTGCACGGCCTGGTCATCCGGGCAGTCGAAGACGAAGATCGCCCGATCCACGCCGATCTGGCAGGCTGCCAGGCCGACCCCGTCCGCGGCGTACATCGTCGCCACCATGTCCGCGGCCAGGGCGCGCAGCTCGTCGTCGAAGACGGTGATCGGCTCCTGCACCCGGTGCATGACCGGCTCGCCCCAGCGGGTGATCGGGCGGACCGTGCCGCCGCCGGGCAGCGTGGAGGAGCGAGGCGTCGCGGCGTCAGGCATGGCGACATCCTAGGACGTGACGGGCAACACGCTTCGCACCTGTGGCCGCGTGTGTAACTCAGAGTTACAGTAAGTGCCATGTCCTTGACCAGCAGGCACGGCGTCACCTCCAGCGACACCCGCGACCCGATCGGAGTCGCCGTCGCGTTCCTCAACAGGCTGGCCTCGACCGGCGCCCTCGACCGGTTCGGGCTCCGCAAGCCGGCCGAGCGCGTCGTGTTCGAGGCGACCCGCAGCGGGTTCCGCACCGCCGGCAACCTCAACCGTGCGTTCGCCCGCGCCGGGAGAAGGGGCGGTACGCCGGCCCGCGTGCCCGCCGCCGCGGGCACGGGCACCTTCGACCTCACCCCGACCGACGACGAGCAGATGCTCGTGGACGTGGTGACCGAGTTCGCCACCGAGATGGTCCGGCCGGCTGCCGCGGAGGCCAACGAGGCCTGCCGTGCGCCGGACGACCTGCTGAAGGCGGGCCTGGAGATCGGGCTTCCGATCCTGGCCGTGCCCGAGGATCTCGGCGGGATCTCCACCGAGCGTTCTTCGATGGCCGGAACCCTGGTCGCCGAGGCGCTCGCCAAGGGAGACATGGGACTCGCGGTCGCCTGCCTCGCGCCCGGAGCGGTGAGCACCGCGTTGTCGCTGTGGGGCAGTGACGAGCAGCAGGCGACGTACCTCCCCGCCTTCACCGGCGACGACGTGCCCGCCGCGGCGCTGGCGGTCACCGAGCCGCGGCCCCTGTTCGACCCGTTCACGCTGAGGACGACCGCGACGCGCGACGGGGACGGCTACCGGCTGAACGGCCTCAAGTCGATGGTTCCCCGCGGCGCGGACGCCGAGCTGTTCGTCATCGGAGCCGAGCTCGAGGGCGCGCCGGCGCTGTTCCTCGTCGAGTCGTCGAGCCCCGGGCTCGAGATCGAGGCGGAGCCGTCGATGGGCCTGCGCGCCGCCGCGCTCAGCCGCGTGGTCCTCAAGGACGTCGGGGTCGGCTCCATCGCACTGCTCGGGGACACCGCCGCCTACACCGAGTGCATCCGGCTGTCCCGGCTCGCCTGGTGTGCCTTGTCGGTCGGCACCGCGCAGGCGGTCCTTGACTACGTGATCCCCTACGTCAACGAACGGGAGGCGTTCGGTGAGCCGGTCAGTCACCGGCAGTCGGTCGCCTTCATGGTCGCCAACATCGGCATCGAGCTGCAGGGCATGCGGCTGCTCACCTACAAGGCCGCCAGCCGGGCCGCGCAGGGCAAGTCGTTCGACCGGGAGGTCGCGCTGGCCCGACGGCTGTGCGCCGAGCGCGGCATGCAGATCGGCAACGACGGGGTCCAGCTCCTCGGCGGGCACGGCTTCGTCAAGGAACATCCCGTGGAGCGGTGGTACCGCGACCTGCGGGCCATCGGCCTGGTCGAAGGAGGCGTGCTCGTATGATCAACCTCGAAGCCCCCAGGAAGTTCCGGCCGCTGGTCAGCCAGGCACACCAGGTCGCGATGAACCTGCTGCGGCCGAACTCCCGCAAGTACGACCTCCTCGAGCACGAGTACCCCAAGGAGCTCGACATGCTCGCGGCGATGATCGACGGGTTGTCCGACTCCGGTGCCGCGAGTGGAGCCGGCGCGTCCGGCGTACGACGGTCCGAGGAGGAGGCGGAGGACGCGACCGCGAAGAACGGGTCCAACCTGGCCTCGGTGCTGTCGATCATGGAGATGTGCTGGGGCGACGTCGGGCTGCTGCTGTCGATGCCGCGCCAGGGTCTGGGCAACTCCGCGATCGCCTCGGTCGCCGACGCCGAGCAGCACGAGCGCTTCGACGGGCTCTGGGCCAGCATGGCGATCACCGAGCCCGGCACCGGTTCGGACTCGGCGAACATCGCGACGACCGCGGTCCTCGACGGCGACCACTACGTGCTCAACGGCGAGAAGATCTTCGTCACCGCCGGCGCGCGCAGCGACGCGGTCGTGGTGTGGGCGACGCTGGACAAGAACCTCGGCCGGGCCGCGATCAAGTCGTTCGTGGTGCCCAAGGGCACGCCGGGGATGAACGTCGAGCGGCTCGAGCACAAGCTCGGCATCCGGTCCTCGGACACCGCGACGATCCGGTTCGAGAACTGCCGGGTGCCCAAGGAGAACCTGCTCGGCAGCCCTGGGGTCGACGTCAAGCAGGGCTTCGCCGGTGCGATGGCGACCTTCGACAACACCCGCCCGCTGGTGGCGGCGATGGCGGTCGGTTGCGCGCGGGCATCCCTCGAGCTCACCAAGGAGCTGCTGGAGCAGGCCGGTGTGGACATCGACTACGACCGGCCGGCCTTCACCCAGTCGGCCGCAGCCGCCACGTTCCTGCAGCTGGAGGCGGACTGGGAGGCGGCGTACCTGCTCACCCTCCAGGCGGCCTGGATGGCCGACAACCGCAAGCCGAACTCGCTCGAGGCCTCGATGGCCAAGGCCAAGGCGGGCCGGGTCGGCAGCGACATCACGCTGCGCTGCGTCGAGCTCGCCGGCAGCATCGGCTACAGCGAGCACGAGCTGCTGGAGAAGTGGGCACGGGACTCCAAGATCCTCGACATCTTCGAGGGGACCCAGCAGATCCAGCAGCTGATCGTGGCCCGGCGGCTGCTCGGCAAGACCTCCGCCGAGCTCAAGTAACCCGTTGAGACGCGCCCTTTTCCCCGTTCAGACGTGAGTTTCTCGCTGTCGAGACGGGCTCTTTTCAGGGTTCAGACGTGACCTTTTCGCGCTCGGGACGCTGAGGCAGCCTGTCAGGCGAAGTCGAGGCCTCGGCGTTGCTCTTCCTGGCTGGACCACGGCGTGACCGGACGCCCCATCGGCGTACCGTCGACCGAGATGTCGCAGCGCTCGAGGAAGAAGGCGACCATGTCGCGGACCTGTGCCGCGTCGTTCAGCGGTTCGGGATAGCTCCAGGCGAGGTCGCGTCCGTCCGCGCCGCCGTCGGTCACCGAGAGGTACGACGCCTCGCCCTTGTAGGCGCAGACGGTTCGCGTGTCGCTGGGGGTGAACAGGTCCATCCGAACGTCGTCCCGGGGCAGGTACCACCGGACCGGCAGGTGCGTCTCCAGCAGCGCCATCGGAGCCTTCGAGTCCGCGAGCACGACGCCGTCGAGGGAGACCACCACGTGGCGGTCGCTGCGCAGGACGTCAATCCGCTTGAACGGGTCGTGCGGGTGACCGATCACCGGCTCGTCCTCCTCGATCCAGGAGAACGCGCTGAAGTCGAGCACGATGTAGCCGGCCAGGTCGGGATCCTCGGGGCGGAACGCCGCGCCGGGGAGCTCCTGCCCTTCGACGCGGACGGAGAGCGGCTCGCCGGACGTGGTGTGCATCGCGAAGTTCTCCGGCCCGAGGAACGGCGGCAGGTCGGGCGGCGGTGGAGGCGGCGAGAACGGGACCAGCTCCGCGGCGAGGTCGGCCTCGGGTACGGCGTACACGGGCACCCCGCGTCGTGGCTCCCAGACGACCATGGCGCGAGTCGTGTCGGCGATCGTCGTGTCACCGACCAGAACCCGGACCCGTCGCGGCGTGGGTTCGATCCGCAGCTCCGTGAGGGTGGAACGGACGAGCTCGCCCATGCGCAGCGCCATCTGCTGATCGTCCGCCGGGCGCGGGTCGGCGTCAATGCGAACCGGAACAAAGGCGCGTCTCACCCGCGAAAAGAGCGCGTCTCAACAGCGAAAAGGGCACGTCTCAACGGGTATAGGGGGACATGAAGATCTATGCGGACACGTCGACCCGTCGCACCCGGCAGCAGCTGGGGGACCTGCTCGTGCTGGTCTGGGTGTGGCTGTGGGTACAGACCGCGCTGATCGTCCACGACGCGACGATGACGCTGGCCCGACCGGGGGAGGAGATCGCCGAGGCGGGCGGCGGGATGGCCGAGCGGCTCCGCGAGGCAGGGGCCCGGGTCGACGACGTTCCGCTGGTCGGTGACGAGGTGCGCGCGCCGTTCGACGGAGCCGGCGACGCCGCCGACCAGCTGGCGGCTGCGGGCACCGCGCAGGCGGAGGCGGTGACCGAGCTGGCGTTCTGGCTCGGTCTGTCCGTCGGGGCGATCCCGGTCCTGATCGCGCTGGCGGTGTACCTCCCACTGCGCTGGCGGTTCATCCGCAGGGCGACGGCCGCGCAGCGGTTCATCGACAGCAACGCGGACCTGGACCTGTTCGCGCTCCGGGCGATGGCGAGGCAGCCGATGCACCGGCTGGCCCGGATCAGCGACGACCCGGCCGGGGCCTGGCGGCGGGCCGACCCGGCCGTCGTGCACGCCCTGGCCGAGCTCGAGCTGCGCGACACCGGGCTGCGTGCCCCGGTCGCTAGGGTGGCGCCATGAGCCCTGTTCCGAACCTGGTCCTCAACAACGGCGTGGAGATCCCGCAGCTCGGCTTCGGCGTGTTCAAGGTGCCGCCGGAGAAGACCAGGCAGGCGGTGCTGACCGCACTCGAGACCGGCTACCGGCACATCGACACCGCCAAGCTCTACGACAACGAGACCGAGGTCGGTGCCGCGGTCCGCGACTCCGGGCTGATGCGGGACGAGATCTTCGTGACCACGAAGGTCTGGAACACCGACCAGGGGTACGACGCCACCCTGCGCGCCTTCGACGCGAGCATGGAGCGGCTCGGCCTCGACGTGCTCGACCTCTACCTGATCCACTGGCCGGCGCCGGCCCGCGACCTGTACGTCGACACCTGGCGGGCGATGGAGCAGCTCTACCGCGACGGCCGGGTGCGCGCGATCGGGATCTCCAACTTCCAGCCGGACCACCTGCGCCGGCTGCTCGACCGCTGCGACGTGGTGCCGGTGATCAACCAGGTCGAGCTGCACCCCTACCTGCAGCAGAACGAGGCCCGCAAGGCCCACGAGGAGCTCGGCGTGCTCACCGAGGCCTGGGCCCCCATCGCCCGTGGCGGCGCGCTGCTGGAGGACCCGGTGATCACCGCGCTGGCCGACAAGCATGCCCGTACGCCGGCCCAGGTGGTGCTGCGCTGGCACATCGAGGTCGGCAACGTGGTCATCCCGAAGTCGGTGACCCCGGCCCGGGTCGCGGAGAACTTCTCGATCTTCGACTTCACGCTCGATGGGGCGGACCTTGCCGAGATCGCCGCCCTGGACCGCGGTGAACGGACCGGTCCCGACCCGGACCGGCTCAACGCCTGATGGCGAGGTCCACCGCACGGCAGGACGTCATCATCGGCGTGCTCGAGGACGCGTTCGCGCCCCTGATGGAGGCCGACCCACAGGCGTTCCGGGTGAAGTTCCGGAAGATGGCCGCCGACCCGTTCGCGTTCTACCGGGGCACCGCCTGCCTCTTCTACAACGACGTCACCCGGATGCGGGACCGGTGGGCGGACGAGAAGACCAGCGCGATCTGGATCCACGGGGACCTGCACGTGCAGAACTTCGGCACCTACATGAACTCCGACGGCCGGCTGGTCTTCGACGTCAACGACTTCGACGAGGCCTACATCGGGCACTTCTCCTGGGACCTGCGACGGTTCGCGGCCAGCCTGGCGCTGATGGGGCGGCAGAAGGCGCTGCCGGAGGCGGCCGTGCGCGAGCTGATCGCGACCTATCTCGAGGCCTACCTGGCCCAGGTCGACCACTACGTGCAGTCCCAGGACGACGACGACTTCGCGCTGCGGCTTGAGAACACCACCGGTCCGGTCCTCGACGTGCTGCTCGAGGCCCGCGGCTACAGCCGGGTGGAGATGCTCGACGCGATGACCCGGCTCGAGGACCATGTCCGGGTCTTCCACGAGGACGCCACGGTCCGCCGGCTCGGCCGCGGGGAACGGCGCACGGTGCTCAACGCCTTCGAGAAGTACCTCGCCACGATCCCGGAGTCCAAGCGCTTCGACCGCGAGCTGTTCTACGAGGTGCGCGACGTCGTCGGCAAGTCCGGGTTCGGGATCGGCAGCGCCGGCCTGCCGGCCTACAACGTGCTGGTCGAGGGCTTCAACCAGTCGCTGGACAACGACGTGGTGCTGTCGATGAAGCAGGCCAACGTGCCGGCGGTCAGCCGGTTCCTGGACAGCGACGCGGTCGAGCGGTACTTCGACCACGAGGGGCACCGCACCGTGGTCAGCCAGCGGGCGCTGCAGGTGCACACCGACCCCATGCTCGGGCACACCGAGATCAACGGCGTCGGGTACGTCGTGTCGGAGATCTCGCCCTACGAGGCCGACCTCAACTGGTCGAACATCAACGAGCCGGACGAGATGGCGCAGGTGGTGGAGCTGCTCGGCCGGGCCACCGCGAAGGTCCACTGTGCCTCTGACGAGGACAGCGAGCAGGACCTGGTCGACTTCCAGACCGAGCATGCGATCGCTGGGGTCGTCGAGGGACGGCGCGAGGAGTTCGTCGCCGACATCGTGGACTTCGGGATCGACTACGGTGCCCGCGCGCGCAAGGACCACAGCCTGTTCGTCGACGCGTTCCGGGAGAGCCGGATCGGCGGAGTGTCCTCCACCTGACGGTTCGCCGGGGTCAGGCCATCCGGTCCGCACCCGCGCTCGGGTCCGCGGACAGGAAGCCGGGGGAGCCCCAGCCCTGCCGCTCGAACACGGCGGCGATGGCGGCTCGGACCGCTTCGCCCTGCGCGCGCGGCACCAGCGCGATCGCGGAGCCGCCGAACCCGCCGCCGGTCATCCGCGCACCCAGGGCGCCGTGCTCGACAGCGGTGTCCACGACCGCGTCCAGCTCGGGGGTGGAGATCTCGAAGTCGTCGCGCATCGAGGTGTGCGAGGCGCAGAACGTCCGGCCGAGTCCGGCGAAGTCCTCGGCGCGAATCCGGTCGACCGACTCGTTCACCCTGGCCAGCTCCGAGAACACGTGGCGGGCCCGGCGGCGTACCCGCTCGTCGGACAGCGCCGACAGGGCCGCCTCGGCGTCGTCGACCTCCCGCAGCGACGCGACACCGAGGGACTCCGCAGCGCTCTCGCAGTCCCGGCGACGCGACTCGTAGCCGCCGTCGCTCAAGGTGTGCGAGGAGCGGGTGTCCACCACGAGCAGCTCGACGTCCGCTTCGCTCGGGTCCCACGGGACCTGCCGGGTGCTCCAGTCGCGGCAGTCGAGGAGCAGCGCGTGCTTGGGCTGTGCGAACAGGGACACGGTCTGGTCCATCCCGCCGGTGGGTGCGCCGGCGACCTCGGTCTCGGCGCGCATGCAGGTTGTGACCAGGGCACGGCGCACCTCGTCGTCGGCGTCCTTGCCGACGACCGCGCACAGGCCGAGCGCCACGGAGCACTCCAGCGCAGCCGAGCTCGACAGGCCCGAACCGACCGGCACCCTGCTGTCGACCATGATGTCGAGGCCCGGCAGGTCCCAGCCGAGCTCGCGCAGCGCCCACACCACCCCGGCGGCGTAGGCCGCCCAACCGTCCACGTCGCCCGGGCCGAGGGCGTCGAGCCGGCCGGACCAGGGCTGGTCCTGCTGAAGGCTGGTGACCCGCACCTCGTCGTCGTCGCGTGCGGCCAGGGCGGCGTACGTCGCGTGCGGCAACGCGATCGGCAGGCACAACCCCTCGTTGTAGTCCAGGTGCTCGCCGATCAGGTTGACGCGGCCCGGTGCCCGGAAGACGCCGAGCGACGGTACGCCGTACTCGCGGGCGAACCTCTCGCTGAGGGCGTCGGTGATCTCGGTCGGGCGGCCCGGTGAAACCTGCTCGAGGGACATGCCCGCCAGCCTACGGGCGGCCGGCGCGGCACCCGGCCGGGCGGCTGACAGAATCGGTGGCATGGCCGATGAAACCGATGGTCCGGACGAGCGGCTCGTAGAGCTGGCGCACCAGATGTTCGACCTGGCGCGGGCCGGCGAGCGGGACCAGCTGGCGGCGTACGTGGACGCCGGTGTGCCGGTCGACCTCACCGACGCCGACGGGAACACGCTGCTGATGCTGGCTGCCTACCACGGCCATGCCGACACGGTGCGGATGCTGGCCGAGCATGCCGCGGACGTGAACCGGGCGAACGACCGGGGGCAGACCCCGCTCGCCGGTGCCGTGTTCAAGGACGAGGCCGACGTGGTCTCCGTGCTGCTGGGAGCGGGTGCGGACCCGGATGCCGGTACGCCGACGGCGCGGGAGACCGCGACGATGTTCGGCAAGGCCGACCTGTTCTGACCGCCGGAGGCACAGCGGCCGGGATCGTGGACCCCGGCCGGCTGTGCTTGCGCCAACCCCCCGGCAGCCCTCGCAGCCTTGCCGCCCGGCGGCCAGACGACAAGACCCGTTCTGACTAGTCCCGGCATTCCCAGGGGTGGCGCGAACGACCCTGGGGTCGCCCCCTGCGAACCCTGTAGACTCTTGGTCTCGTGCGCTTCCTCAACGAGACCCCTCCCTCCCACGACCTGACGTACGACGACGTCTTCATGGTCCCGCGACACTCCGAGGTCGCCTCCCGCTACGACGTGGACCTGTCCACCAGCGACGGCACCGGCACCACGATCCCGCTGGTCGTCTCCAACATGACCGCGATCTCCGGGCGCCGGATGGCGGAGACCGTGGCCCGTCGCGGCGGGATCTCGGTGATCCCGCAGGACATCCCGCAGCCGGTGGTCGAGGACGTGGTGTCCTGGGTGAAGTCGCGGCACCTCGTGTTCGACACCGCGATCACGCTCGACCCGCACCAGACCGTGGGTGACGCGCTCGCGCTCCTGCCCAAGCGCGCGCACGGCGCCGCGATCGTCATCGAGGACGGCCGGCCGGTCGGCGTGGTCACCGAGGACGACTGCCTCGGCGTGGACCGGTTCAGCCAGGTGCACCAGGTGATGAGCACCCACCTGGTGACGCTGCCGGCGACGATCGAGCCCCGTGCCGCGTTCGACGCACTCGACGAGGCGCGGCGCCGGCTGGCTCCGGTCGTCGACGAGTCCGGCCGGCTGGTCGGGTTGCTCACCCGGACCGCCGCCCTCCGCTCGACGCTCTACACACCGGCGGTCGACGACCGGAACCGGTTGCGGATCGCCGCCGCGGTCGGGGTGAACGGGGACGTCGCCGCGAAGGCGAAGGCGCTGCTGGAGACCGGTGTGGACTGCCTCGTGGTCGACACCGCTCACGGCCACCAGGGACGGATGCTGGACGCGCTCGCTGCGGTCCGTTCGCTGGACCCCTCGGTTCCGGTCGCCGCGGGGAACGTGGTCTCCGCCGACGGGGTCCGCGACCTCGTCGAGGCGGGCGCCGACATCATCAAGGTCGGCGTGGGTCCTGGCGCGATGTGCACGACCCGGATGATGACCGGGGTCGGTCGCCCGCAGCTGTCCGCGGTGCTCGAGTGCGCCACGGCCGCCCGCGAGGCCGGCAAGCACGTGTGGGCCGACGGGGGCGTGCGGCATCCGCGCGACGTCGCTCTCGCGCTGGCGGCGGGTGCCTCGGCGGTGATGATCGGCTCCTGGTTCGCCGGCACCTACGAGTCGCCCGGCGACCTGCACGTCGACGCGAACGGCCGCGCGTACAAGGAGAGCTTCGGGATGGCGTCGGCGCGTGCGGTCGCCAACCGGACCAGCACCGAGACCGCGTTCGACCGGGCTCGCAAGGGTCTCTACGAGGAGGGCATCTCCTCGAGCCGGATGTACCTCGACCCGGACCGGCCGGGGGTGGAGGACCTCATCGACCAGATCTGCGCCGGCGTGCGCTCCTCGTGCACCTACGCCGGGGCCCGTTCGCTCGAGGAGCTCCGTGAGCGGGCGGTGATCGGCGTGCAGTCGGCGGCCGGGTTCCACGAGGGAAGGCCGCTTCCCGCCGGCTGGTGAACCCGTAGACAGAGACAGACCCCGCCCGGAGGCGGGGTCTGTCTGCGTTCGTGGGGCCGTCAGCGCGCGATGTCCGCGGGCTTGCTCGGGTGGTCGTCGCCACCAGCCAGCACCGACTCGTCCGACGGCTCCACGGCCAGCGCGAAGTCGTCACCGTGCCGGGTGACCCCGGTGACCACGGCCTGCTCCACCGCGTCGCGCGCGTAGCGTCTGCGCACGATCAGCGGGTCCTGGCGCAGGTCCTTGACCAGTGCCGCCGCCAGGCCGATCATCACGATCGCGAACGGCAGTGCGGCCACGATCGTGATGTTCTGCAGGCCGGACAGGGCGGAGTCCCCACCGACCAGCAGCATCACGGCGGCGACACCACCCATGACACAGCCCCAGAAGATCACCGTGGGCCGGCTCGGCTCCAGCGAACCGCGCTCGGACAGCGAGCCCATCACGATCGACGCCGCGTCGGCGCCGGAGACGAAGAAGATCGCGACCAGCACCATCACCATGATGCTGGTGATCGTGGCGACCGGGAGCTCACCGAGCATGTTGAACAGCTGTCCCTCGGGGGAGCCGGCTCCGGCCAGGTCGGCGCCGTTCTGCTGGAGGTTGATCGCCGCGCCACCGAAGACCGCGAACCAGACCAGGCTGACCAGGCTCGGCACGAGCAGCACGCCGGTGACGAACTGGCGGATGGTCCGGCCACGCGAGATCCGGGCGATGAACATCCCGACGAACGGCGTCCACGACAGCCACCACGCCCAGTAGAAGACCGTCCAGCCGGACAGCCACTCCGCCATCGCGTCGCCGCCGGAGGCCTCGGTCCGTGCCGACATCATCGCCAGGTCCTGGAAGTAGCTGCCGACCGAGGTCGGGATGAGGTCGAGGATGAACACCGTCGGACCGGCCACGAACACGAACACGGCGAGCGACAGCGCGAGCACCATGTTGATGTTGGACAGCCACTGGATGCCCTTGGCGACACCGGACACGGCGGAGAAGATGAACGCGATGGTGAGCACCACGATCACGCCGACGAGGATGCCGTTGCCGATCGTGCCGATCCCGGAGACGATCTCCAGCCCGCTGCCGATCTGGAGCGCGCCGAGGCCCAGGGACGCTGCGGAGCCGAACAGGGTCGCGAAGATGGCCAGGATGTCGATCACCCGGCCGGCGGCGCCGTTGGCCCGCTTCTCGCCGATCAGTGGCGCGAACGCGGAGCTGATCAGCTGCGAGCGCCCTTTGCGGAACACGCCGTAGGCGATCGCGATGCCGACCACCGCATAGATCGCCCACGGGTGGAGCGTCCAGTGGAACAGTGTGGTGGCCATCGCGTTCTGCACGGCCTGGGGGTCGCCGACCTCACCGGTGCCGGGAGGCGGCGCCATGAAGTGGGACAGCGGCTCGCTGACTCCGTAGAACATCAGGCCGATGCCCATCCCGGCGCTGAACATCATCGCGATCCAGGACACGGTCCGGAACTCGGGTTCCTCGTCGTCGTTGCCGAGCGGGATGTTGCCGAACCGTCCGGCAGCGAGCCAGATCACGAAGACGACGAAGCCGGAGGCGGCGAGCACGAACAGCCAGCCCATGTTGTGCACGGTCCAGTCCAGCGCCGTGCCGGATGCGGAGCCGAGGCTCGGGGTGTTCAGGAAGCCCCAGGCCAGAAAGCAGATCGCGAGCGCGGCGGTGACACCGAAGACGACCTTGTCCAGCTTCTGGGAGCTGCGGTCGTGGGTGTCGTCGACGGGGCTCTCCAGCGCGGGGTGCGCCGGCTCGTTGCCTGGGTCTTGGGGATTGGTCCTGGGGTTCTGTTCGGTGCTTACTTGGGTAGCCACGAGATCCGGCGCTGCGGCACAGCGCCCCTCCGATCAACGATTGGGGACATGGACAGCCTGACGAATCTGTCTGATCTGGTTGCGTGATGCAAGTTGGGACTCCCGGGTGTGCGACCGATCACCCGGAGGTGTTACCCACGGCGGGTGTGCCCTACACCACAGGAACTGTGGTGATGGCGACCAGTGAGTGCGCAGCCGCCCCGTTCGGCCGGGCCGCCCGGCAGGTCAGCTGTTGCCGACTCTCCGGGTCACTGCGCACTTCCACCTGCCAGCTCCGCTCACCGTCGGTGAACACGGCGACAGTGGTCGTCCCCGAACGCACACGCGAGACCAGGGTCAGCGCATCGGTGCGCACCTGCCCGATCTCCTCCCGCAGGAAGATCTCGGCAGCCTGGACGGGGAACGGGTAGCCGCACCGACCCCGCAGATGCGCCAGGTCCAGGGTGCCAGCCAAATGGCCCTTGGCCAAGGGCACCGCGGCCTCCGGCTCGACCCGGCCGTAGTACAACCCGTCGGGGAGCACCAGCAGGTTCCCTGCGAACCGGTCCCCGCCGATGTGCGAGACCTCCCAGGTCTGCTCGGGCAGGTGCGCCTGCAGCGCGGCGGCCACCGGGCGGCCCCGCTCGGCGCAGCACACGTCGTGCCGGCCGTGGGTGCACACCAGGAACAGCGGTGAGTCGTGCACCGTCAGACCGGGGGACTGACCCCGACCCAGCCGGTCGAGGTCGATGTCCAACAGGGAGGCCGGCCCGTCGACCGTGCACGTCTCCACCCAGGGCCGGGCAACGGCGGCGTAGGCCGCGAACACGGTCAACCCGCCCGGGCTGGAGCGCCCGTGCCGCCGGATCATCAGCACCCGGACGCCGGCGCGCCCGGCGCGGGCGGCGATCTCGACCTTGACCTCGGCGGGCAGCCGGCTGTCGCTGACGGCGTCGACGCCCCAGGGGCCCGGGTCCTCGACGAGCAGGAACGACCGGACCGTCGACGCGGTGCCGGCCTGCGACTCGCCGCGGGCCGTGCTGGCCGTCGAGCAGCGGAAGGAGGGACTCAACCGGCGACCCGTAGCAGCCCTTCGCGAACCAGTCGCCTGCTGAGCACGAGCCGGCTCTCAGGGTCGAGCCAGTCCGCCAGGTCGGCGGGCCGGAACGTGGCGCTGTCGCGGATCCAACGCATCGGCGCGGCTAGATGAAGGGGAATCCGAAGCTCCCGGTCGCCGAGGAGCACGCGGAGTCGCCCGTCGTGCTCGGACACGACGCAGGCGGTGCCGGGTCGTCGCTCCAGGACCGTGTCGTCGTCGAGGGCGGTCATCGCCAACCGGTCCTCGAGGCCGCCGCGCAGGACCGGGTTCCGGCTGCTCAGGAACCGGGTGGCCTGCTCGTCGGTGAGCGTCTCCGGTTGCTGCTGCATGAGCTGCTCGGCCAGCGAGCGCAGGTGCGCACCCAGCTCATCCACCATCCGTGACGGGTCGTCCAGATAGCCGGCGGGGAGGCGTCCGTCGTACCTCTCGTCTGTCAGCAGCTGGGTGCTGACCCGGCCGAGCAGGTCCCGCCAGGTGACCTGGTTGATGCCGATCGTCACGTGCAGAGACGCGGTGTCCTGGGTGCGCGCGGCGTGCGGCGTGCCGGTCGGGAGGTACATGCTCACTCCCGGCTCGAGCAGGATGTCGCGCGCGCCGCTGTCGTCGTGGACCTCCCACTGCTTGGACCCGTGCGTCTGGAAGACGAACACGTCGTGGGTGTCGCTGTGCAGCGCGAACCCCTGCGAGCCGGGCGGGGTCAGGTAGGCGTTGGCCTGGCACGGGTGGCCGAGGGCGAGCTCGAGGTCACGGACCAGCTCGGTCAGCGGCGGCCAGTAGCGGTGCAGCCCCTGCAGGACCACGGTCGCACCGTCGTCGAACAGGTCCAGCACCTTGCGTCCGTCCACGAGCCCGGTGAGCGGCTGGCCGGCCAGCGACGCGGATCGGGTGAACCGCGAGGTCGGCAGCACCGAGCCGTCCTTCGCGATCCGAAGCGCGGGCGCGCGCAACGCGGTGCTGGTCAGCAGCAGGTCGACATCACCCAGCGAGAGCAGCGAGGTGAGCCGGTCAGGATCGGTGTGGTGGACATGGATGTGGCGCGCCCAGACCTTCGCGACGAAGCTCTGGGCGTCACAACGGAGCAGGGCAAGCGCGTCCAAGGCCGGTCCGGCTCAGGCGTCCGTCCCGTCGGCATCGGTCGAGTCGCCGTCGGTGCTGTCGGTGGAGTCGCCGTCGGTCGCGTCCGCGTCCGTGGCGTCCGCGTCGGTCGAGTCGCCGTCCGTGCTGTCGGTGGAGTCGCCGTCGGTCGCGTCCGCGTCGGTGGCGTCCGCATCGGAACCAGGGGCCTCGATCGGGGCGCCCTCGCCACTGGTCTCCATGTCCTCGTCGCGCAGCGGCTCGTCGGGAGTGGTCGTCATTGCTCCTCCTTCGGGTGGCGGCGCGGGTACGCCGGGCCATGCCCCGCAACTTACCCGAGCGGTCAGGCACTCAAACAGGGTGCCGCGTAGGCTGCCGCGCATGCCGGCTCGACACCTGCTCATCGTCTCCGCCACCCACGCCGAGGCAGCGCACGTGCCGGCCGGGCTGCCGTTGGTGGTCACCGGTCTCGGCAAGACCGCGGCGGCGACCGCGACCGCTCAGGCACTTGCGGGACTGGACCGGAACGGACTGACGGTGATCAACATCGGCACCGCGGGCGCGCTCCGTGACGGGCTGGACGGGATCCACCTGCCGGGCACGGTGCTCAACCACGACATCAACGCCGCTGCGATCCGCGCGCTCGGCTACGACCCTCAAGAGCGGCTCAACGTCGACGACGGTGACGACACGGTGCTCGCCACCGGCGACGTCTTCGTGACCGATCCCGTCGTGCGTGATGCGCTCGCAGAGCGTGCCGATCTCGTCGACATGGAGGGTTACGCCGTCGTCTACGCGTGCCGGCAGTACGACGTCCCGGTCCGGCTGGTCAAGCACGTCTCGGACGGCGCGGACGAGACCGCGTTCGACTGGCCCTCGGTGGTGGCTGCCAGCGCACGGGCGCTGGGGGAGTGGCTGCGACTCAACGTGTGAGCCACGGACGTGTGAGCGACGGGGGCTAACGACCCCGACGCTGTCCGCTCGCACCGCCGCGGCCGGATCGTGATCGTGAGCCGGATCGCGAGCCAGCCGGGCGTTCCGACCGCGGCTTAGGGGCCTTGCCTTTCTGCGGCGCGGCATTCTTCTGCGGCACGGCCGGGGCCGCGTCGCGTGAGCTCCGCTCGGTGCGGCCGCGGACGATCCCGATGAAGGTCTCGATCCGGGTGTCGGTGGCGTCGGTCGGCCAGGCGAGGCCGATCTGCGACTCCGGCATCCCGGCGACCGGAACCGCGACGACGTCCTTGCGGTTGTGGAGCCGGGCCACCGACTTCGGGACGATCACGATGCCGGTTCCGGCGGCGACCGTCTCGAACGCCTGCCTCATGGTGATCGC
>DATFGA010000207.1:0-2019 GCA_035249775.1 Nocardioidaceae bacterium | reverse complement strand
TCCCGACCGGTCTCCTGCGCGAGCGCGACGGCGCGCGCGGGGGCGTCCTGGACGGGAACCGGGCGGGCGGCCTCGCGCACCGCGTCGGCGAGTGCGAGCAGGTCGTCGCTGGACGGCCCGAGCGCGTCCGGGTCCGGCGCGAGCCGGAGCACCTCCCAACCACGGGGGGCGCTGAGCCGCTCGCTGTGTGCCTCGCACAGGTCGTAGGCGTGCGGCTCGGCGAAGGTGGCCAGCGGCCCCAGGACCGCGGTCTGGTCGGAGTAGACGTAGGTCAAGGTGGCCACTGCCGACCGCGCGCAGGCGGTGCGGGAACAGCGACGGGCGGAACTCACGACGCAGACGGTACCCCGTGGGGTGGTCGGCACCGATTAGGCTCGCGGTCGTGACACCTACCGGAGCAGCCACGGGCCCACGGACCGGCAAGAACAGGGACCGGCGAGGGCGTGGCATGCGCGGACCGGCGGTGCTGCCGGGGCCGCACTCCCCCGTCGGGGTCCCGCTGATGCGCAGCCCCAAGGACGAGTTCGACGCGCTCGTGCTGAGCGTGGTGCACCGCCTCGACGAGCGCTGGCACGACGAGCTGGGCCTGGTCGAGTTCGCCGTGGAGGAGGCCCCGATGGTGCCCGACGACTGGGCCGCGTCGACGGTGCCGCTGGCGTCCCTGGTGCCGGGGTCCGGAGGTACGCCGACCCGGCTGGTGCTGTTCCGCCGGCCGATCGAGCTGCGCTGCGAGAACCGGTCCGACCTGTCCGCGATGGTGCTCACCGTGCTCGTCGAGCAGGTCTCGGAGCTGCTCGGCAGGGCCCCGGAGGAGATCGACCCGAGCTATGAGGCGGACTGAGCGACCACCGGTCGGACCGCCGGCCGGGTGACCTGCACGAGCACCGGCCGCAGCGACACCTGGGACAGCCCCGCGTTGCCTGAATAGGTCACCGCGCCGTGGACCCGCCCGTCCCGTGGCTCGACGACCACGTAGGCCGCTCGCCCGGCCGGCGACCAGGAGCCCGTGGCACCGGGGCCCAGTCGGAGAGTGGTCGCGTCGACCTGCGCTCCGGCGGCGTCGTACGCGACGATCCCTGCGCTTCCGCCCTGTTCGCCGCCGGTCAGCTGCACCGAGCTGCGCAGCCGGTCCGGGACCGGAGCGACGGCCGGGCCGGCGAGCGCCCGGACGCTACCGGCGTACGACGTGTCGCCTCCTGCCGTGGACCGGACCGTCGCCGTGACCGGGACGGGTGAGCGCAAGGTGATCGCGGCCGCGCCCCTGGGAACCGCCTCCGTCACCGGGGTGCTCACCACGGCACCCGGTGGGACCCGGACCTGCGCCACGTCCGTCGGTGTGAACGACCCGCTCTTCCCGGACACCTCGACCGCGACGAGTGCTTCGCGGCCGGAGGGGTTGGCCACGACGAGCAGGTGCTCGTCCGCCCGCCGCGGCAGCCCGGCGAGGCGGACCACCCGGCTCGCGGAGGCCTGGTCGGGGAGCCACTCCGTGCCGGGCTCGGAGCCGAACGCGGGTGCGTGGCTGTCGGACACCGCCGCGACCACGCGTCCGCGCGAGGCGACGACGTTCACCGCGAGCACCTCACCCTGGGGGGCGAGCTCGGTCAGCTCGAGGACGGTCGAGCTCAGCGCAGGCACCGTGATCCCGCGGGTGCCGAGGGTCTCGACCTCACCATCCGGACCGAGCACCCGCACGTCCACCACGGCCGCACCCGGGTCGAGGTTGGCCACGACGAGCTCGGAGGTGTGCGTCAGCGTGGCGGCCGCGCCGGTGAACCACCACCGTGCCCGAGGGGAGTCACAGCGAGCAACGGCCGCGGTGCCGTCGCCGGTGTCGGAGCGGAAGGTGAACAGGCCCGCGGCGAGCTCGCCGGTCGCCTCCACCGCGAGGAGGTCGGCGGTCTCGCCGCCCGCGATGCCGGGCACCACGAGCTCGCCCCGCGCCGGGGTTCGCTCCTCCGCGCCGGGCAGCTCCGACGGCTCGCCGACCCGGA
The DNA here is from genome assembly GCA_035249775.1 of Nocardioidaceae bacterium. Classification (GTDB taxonomy): domain Bacteria; phylum Actinomycetota; class Actinomycetes; order Propionibacteriales; family Nocardioidaceae; genus Nocardioides_C. The sequence goes on along the minus strand of DATFGA010000207.1, from coordinate 25 downwards.
TGCTGCCGCCGCTGCCCAGGTCCCG
>DATFGA010000206.1:0-9640 GCA_035249775.1 Nocardioidaceae bacterium | reverse complement strand
GATCCTGGTACTCACCGCCCGTGACTCGGTGGGTGACCGGGTCGAGGGCCTCGACGCCTGCGCCGACGACTACCTGACCAAGCCGTTCGCGCTCGAGGAGCTGCTGGCGCGGCTGCGTGCGCTGCTGCGCCGGGCCCAGGTGCCCGAGGAGGACGACACCGACGAGGTGCTCTCGTTCTCCGACCTCACCCTCGACCCGGCCACCCGGGAGGTACGCCGCGGCGAGCGTCCGATCGACCTCACCCGCACCGAGTTCACCCTGCTCGAGATGTTCCTTCGCCGGCCGCGTCGGGTGCTGGACCGCTCGTTCATCCTCGAGGAGGTGTGGGGCTACGACTTCCCGACCACCGCGAACTCGCTCGAGGTCTACGTCGGCTACCTGCGCCGCAAGACCGAGGCCGGGGACGAGCCGCGACTGATCCACACCGTGCGCGGCGTCGGCTACGTGCTCAAGGAAGGCTGATGGGCCTGCACTACAGGCGGTCGCTGGCGAGCCGGGTCACGTTGCTCGCCACGATCGCGGTCGGTCTCGCCGTCGCGTTCGTCGCCGCGGCGGCCTTCATCACCGTCCGGGTGCAGATGTACGACACCCTCGACGAGTCGTTGCTGACCCGGGCCTCGGCGGCGGCCGAGTCCGAGGCGCTCAGCGTGCTGACCGCGCAGAACGTGCCGTCCTGGACGCTGGGTGCGGCCGACGTGCGGATCGGCTTCATCGATGCCTCCGGGGACATCCGCACGGTGGGCCGGGCCCGGGACTCGGTCGACCTGGGCACACCGGAGCTCGCGGTGGCCCGCGGCCAGGCCCGCTACTCGCTGCGCACCATCGCCAGTGAGGACGGCCGCTACCGGGTGGTGGCCGTGCCCACCCAGGAGGCCGGGGTCGCCCTGGTCCTGGCTCAGTCCCTGGCGTCCACCGAGCGGACGCTGGAGAAGCTCGGCATCGTGCTGCTGATCTTCGGTGTGGCCGGCGTGGTCGGTGCCGCGCTGGCCGGCTGGGCGGTGGCCCGCAACGGCTTGCGGCCGGTGCGCCGGCTGACCACGGCCGCCGAGGACATCGCCCGCACCGAGCAGCTCGACCCGATCGAGGTGGAGGGCAACGACGAGATCGCCCGGCTGGCCTCTGCGTTCAACGCGATGCTGGCCGCGCTCTCGGCCTCCCGGGACCGGCAACGCCAGCTGGTCGCCGACGCCGGCCACGAGTTGCGCACCCCGCTCACCTCGCTGCGCACGAACCTCGACCTGCTGGTGCAGGCCGACAAGCGCGGCGGCCTCTCCGAGCGCTCCCGCAACGAGCTCCTCGAGGACGTCCGGTTCCAGATCGAGGAGCTGACCACGCTGATCGGGGACCTGGTCGAGCTCGCCCGGGACGAGCCGTTGCCGGTCGCGGTCGAAGCCGTGGACCTGGCCGAGATCGCCGACCGTGCGGTTGCCCGGGTACGACGACGCGCCCCGAGCCTGGACTTCCAGGTGCACACGAACCCGTGGTGGGTCACCGGAGAGCCGCACGCCCTGGAGCGGGCGCTCACGAACCTGCTCGACAACGCCGCCAAGTGGAGCCCTCCGCTCGGCGTGGTCACAGTGACCCTCGACCAGGGCACGCTGATGGTCGCCGACCAGGGGCACGGCATCGCCGAGGAGGACCTGCCGCACGTGTTCGACCGGTTCTACCGCTCGAAGGAGTCCCGGACGATGCCCGGATCGGGGCTCGGGTTGGCGATCGTGCGCCAGATCGTCGAGCGGCACGGCGGGTCGGTGCGCGCCGGACGCTGGGACGACGGCGGCGCCGCGTTCTGGGTGGAGATCCCGGGTGCCGCCGACCAGCGCGAGCCGGCGGCGGACGAGGTCAGCCGGCTTTCCTGAGGTCTTGTCCTCCCATCAGCGCAGTCTCAGCGCAGGTTAAGGATCGACAGGCATGCTCGTAGGTATGAGCGAGCCGAACCACAACCAGGAACACGACGACACCCAGCGGATCCCGACGGCGCAGAACGTGCACCGCTACGGTCCCCCTGACCAGTTACCTGCTCCTGGGACGAGCGCGCCCCCGCCGTACTCCTCGGCCGGCCCCTACGGCGCCCACCGGCCGGAGCCGTTCGGCTACCACCCTGCCCCTCAGGAGCGGCGGCCTTCGCGACCCGGCGGCGCGTTCACAGCCGGCCTGCTCGCCGCAGCGCTGGTCGTCGGCGGCCTCGGTGGGCTCGCCGGTGCGGCCGGGTTCGCCACGGTCGACTACCTCAACGACGACAGCACCCCGGCGACCGCCGCCGCGAGCCCGACGAACTCTGTCGTCTCCGACCGGGACGACAGCCCGGTCGAGCCCGGCTCGGTGCAGGACGTCGCGAACTCGGTGCTCCCCTCCGTGGTCAAGATCAACGTCCGCGGCGCACAGGGCGTGGGCTCCGGGTCGGGGATCATCCTCAGTTCCGACGGCGAGATCCTGACCAACAACCACGTCGTCGAGATGGCCGCCGAGGGCGGTGCCATCTCGGTGAACTTCAACGACGGGTCCGCGGCCCGCGCCGAGATCGTCGGGACCGACCCGATCACCGACCTCGCCGTGATCAAGGCCCAGGACGTCTCCGGCCTCACGCCTGCGACGCTCGGGAAGTCGGGCAACCTCGACGTCGGCGAGGAGGTGATCGCGATCGGTTCACCGTTCGGGCTCGAGGCGACCGTGACCAGCGGGATCGTCTCCGCCCTGAACCGGCCGGTCTCGGTCGGCTCCGGCAACCCGAACGCGATGGAGACGACGTACCCGGCGATCCAGACCGACGCCGCGATCAACCCCGGCAACTCCGGCGGTCCGCTGGTCAACATGCAGGGCGAGGTCGTCGGCGTGAACTCGTCGATCCGCAGCTCCAGCTCGATGGGCGCGGGTGGGTCGATCGGGCTCGGCTTCGCGATCCCGCTGGACAAGGTGCTGCCGATCGTCGAGCAGCTCCGCAACGGCGAGGCGCCGACGCACGCCCGGCTCGGAGTGACCGTGATCGACGCCACCAGCGAGAACGGTCTGCTGACCGGCGCCGGGATCCGCAGCGTGAACGAGGGGTCTGCGGCCGACGAGGCCGGCCTGGAGCGCGGTGACGTGGTCACCAAGGTCGGCGACGACCTGATCTCCGGCTCGGAGTCCCTGGTCGCCACCATCCGCGGTTACCGTCCCGGCGAGACGGTCACCCTGACCGTCGTCCGCGACGGTGACCAGACCGAGACCATCGAGGTCACCCTGGACAGCGACGAGGGAGCTCCCCTCTCCTGAGTCGCTCTCACCTGGCCCGTCGACGTCCCCGGTGGTCGGCGGGCCAGTCCGACCCGGTGGCCGGTGCGTGAACGACGCGCGTGCCGGCCACCGGTCCGGTTCGGGGTCGGGCCTCGCCTCAGCTGAGCAGCTCGAGGACCAGGTCGTGGATCAGGTCGTAGCCGTGCTCGGTGAGGATCGACTCGGCGTGGAACTGGACCCCCCGGTAGTGCGGACCGGTCACCATGTGGATGTCACCGGTCACCGGGTCGGCCGAGGCACGGACACCCTCGGGCAGGTCGCGGCGGGAGCGGCCGACGAACGTGTTGTAGAAGCCGACGTTCTCCTCGCGGCCGCCGAGGTCGACCCGCGACTGGGTCCCCTGGAAGACGATGTCCTTGTAGTCGAGGTCGATCCCGAGCCGGCCGCACAGGACCTGGTGGCCGAGGCAGACCGACAGGAACGGGCGGCCCGAGGCGAGGAGATCCTCGACGGCGGCCTCGAACTTCGCGATCTTCGGGTGGTCGGACGCGCGCGGGTCACCCGGCCCGGGTCCCACGATCACCAGGTCGAAGCCGTCGAGCGCACCGGCGGCGTACTCCTCGTGGCGGACCACGGAAGAGGTCATTCCCATCACCGCGAGAAGGTGCCGGAGCATGTTCACGAAGTCGTCCTCACCGTCGAGGATGACCGCGCTCCTTCCCTTCAGCTCCGGGGCCGGCGGTGACCCGCCCTGGTCGGTGAGCCAGAACTTGCTGAGCCGCTGGTTGCGGGAGTTGAGTGCGATCAGGACGTCCTCGTCGCGGGACAGCTCCGCGATCCCCTCGGGAGCCGAACCCGCCGGTGGTACCAGCCCGAACGCGGTCAGGATGCCGCCGGCCTTGGCGTGCGTCTCGGCCACCTCGGAGGCGGCCACGGAGTCCCGCACCAGGGTCGCCCCGGCGGTCACCTTGAGCGAACCGTCCGGCGCGACGTCCGCGGTGCGGATCACGATCGGTGAGTCAGCGGTCGGGCGGCCCTCGGCGTCACGGCCGAGCAGGGCCAGGGCCGCGCCGTAGTAGCCGCGGCCCTCGGGCTCGTACTTCTTGATCAGCCGGCACGCGTTCTCCACCGGTGACCCGGTGACGGTGGCCGCGTACATGGTGTCGCGCAGCACCTCGCGAACGTCGCGGGAGGTGCGGCCGGCGAGCAGGTACTCGGTGTGCACGAGGTGCGTCATCGGCTTGAGGAACGGGCCGAGGACCTGGCCGCCCTCGTTGCAGACGTCGCACATCATCTTCAGCTCCTCGTCGACGACCATGAAGAGCTCGTAGATCTCCTTCTCGTCGGCGAGGAACTCCAGCAGGGCCTGCTTCCGCTCCGCCGCATCGTCGTGGCCCTTGAGCCGGAACGTGCCGCTGATCGGGTTCATCCGCACGTCACCGCCGTGCACGCTGACGTGCCGCTCCGGGCTGGCCCCGATCAGGAACCGGTCGCCGGTGAAGAAGCAGTAGGTCCAGTACGCGCCGCGCTCGCTCTCGAGCAGCCTGCGGAACACGGTCAGCGCCTTGCGCGCGTCCCAGTCCGCCACCTTCGCCCGGTAGTGCCGGCCGACGACGAGGTTCGCGCCCTCGCCGTGGCCGATCTCGTCCTCGATGATCCGATCCACCATGGCGCCGTACTCGTCGTCGTCGGTCTCGAAGCCGCCCCGGTCCTCGAACTCGATCGGCTCGTCGGGCAGCGCGCGCAGGACCTCGGCGAGCGGCACCTCGGTCTCGGACTCGATCCGCACCACGGTCAGCGGCGTGCCGTCGTCACGGGCCTCGAAGCCGCGCTCGGCGACCTGACGGAACGGGATCGCGAGCAGCCGGTCGAAGCGTCGCCCGGCGTCCGGCGCGCCGTCCTCGAGGGGTACGTCGCCGAGCCGCTCGAGCTCGCTGCGGGAGCCACCGACCAGGGTGACCGTGTCGGAGTCGCGGAGCCGGATCGCGGCCCAGGCCTCGTGCTCCTGCAGCGCCTCGAGCATGGCTTCGGCGGTGCGTGCGGCCGTGTTCATGACGGAACGCTACCAACGCGCAAGCCGGCGCATCCGCCCGTCCCAAACCCGCCGGTTCGGCTGGCTAGGACGAGGAGACGGTCACCATCTGCTGGGTCGCACGGGTGAGTACGACGTACAGGGTGGCTCGACCCGTGGCGGACTCGGACTCGATCTCCCCCGGCTCGACCACCACGATCCCGTCGAACTCCAGACCCTTGGTGTCCAGTCCGGTCAGGACGGCGATGCGGGCGTCGAACCCACCACGGACGTCGTCACCGAGCTCGTCCCACGTGTCCAGCCAACCCTGCACCTGCGTGCGGCGGGCGACCGGAACGACGACCCCGACCGTGCCCTCGACGGCGGAGGCGAGCTCCGCCACCGCGGCCCGGACGCCGCTCTCGAGGTCCTCGACCTGGCGCTGCACCGGTTCGACGTCGGTGGAGCGCACCGCGTTCGGCAGGTCCGCGTCCAGCCCGACCCGCGAGGCGTAGGCGGCCGCGAAGTCGTAGATCTCCTTGCTGTTGCGGTAGTTCGTGGACAGGTGGAAGTTGTGCCGCGGCTTGTCGCCGAGCGCCTCCTCGCGGGCGCGTGCCGCCTCCTCGGGGACCGGCCACGACGACTGGGCGGGGTCACCGACGATCGTCCAGCTGGCGCCGCGGCCCCGGCGGCCGATCATCCGCCACTGCATCGGGGTGAGGTCCTGGGCCTCGTCCACCAGCACGTGCGCGTAGTTGTCGTCCTCGATGCGCGTCGACGTGCGTGGTCCGGTGGCGAACTCCCGGTCGCTCATCGTGGTGACCTCGGGCATGTTCTCGTCGACCAGGTGCGCCAGCGGATCGAGGTCGCGGTCGGTCCTCTCCGGCACGTCTCCGAGCTGGTAGCGCAGCTCGTCGAGCAGCGGCACGTCCTCCACCGACCACTCGTCCTTGCCGGCGACGGCGCCGGTGGGCGCCCATGACTTGGACAGCAGCGCCATGTCCTCCTGGGACAGCACCCCCTCGCCGACCTTGGCGAGCAGCTCGGGGTCGCGCAGCCAGCGCAGCACCTCGGTGGCGTCCAGCGCGGGCCACCAGGACAGCGCGAACTCGATGAACTCGGCACTGCCGAGCATGACGTCGATGAACTCTTCCTTGCCGCGGGCGCGACCCCGCTCGCCGCGCACCTGCCGCCACATCGCATCCAGCAGGGTCGAGGCGACCCGGGGCAGCTGCCGGTTCCGCTTGCCCTGCGAGAGGAGCTGGCGGCGCAGGGCGGCGAGCTCGCGTCCGGACAGGACGATGTTCTCGTCGCGGTAGAACACCCGGAACTCGTTGGGGGCCGTGGGCACGGCCTGCCGGGCGGTACGCCGGATCAGCTCGGCCATCCGGGCCGCACCCTTCACGTCGGCCACCGCCGGGTCGTCGTGCCGGACGCCCTTGACGCCGTCGACGACCTCGCCGAGCGAGCGCAGCGACACCGCGGTCTCCCCCAGCGACGGGAGGACCCGCTCGATGTAGCGCATGAAGACGCCGGAGGGGCCGATGATCAGCACGCCACCGGTCTCGTAGCGCCGACGCTCCGAGTAGAGCAGGAACGCGGCCCGGTGCAGCGCGACGACGGTCTTGCCGGTTCCCGGGCCACCGGAGATCGAGACCACGCCACGCCCCGGGGCACGGATCGCCTGGTCCTGCTCGGCCTGGATGGTGGCGACGATCGAGTGCATGCTGCGGTCGCGGGCGCGGGACAGCTGCGCCATCAGCGCCCCCTCGCCGACGATCGGCAGGTCGGTCTCGGCGTCCGCGTCGAGCAGGTCGTCCTCGACCGCGACCACGGTCGGGCCGGCGCAGCGCAGGACCCGTCGCCGGACCACTCCTTGCGGGTCCGCGGCGGTTGCCTGGTAGAACACCGCGGCGGCCGGCGCCCGCCAGTCGACGAGCATCGAGTCGCGGTTCTCGTCGCGCAGCCCGATCCGGCCGATGTAGCGCGGCGCCTCCGTGGCGTCGTCGAGGTCGAGGCGGCCGAACACCAGGCCCTCGTGGGCGGCGTTCAGCGTGGCGAGCCGCTTGGCCGCCTGGAACACCATCGCGTCCCGCTCGACGAGCCCACCCTCGTGGCCCAGCCGGCCGCGGCCATGGCCTTCCCTGGCCAGCGCCTCGGCGTTCCGGGCCGACTGCTCCAGCTGCAGGTAGACCCGATCGACGAACTGCTGCTCGTGAGCGATCTCCTGCTCAGCGATCTCTGCTGACACGCGACTTCACCGTCTCCTCGACGCGTTCCGAATGAAGAAAGCAAGTCGTCAACTCTACCCCGAAAGCGGAGGCCTACTTGCCGGATTTCGTCATCGCGCGGCTGGCTTCGTAGCGCTCGATGTACAGGTCCGGCGGGATCTTCGCGATCACCTCGCCGATCACGTCGAGCGGCACCTGGTCGAGCCGCTTGAACCGGACACACGACTTGCCCATGTCGAGCTTGAGGCCGCGTTTGGCGTACTCCTCACGGAACCAGGCCTCCTCGGGCTCGCTGCCGTAGAGACCCATCAGGTAGAGCGCCATGTGGTTCTTCTGGCTCGCCAGGGCTGCGATCCCGAGCGGCTGACCGTTGTAGGTGTCCGGGTAGTCCTCGAGCGGGATCCCCCAGCCGATCATCCCGAAGGCCATCGACTCGCGGTATCCCTTCGGCAGGTTGGCGTTGACCACGTCCCGGACGGCGCTGATCGCCTCCCGGCGGTCCTCGGGCAGGCTGGCGAGGTACTCCTCGACGGAGCTGGCATCACTCTGCATCCGGCCAGTATGCGTCAGCGCACCGCGGTCGCCGGAGCAGTTGGCCTATTTCTTGCGGTTCAGGAAGGCCAGCATCGCGGCCTTCGCCTCCTCGGACCCGAACAGCCGCGCGGACAGCTTGGCGAGGTCGTCGCCGTACTGGTCGATCCGGTCCACGAGCGGCTGGCCGATCAGCCGCTTGGTCTCGCGCAGGCCCTGCGGGTTGCCCTTGGCCAGCGCGGCGCAGATCTCATCCGCCTCGAGGTTGAGCAGGTCGGCCGGGACCGCACGGGTCACCAGGCCCATCTGCTCCGCGGCCCGTCCGTCGAACACCTCACCAGTCAGGAACGTCAGCGCGGCCGCACGGTCGGTCATCCGGGGCAGCACGGACAGTGAGATCGCGGCCGGGGTGAGGCCGAGCCGGACCTCGGTGAAGGCGTACGTCGCGTCGGCGGCGCTGACTGCGATGTCCGAGGAGGCAACGATCCCGATGCCTCCGGCGCGGACACTGCCGTGCACCCGGCTGACGACCGGCTTCGCGAAGGTGGCGATCCGGCGCTGCAGGTCGACCAGCACGTGCGCGGCCTTCTCCATCCCGTCCGCACGGGCCTCCGCCATGTCCGCCCCGGAGCAGAACGTCGGGCCCTTCGCCCGGATCAGGACGACCTTGACGTCCTCGTCGTTCTCGGCGCGGTCCAGACCTTCGAGGAGCTCACCGACCAGCTGCCGGGACAGCGCGTTCCGGTTGTGCTGGGAGTCGAGGACCAGGGACGCGACGTGGTCGTCGATCCGGAAGTGCACGAGTTCTTCGCTCAAGACCTGTTTCCTTTCACGGGGCCACAGCCAGGCTATTCCTGGTGCTCAGTAGCTCTTCGGCAGCCCCAACGTGTGCGACCCGACGAAGTTGAGGATCATCTCCCTCGACACCGGCGCGATCCGGGTCGCCCGGGCGGCGACCAGGAGGCCGGCCATGCCGTACTCGGTGGTGATCCCGTTCCCGCCGTGCACCTGCACCGCCCGGTCCGCCGCGGCACAGGCTGCCTCGCCGGCGGCGTACTTGGCCATGTTCGCGGCCTCTCCGGCGGCCAGGTCCTCGCCGGCGTCGTAGAGGGCTGCCGCCTTCTGGGTCATCAGCCGTGCCAGCTCGATCTCGATCTTCGACTGCGCCAGCGGGTGCGCGACGCCCTGGTGCGACCCGATCGGCGCGCCGAACACCTCGCGTCCCTTGACGTAGTCGGTGGCCTTGTCGAGGGCGAACCGGCCGATGCCGTTGGCGAAGGCCGCGGCCATGATCCGTTCCGGGTTCAGGCCGGCGAAGAGCTGGACCATACCGGCGTCCTCGTCGCCGACCAGGGCGTCCGCGGGCAGCCGCACGTCGTCGATGAACACCGTGAACTGCTTCTCCGGGCTGACGATCTCCATGTCGATCGGCTGGTACTCGAAGCCGTCCGCATCGGTCGGCACCACGAACAGCGCCGGCTTGAGCCCGCCGGTCCTCGCGTCCTCCATCCTGGCGACGACGAGCACGGCGCCCGCCTCGTCGACACCGGAGATGTAGATCTTGCGGCCCTTCAGCACCCATCCGTCACCGTCGCGGCGCGCGGTGGTGGTGATGTTGTGCGAGTTCGACCCGGCGTCCGGCTCGGTGATCGC
>DATFGA010000205.1:0-2674 GCA_035249775.1 Nocardioidaceae bacterium | reverse complement strand
GGCGGCGAGGTCTCGGTCGCCGAGGTCCCGGCCCAGCGTTTCCCCTCGCAGAGCGACGCGGAGTCGTGGGTCGGCGAGGTCTGGCGCGAGCTGCTCGACGGCGGCGCGGACGCGGTCACCCTGTTCGAGGGCGACCGGTTGGTCTACGGCCCGATGAGCCTCCACCCCACCTCCTGACCCACCCCCTCCTCCCGTTGAGACGTGCCCTTTTCGCCGTTGAGACGCGGAGTTTTCGCGCTCGAGACGCGGAGTTTTCGCCCGGTGGCTTCGGCGAACGCCTTGGGCACGTTCAGCAAGGGCCGACTGAGCTAGGCCCTTGGCGACTGCTTCGCTACGTAACAAACCCGCGTCTCACCTGGGAGTTTTCAACGGCGAATCTTGCGCGTCTCAACAGAGGGTTGGTATGGCGGTTGAGATACGAATAGGTATCGGTAAAACAATACGCAAGATGGTATGGTCCGGGGATGGCTTCGAGATTGCGTCCGTTCCCGTTCGAGACACCGATCGCCCCGGACGCGCTGATCGACCGGCGGGCGGAGCTGGCGCGGCTCAGTGAGGCCGCCGCCGAGCGGGTGCACGTCCGACTCGCCGGCCCCCGCCGCTTTGGCAAGACGTCGCTGCTGCTCGCGCATGCGGCCGGCCTGCAAGGAGCGGGCTGGCGGACGGTGCACGTGGACATGTACGGCGTCACCTCGCTGGCCGAGGTCTGCGTGCGGATCGCCTCGTCGTACTCACGCCTGCGCGACAACCGGCTCAAGGCGCACCTCGACGCGCTCGGCGCCCGGCTGGGGATGTCACTGACGCCGGCCGGGCCGGGCATCACGTTCGGGCCACGGCAGCAGGTGCCCACTCCGGAGGCCACGCAGACCGCCGCGGCCGAGCTGCTCGACCTGCCGCTGACGCTGTTCGAGAAGGACAAGATCCCGACGCTGGTGGTGTTCGACGAGTTTCAGGACCTGCTCAGCGCGGGGGCGTCGCTGGACGGGCTGCTGCGCTCGCACGTGCAGTACCACGGCGACGCGGCCGTCTACATCTATGCCGGCTCCCAACCGTCCCTGATGCGCAAGCTGTTCAGCGACCGGGAGCGCCCGTTGTACGGCCAGGCAGAACCGCTCGAGCTCGGCCCCCTCCCCGCTGACGAGGTGCTGGTCGAGCTGGCCGAGCGGTTCGACGAGCTGGGCGAGGACCCGGCCGGCGCACTGTCGCCGTTGATGACCACGGCGGCCGGCCATCCGCAGCGGACCATGCTGCTCGCGCACCTCTTGCACCGCGAGATCTCAGCCCGCGCCCTCGGCTCCACGACCCTGCCCGAGGGTGATGGCGTGGAGGGAATCGCATTGGCCGACTCCGTCGTACGTCGTGCGCTGTCCATGACCAACGAGGCGCACCAGGCGGTCTGGGACGGGTTGTCCTCGGGCAAGAAGGCCGTGCTCGCGGCGTTGGCCGACGGCGACTCACCCACCGGCACCACCACCGCGCGTCGCTTCGAGACCTCGCGGGCGACCCTGCAGAGCGCACTCCGGGAGCTGGGCAAGGAGGGGCAGCACGTCACGCGCGAGGGCGCCGGCCCCTGGCGGTACGTCGACCCGCTGCTCGCGTTGTGGGTGAAGGGGCGCGGCCGGACCTACTGAGCCGGGCTCCACCCCTCGACCGATATGTAATGTGTTGGCCATGATTCCTCGCCGCCGGGACATCCGATGACCGCGGCCTGGAGCGGCGAGCGGATCGCGGCTCTGTTCCGCCGGCTCGACGGCCACATCGCCGGCGCGGCGGTCCTGCGTCGAGAGGTGCACGCGGATCCGCGGTTGAGTGGCCAGGAGCACGGCACCACGATGGCCCTCGCAGGTGCTCTCGGGATGTCGGTGGAGCCGCTGGACACGGGTGGGGCGGTGCTGCGGATCGGTGGTCGCGACGGTCCGGCGGTAGGCCTGCGCGCGGAGCTGGACGCCCTTCCCGTGGACGAGAAGACAGGCGTCGCCTGGCGTTCCGAGAACGGCGCGATGCATGCCTGCGGTCACGACGTGCACATGGCGGCGGCCGTCGCCGTCGCCCGCACGCTGCAGGATGAGGGTGCTCCGGTGCCGCTCGTTCTCGTGCTGCAGCCGCGCGAGGAGACGTTGCCCTCGGGCGCGAAGGACGTCGCGCTGTCTCCGGAGTTCACCGGCCACGACATTCGGGCGTTCCTCGGCGTGCACGTGCAGCCGCGGTTGCGCCAAGGGCACTTCGCGGCGACACCCGGGCCGGTCAACGCGGCCGCGGACCAGTTCACGATCGACGTGAACGGCCGGCCCGGGCATGCGGCGTACCCGCACCTGACCGCCGACCCGGTGGTCACCGCCGCGGACCTGATCGGCACGCTGCAGCATCTGATCTCCCGCCAGGTCGATCCGACCAACCCGACCGTGCTCACCATCGGCTCGATCACCGGTGGGAACTCACCGAACGTCGTTCCTGCCGCGGTCCGGATGACCGGGATCCTGCGCACCTTCGACGAGCACGATCAGGTCCGGCTGCATGGCGCGATCGAGACGACGGCGAAGGCGATCGCCGAGGTCCACGGGTGCGACGCGAAGGTGGCGGTCTCGCTGGGCGCGCCGGTGCTCGTCAACGAAGCGACGCTGACCGCTGCGGCCGCGACCTGGATCGAACGCGCAGGCCTGGTGCACGCGCCGCC
>DATFGA010000204.1:0-12050 GCA_035249775.1 Nocardioidaceae bacterium | reverse complement strand
GTAACCCGTTGAAGGCGGTGTTCGCGGCCAGCACGAGGATCACGCCGGTCATCGCGATCACGAAGTAGAAGCCGGGCGAGAAGTTGTCGAAGACGCCCCGTGCGATCTGGGCGACCACCGTGTGCTGGTCGTAGTCACTTGGGAGCGGCTGGCCGTCGCTGGTCCGCAGCCGGTCGATCTCGTGCGGGTCGACGTACCTCAGGTTCATCTCGCGTGCGAGCGTGATGACGCTCATCATCATCGTGATCGCGATGATGCCCAACAGCAGCAGGGTGGTCGCGGCGTTCTTGCTCTTCGGCTTGCGGAACGCCGGGACCCCGTTGGAGATCGCCTCCACGCCGGTCAGCGCCGCGCATCCCGAGGAGAACGCCCGGGCCAGCAGGAACACCAGCGCGACCGTGGTGATCGTCTCCTCGTACCCCTCCGCCTCGATGATCGTGAACTCGGCGCTCTCCGCCTGCGGCAACGAGCCGGAGAAGTAGCGCAGCAGCCCCCAGGCGCACATCCCCAGGATCGCCAGCATGAACCCGTAGGTCGGGACGGCGAACAGGGTGCCCGACTCGCGGACGCCGCGCAGGTTCAGCGCGGCCAGGCCGAGCACGAGGAGGCTGGCCACGAGCGCCTCGTGGTCGGCGATGAACCCGACCGCCGCGCCGGCGTTCTGCACACCGGAGGAGATCGACACCGCGACCGTCAGCACGTAGTCGACGAGCAGCGCGCTGGCCACGGTCACCCCCGCGTTGCGGCCGAGGTTGACCGTCGCCACCTCGTAGTCGCCGCCACCGCTCGGGTAGGCGTGCACGTTCTGGCGGTACGACGCGACCACGGTGAGCATCACCAGCGCGACGAGGATGCCGATCTTCCACGACCAGGCGTAGGCGGCGACCCCCGCCATCGACAGCATGATGAAGATCTCGTCCGGTGCGTAGGCAACCGAAGACAACGCGTCGCTGGCGAACACCGGGAGCGCGATCTTCTTGGGTAGCAACGTCTCCCCGAGCTGCGTGCTCCGCAGTTTTCGCCCGAGAAGGATCCGCTTGGATACGTCGCCAACACCCACGACTGGAAGGCTAGACCACGCAGGGCGCGTTACTCGTCGAACGGGGCATGGTCTCGGTGTAGCGTCTCCCCCGTGCATGTGGTGATCATGGGTTGCGGCCGCGTCGGCTCGACGCTGGCGCGCAGCCTCGAGGACCGGGACCACACCGTCGCGGTCATCGACAGCAACCCGGACGCGTTCCGCAGGCTCGGTCCCTCCTTCAACGGGACCAAGGTGACCGGCATCGGCTTCGACCAGGACGTCCTGGACCGGGCCGGCATCGAGAAGGCCGACGCGTTCGCCGCTGTCTCCAGCGGCGACAACTCCAACATCATCGCCGCCCGAGTGGCCCGCGAGACGTTCGGCATCCAGCAGGTGGTCGCCCGGATCTACGACCCGGGTCGCGCCGAGGTCTACCAGCGGCTGGGGATCACCACCGTCGCCACCGTCAAGTGGACCGCCGACCAGGTGCTGCGGCGAATCATGCCGGCCGGCGCCGAGCCGGACTACCGCGATCCCTCCGGCACCATCCGGCTCGACCAGCTCCCCGCCAACGAGTCCTGGATCGGGCACCGCACGGTCGCCTTCCAGGAGCAGTCCGGCTGCCGGATCGCCTGGATCGACCGGCTCGGCGAGGGCATCCTGCCGAGCCGCGAGTCGGTGATCCAGGAGGGCGACCTGCTGCACCTGGTGATGCGCGAGGAGAACGCCGACCGGGTCTACTCCGTCTTCGGCCGAGGACCGGAGGCCGACTGATGCGGGTCGCGATTGCCGGCGCGGGAGCGGTCGGTCGCTCGATCGCCTCGGAGCTGATCACGAACGGACACCGGGTGCTGCTGATCGACAAGAACCCCGCCTCGATCAAGCCGGACCGGGTGCCGAACGCCGAGTGGCTGCTGGCCGACTCCTGTGAGCTGTCCTCCCTCGAGGAGGCGCAGCTCGAGCACTGCGACGTGGTGATCGCGGCGACCGGTGACGACAAGGTCAACCTGGTCACCTCGCTGCTGGCGAAGACGGAGTTCGGGGTCCCGCGCACCGTCGGCCGGGTCAACCACCCCAACAACGAGTGGCTGTTCACCGAGGCGTGGGGCGTCGACGTCAACGTGTCCACGCCGCGGATCATGTCCGCGCTGGTGGAGGAGGCGGTCAGCGTCGGCGACCTGGTCCGGCTGTTCACCTTCCGTCAGGGCAACGCGAACCTCGTCGAGATGACATTGCCCGAGGACTCGCCGTACGTGGGGAAGCCCACCGGTCTCATCCCGTGGCCGGAGAACGCCTCACTGGTGACGATCCTGCGCGACGGACAGGTCTACACCCCGACCGCGGAGCAGCCGATCGAGGCGGGTGACGAGCTGCTGTTCGTCGCCGCCGCCGCGTCCGAGACCGAGCTCGAGCGGTTGCTCGCCCCGGTCGAGCACGGCAAGTAGCAGCGGGTCAGACGAGCTTCGGCTCCGGCTCCGTCGGGTCGATCGGCGTGTGGTTGCGCGCCAGCAGCCACACCATCGCCGCGAGCGCGGCCAGCTGCAGCGGCCAGCCCATCACGATCTTCGACACCCCCAGCGCCGCGATCAGGGCGTCGGTGTCGTAGAGGTTGTTCCGGCCGGCCAGGTACAACGGCAGCTGCACCGCGACCCGCACCAGGCACGGCGCGACCAGCAGCCAGCTCAGGTTGCTGCACAGCCGGACGATCTGCGGGTCCTTGTGCCAGGCGGTCGGGTCACCGGCGACACTGCCGACCATGAACCCCACCACCGGCCACCGGACCAGGATGGTCAGCGAGATCACCACCGCGTAGCCGGCGTTGTAGAGAATCCCGGGCAGGAAGTAGGCCAGCGCCTGGTCGCCGGCGTCACCACCACCCTGAGCGCTGCGATAGGCGAAGAACGCACCGATCCCGATGCCGACCAGGCTGTTGACCACGAACTGCACGGTCGAGCGCTGCACCAGCCGCACCACCAGGAGTACGACGGCGGCGGCGACGCTGATCACGAGGGCGAGCTGCAGGTCCTTCGTGGTGAGGAACACCATCGTGAACATGACGGTCGGCACCGCGGCCTCGAGCATGCCGCGCTTGCCGCCCAGGGCACGGGACAGCTGTGCGCGGACCACCGCCTCGACCGTCTCGGTGCCGACCGGCTTCGAGGCGGTCACGTCGGGTTGGGACACAGGTCAGTACCTCAGCTCGTAGCGCGGGTTGAAGATGACCCGCATCTTGTCCTGCACACCGATCCGGCCCTCGACCTTGATCGCCCGGCCCGGCTCGATCCCGGCGATCCGCCGGCGGCCCAGCCAGATCACGGTGATCACGCCGGAGCCGTCGTACAGCTCGGCCTCGAGCGCCGGCACCCCACCGCGGGGGCGGAGCGTGACCGTGCGCAGGCTGCCCTGCAGCTCGACCCGGTCCCGGTCGCCGGCCTCCGCGATCGGGCAGCAGCCGGCCTTGGCCGAGTCGCTGCGCAGCTCCTTGGCCTCCTGGTCGTCGCTGCTGGCCCACCGGCTCAGGCTGCGACGCAGGCGCCCCTTGACCTCTGACATGACACCAGCGTAACCGCGGTTCAGGCCTCCCGCTGCTGCACCGGTCGGGCGTTGGCGGGCATCGTCAGCGGCAGCGGGTCGCCGGGCGCCATCGGCTCGTTGCCGCGGACCACGACCACGTCGCGCAGGGCGCTCTCGATGTCGCCGTTCTCGTCGGGCTGCATCGCCGGCTTGCCGAGCAGCGTGGCGCGCAGCAGCCAGCGCGGACCGCTGATGCCGAGCACCCGCGACGGCTGGGTCGCCGGCTTCCCTTCGGGGGTGGTCACGGGCATCACGACCTGCAGCTCCGTGCCGTAGGTCCCGGTCGCCTCGGTCGCGGTCCCGCCGCGCCGGGTGGTCTCGGCGGCGATCTGCTTGCGGATGTCGCCCCAGATGTCGGCGCTGCGCGGCGCCGCGAACGGGCGCAGCTCCACCGCGCCTTCCTTGCCGATCAGGAGCACCGCGGCGATCTGCTGGGTCTTCTCGTCGACCTGCAGCCGCAGCTCGAGTCCCGGCCGGCCGGTGACGACCAGACCACCGAGGTCGACCCGGGTCGGGTCCTCCTCGTCCATGGTGACCTCGGCGGAGTCCCACGGGCCCCGGGCGCGGGCGCCTTCAACCGCCGGGGCGGTCGCCTGCTCGTCCTGCTCGGAGACCTGTTCGGTGTCGACGCCCTCCTCGGTGCCGACCTGGTCGGACTTGTTACGTCGGAACTTCACTGCTTCTCCTCGATCGGGGTCTGCTGGTGGTGGCCGTCCGGGCCGACGAACCCACCCGTAGAACCGTAACCCCCCGCACCCCGCGCAGAACCCGGCAGCCGGTCCACCTCGACGAACCGGGCCCGCTCCACCTGCTGGATCACCAGCTGAGCGATCCGGTCACCGCGGTGCAGCCGGACCGGCGCCTTCGGGTCCAGGTTGATCAGCATCACCTTCACCTCGCCGCGGTAGCCGGCGTCCACGGTGCCCGGCGCGTTCACGATCGACACCCCGCACCGCGCCGCCAGCCCGGAGCGTGGATGGACCAGGGCGACGTACCCGTCCGGCAGCGCGAGGCTGATCCCGGTGGGGACCATCGCCCGCTCCCCCGGCTCGAGCACCACGTCCACGGTGGTGGTCAGGTCGGCGCCCGCGTCGCCGGGATGGGCGTACGCCGGCAGCGGGACGGACTTGTCGAGCCGCGAAATCAGGATCTCCACCATGGGGCCCGACCCTATCCACCCGTGACGGGTCCCGGGTGACAGGATTGTGCCTGCCGACGCGGCGCCCACCCCAGCGGAAAAAGAGCGAGCGAGTGACGAGTGTGACCCCGGATACCGGAGTGCTGTTCGAGGAGAAGCTGCGCGTCCCGCTGCGCTGGTGGGTGCAGGCCACCATGTTCTTGGCCAGCATCTGGCTGGCGTTCATCGTCGCACTTCCGGCCGGTGTGGCCTGGGGGGCGACCGCGTTCCTCACCCTAGGCGTGGTCTCCCTGTTCCTGGGCTACGGCGCGGCCGAGGTGCGCGTGGTCGACGGCACCTTCCACGCCGGCCGCGCGACCATCCCGGTGCACCTGCTCACCGGGCCTCGCGCCCACGATGCCGAGACCACCAAGCGGCTGATCGGCGTGGACGCGAACACGCGGGCCTACCTGCTGCTGCGCCCCTACGTGAAGCGGTCGGTGCAGGTCACCGTGCACGACCCGGCTGACCCGGTGCCCTACTGGCTGGTGTCGACGCGCAGGCCCGACGAGCTGGTCGCGGCTCTGGTGGCCGCGAGCTCGCGGTAGCGGTCGGGAGTGGCAGGATGGGCAGGGACAACCCCCTGACCCAGGAGGAAAAGATGGCCTCGGGCTCGAAGATCTGGACGGTCTACGGACTCGCCGCAACCACCGGTGCGGCGATCTTGGCACGCAAGGCGCTCAACACGTTCTGGAAGCTCTCCACCGGAAAGACCCCACCGAAGAACCCGGAGCACCCCGACGTCTCGGTCGGTGAGGCTGTGGCCTGGGCGGCGGCCAGCGGTGTCGCGGTCGGGCTGGCCAGGATGGCTGCCTCCCGCAAGGCGGCGAGCTACTACCGCAAATCCACCGGGCACCTGCCGAAGAACCTGGAGGACGTCGACGTCTGACGTCGGCGGACGCACGAAGGGCCGGACCCGTGCTGGGTCCGGCCCTTCGTCTGCCGGCGATGGTGTCTCGCGCGTGCGCGTCAGGCGCAGTCGCGGCAGATCATCTTCTTCTCGTCCGCGAGCTGGCTGCGGTGGTGCACGAGGAAGCAGCTCATGCAGGTGAACTCGTCTTCCTGCTTGGGCTTCACCTCGACCGCGAGCTCCTCGTGGGAGAGGTCAGCTCCGGGGAGCTCGAACGACTCGGCCGCCTCGGCCTCGTCCTCGTCGACCTTCCCGGAGTTCTTGTCGTGCCGCCGAGCCTTGAGCTCCTCGAGGCTCTCCTCGTTCTGCTCTTCCTCGGTTTTTCGTGGTGCGTCGTAGTCCGTTGCCATGTCCGTCTCCTGCCCCCGTAGTACCAGCGGCTGCCATCTTCAAGTCGTGTGCCGATCACGTCGTGCGGTGCGGATTGTGCACTATCCGGGGTGAAGAATGCACGCCCATCCCACATGATGTCGCCAGAGTCACAGCGCCCCGCCCCGCCTCGGTGGCTCCTGTGTGCTGTGCAGCGGCGTCAACCGGTGTGGGGAGGCAGATATTCCCCGATCCGGCCCGCTGATTCAAGAGCGGGGTGCGACCGTCTCACGGGGAGCCAGAAACCCGCACCCGGCGACCAGCTCCGCGAACTCCTCGAACCCGTCGGCGGGGGCGCAGAGGACACAGTCGGTGCCGCCCGCACCGGGGCGAACCTCGACCCTGGCGCCGGCCTCGGTCGCCACCAGTCCCCCGGCCGCCAGGTCCCACTGGTTGAGGCCTTCCTCGACGTAGCCGTCGGCGCGGCCGGCCCCGATCGAGCACAGGTCCAGCGCGGCCGACCCGAGCCGGCGGATGTCGCGGACCTCGGTCAGCATCGCGGCCACGGCAGCGGCCTGCCGCGCGCGGACCGCGGCCACGTAGTTGAACCCGGTGACCACCAGCCGCTGCGACATAGGTACGACGCTCCGCACCTGCAACGGCCGGTCGTCGCAGGTCGCCCCACCGCCGCGGGTCGCAGCGAAAACCTCCGCGGTGTCCACGTTGACGACCACACCGGCCACCACCCGGTCCTCGACGGAGGCCGCGATCGACACGGAGTACTGCGGGATCCCGTAGAGGAAGTTCACCGTCCCGTCGATCGGGTCCACGATCCAGGTCACCCCGCTGGTCGACTCCGCCGAGCCGCCCTCCTCGCCGAGGAACCCGTCGCCGGGACGGGCGGCCATCAGCCGGTCGTAGATCAGCCGCTCCGCCGCCTTGTCGACCTCGGTGACGATGTCCACCGGGCTGGACTTGGTCGCGGCCACCTCGACCCCGTCCCGCCGCCGGGTGCGCACCAGCTCCGCGGCCTCGATGGCCACCTCTCGGGCGAGACCGACCAGCTCGTCGTACTGCATCCTCAGTCCCGGCCGCACAACGCCGGCCGGGGGGCACGCGGGTTCGGGCAGCAGCCCGCTGGGCACACGTCCCAAGAAGGTGGCAGCGCGCCGACCGCGGCCCGGGTCACCTCGTCGCCGCGCTCGACGACGGCCCGCTCGAGGACCAGGTCACGGACCATCGAGACGAACCGCGGGTCCAGCCCGGCGGTGGCTGCCCGGACGAACTCGAGGCCGAGCCGGCCGGCGGTGGCGCTGGCCTCGGTGTCGAGGTCGTAGATCACCTCCATGTGGTCGGAGATGAAACCGATCGGCACCACCACCACGGCGGTCACGCCCTCGGCGGCCAGCTCCTCGAGGCGGTCGTTGACGTCCGGCTCGAGCCAGGGGACGTGCGGGGCGCCGGAGCGGGAGCAGTAGACGAGGTCGCTGGCGTAGCGGTGGCCGGTCTCCTGGCGGACCCGCTCGCCGATCTCCTCCGCGACGCTGCGGTGCTGGGCCACGTAGGCGCCGCCGTCCGGGCCGCTGCCGTCGTTCATCGCCAGCGGGATCGAGTGCGTCACGAACAGCACGTGCGCGTCGTGCCGGACGTTGTCGCCGAGGTCCGCGAGGGCGGCCAGGGTCGCGTCGACCATCGGCTCGACGAACCCCGGGTGGTTGAAGTAGTGGCGCAGCCGGTCCAGCCTCGGCGCGTCCTCGCCCAGCTCGGCCACGGCGTCGGCGAGGTTCTCGCGGTACTGCCGGCAACCGGAGTACGACGCGTAGGCGCTGGTCACCAGGCAGGCCACCCGCTCGATCCCGTCGGCCTTCATCTGGCGCAGCGTGTCCGCGAGGTACGGGTCCCAGTTGCGGTTACCCCAGTAGACCGGCAGGTCGAGGCCGCTGCTGCGGAAGTCCTCCTCGATCGCGGCGATCAGCGCCCGGTTCTGGTCGTTGATCGGGCTCTTCCCGCCGAACAGGAAGTAGTGCTCGCCGACCTCTTCCAGCCGGTCCCGTGGGATGCCCCGTCCTCGGGTCACGTTCTCCAGGAACGGGACCACGTCCTCGGGCCGCTCGGGGCCACCGAAGGAGACCAGCATCAGTGCGTCGTACGGCGCGGTGTGGGGGGCCATTGCCCCATCCTAGGATTGCGCTGATGTTCACCCCCTACCGCCGGGTCCTCGCTCTGCCAGGAGCCTGGGCGTTCTCGATGAGCGGCCTCGTGGCCCGGCTGCCGATCTCCATGGTCAGCCTGGGGATCGTGCTGCTGGTCTCGACCCGGACCGGCTCCTACGCGTTGGCCGGCGCGGTGTCCGCGTCGTACCTGATCGCCAACGCGGTGTTCGCGGTGCTGCAGGGAAGGATGGCCGACCGGCTGGGCCAGAGCCGGGTGCTGCCCTGGACGATCCTGGTGTTCGCGGTTGCGCTGGCGCTGATGATGTGGGCGGTCGAGTCGGAGTGGCCGACTCCGGTGCCGCACCTGTTCGCGGCGGTCTCCGGTGCCGCCTTGCCGCAGATCGGTTCGTGTGTCCGGGCCCGCTGGTCCCACATCGTCGACGACAAGTCCATGCTGCAGACGGCCTTCGCGCTCGAGGCGGTCGTCGACGAGGCCGTGTTCATGCTCGGCCCCACCATCGTGACCGTGCTGGCCACGGCGGTGCACCCGCTGGCCGGGCTGGGCACCGCCGTCGTCGCCGGACTGACCGGCACCCTGTTCCTGGCCAGCCGGCGCGGCACCGAGCCGCCGGCGCACCCCCGGCCCTCCGGCCACCAGGAGCGGCCGCCGATGGGCTGGCAGGTGCTCGGTCCGCTGGTGCTGTCCTCGTTCGCGCTCGGGGTGCTGTTCGGCGGGTCGGAGGTGTCGACGGTCGCGTTCTCCGAGGAGCTCGGGGTCAAGGTCGCCGCGGGTCCGCTGCTCGCGGTCTTCGCGCTCGGCAGCCTGCTGTCCGGTCTGGTCACCGGCGCGGTCAGGTGGCGGACGTCGAACGGGACCCGGTTCCGATGGGGGATGCTGGCGCTGGCCCTGATGATGGTTCCGCTGCCGTTCGTGCAGGGCTTCGTGCTGATGGGCGTCCTGTTGTTCTTCGCCGGGCTGGCGATCTCGCCGACGCTGATCGCCAGCGTCGCCTGGGTGGAGGAGACGGTGCCCAGCAACCGGCTCACCGAGGGGATCTCGATCATGACCACCGGCCTGGCCGCCGGGGTCGCTCCCGGTGCCGCGTTCGCCGGCCTCGTGATCGACCGATCCGGAGCCTCCGCGAGCTACTGGGTCGCCGCCGGCGCCGGCCTGTGCGGGGCGGTCGTCGCGTTCGCGACCGCGTTCGTGTCGAGCCGCCGGCTGGAGGCGATGCGCTACCTGGAGCGGGTCGGCGAGCCCGCGTCCGAGCGCGCCGAGCGGGCCGAGCAGCGGGAGGCCGGGCTGATCGACCAGCGGGTGCCCGGCCTGGGTGAGCCGGAGCACGACCGGCTCCCCTGACGGCGCTGTCAGCGATCGGCGCTGCTCCGCGATCGGCGCTGCTCGGCGATCGGCCTAGGTGGCCTGTCCCGTGGCCGGCTCCGGCGGCCGCATCGCCCAACGGATCGTCCGGGTGATTCCTTCTCCGGCCGCCCGCACCACCACCGCCTCGGTCACGGGCAGGTAGGGCAGGTAGAGCTGGCGCCGTGCCCACCGGGGCAGCAGGCTGACCGCGGCCGCGGCGATCGCGCCGTACGGCGGCCTGGCCAGCATCGGCAACGGCGGGTTGAGCAGCAGGAACCGGGCGGCCTCCCGTGAGCCGGCGGTTCCGGCGAGCTCGGGCCGGTACGCCTCGATCTGCGCTCGCAGCTCGGCCTCGGTGCGCGGCGGGTCGATCACACCGAGCTCCTCCGCGACCCGCGCGGTGTCGGCCACGTAGCCGTCCCTGCCCTCGGCGTCGAGCGGACGGTGGCCGTAGCGCTGGTGGGCGGCGAGGAAGCTGTCGATCTCGGCGATGTGCACCCAGCGGAGCAGGTGCGGGTCCGAGGCGGCGTAGGGCCGACCGTCCGGCGCGGTGCCGACGACGGTCTCGTGCACCGCGCGGATCCGGCGGACCATCGCGGCCGCGTCCTCGGCGGTGCCGAATGTTGTGACTGCCAGGAAGTGGCTGGTGCGTTGCAGCCGACCCCACGGGTCACCCTTGAAGCCGGAGTGCGCCGCCACACCGGCCATCGCGAGCGGGTGCAACGACTGCAGCAGCAGGGCGCGGACCCCGCCCACGAACATGGACGCGTCGCCGTGCACCCGCCGGATCGGCCGGTCCTCGTCGAACCATCGCGGGCCCGGCGTGCCGTGGATGCGTTCGCGCCGCCGCGGACCCTCCGGCCCCGCGACGCGCGCGAACAGCCGGTCACCGATCCGGCTGCGGACGTCTCCGACGATCGCGGCTGCCACGGTTACGAGTATGGCGGGGACTCCCAAGCGCGCTGTCGTAGCCTTCGGGTCATGCAGCGGAGGACGACGCGTGGCCCGTGGAGGAGCTGGTCGGGACTGAGCACCGCGAGACCCGCTCACGAGCTGGCACCGGGCGACGCCGGTGAGGTCGCCGAGGCGGTCGTCGCGGCCCGGGCCCACGGGCTGTCGGTGAAGATGGTCGGCACCGGTCACTCGTTCACCGACATCGCCGTCGCGAGCGGGCTGATGCTGCGTCCGGACCGGCTCTCCGGGATCCGGGCGCTGGACCGGGACGCGATGACGGTGACCGTGCTGGCCGGAACTCCGCTGCACGTCCTCAACGACACGCTGCACCAGCTCGGGCTCGCCCTGCACAACATGGGTGACATCGACCGGCAGACCGCGGCCGGGGCGATCTCCACCGGGACCCACGGCACCGGCGGGCACTGGGCGTCGCTGTCGGCGCAGGTCTGCGGCCTCGAGCTGGTCACATCCACCGGGTCCGTCGTACACGCGTCGGCGGCAGAGAACCCCGATCTCTTCCACGCCGCCCGGATCGGTCTCGGCGCCCTCGGGATCATCACCGCGGTCACCTTCCTGGTCGAGCCGGCGTTCACGCTCGAGGCGGTCGAGGAGCCGCTGTCGTGGGACGAGGCGGTCGGCCGGTTCGACGAGCTGGTCGCCGACAACCATCACCTGGACATGTACTGGTTCCCTCACACGGACCGGATGCTGACCAAGCGGAACAACCGCACGGTCGACGAGCCGCGGCCGCTGTCCCGGGTCCGCGGCTACGTGGACGACGAGCTGCTGTCCAACACCGTGTTCGGTTGGCTGAACCGGCTCGGGAACAGGGCTCCCGGGTTCGTGCCGCGGGTCAACCGCGTGTCCGCCCGGGCGCTGACCGCCCGTTCCTACAGCGACGCGTCGCACCGGGTGTTCACCAGCCCGCGCCGGGTGGTGTTCCGCGAGATGGAGTACGCCGTGCCGCGGTCGGTCGGCATGCGGGCGCTGGCCGACGTACGCCGGCTGATCGATGCCTCGGGCTGGCGGATCAGCTTCCCGGTCGAGATCAGGCACACTCCTGCCGACGACATCTGGCTGTCCACCTCGCACGGCCGGGAGTCGGTCTACCTCGCGTTCCACGTGAACGCGCAGACCGACCACACGGCGTACTTCCGTGGTGTGGAAGAGATCCTGCGGGAGTACGACGGGCGTCCGCACTGGGGGAAGCTGCACACGCGGACCGCCGAGGACCTGGCCCCGGCCTACCCCCGGTGGGCGGACTTCCAACGGGTGCGGGACGAGGTGGACCCGGACCGGCTGTTCACCAACGCCTACCTCGATCGGGTCCTCGGGCCCTGAGCGTCGCCGGCTGAACGGTAGGGCACCTGCACCCAGCCGCCGACGTCGTACCGGCCGGCGTCGAGGGCGGCGTTGAGGGCGCTGCGGTTGTCGGCGTGGATCGTGCCGACCAGGACCCGGTGCCGGTCCGGCAGCCGCTGGGCCAGCAGCGTCGTGAGGTGGCTGCCGTAGCGGCGGCCCCGGTAGCCCGGCGCCAGGATGATCTCCTGCACGACATAGGCGTCCATCCCCATGTCGGCCCCACCGTC
>DATFGA010000203.1:0-16165 GCA_035249775.1 Nocardioidaceae bacterium | reverse complement strand
TGGGGAACCGCACCACCGGCCGCGCTGCGCGGTGGCGGGCTCGGGGTCCGCGAGCTGCGGGCCGCCGCGGAGCTGCTGCACGTCGAGGAGCCGGTCGCCGCGCTGCACATCGAGACCGCTGCGGCAGCGGGACTGATCGCCGTCGGCGCCACCGAGGAAGCGGACGCCGCGTGGCTGCCCACCGACGGCTTCGACATCTGGAACGCCGGCTCGGTCGCGGACCGGTGGACCCGGCTGGCTCTCGCCTGGCTGGACAACCCACGGCTGACCGGGCTGGTCGGCGGCCGGGACGCGAACAAGAAGCCGGTCAACGTCCTGGTTCCCGACCTGGAGCGGGCGTGGCTGCCGGAGACCCGCCGGATGGCGCTGGGCCAGCTCGCCGAGCTCG
The DNA here is from genome assembly GCA_035249775.1 of Nocardioidaceae bacterium. Taxonomy (GTDB): domain Bacteria; phylum Actinomycetota; class Actinomycetes; order Propionibacteriales; family Nocardioidaceae; genus Nocardioides_C. The sequence continues at coordinate 15,777 of DATFGA010000203.1, read as the reverse complement.
ATCCGAACCTGACCCTCGCGGCCGGCACCGGCGCCGCATCCCTCGTGGAACGGATGAAGTGGCTGCGCCCACGCCGACCGGCGCAACGCTCGGAGGCGATCGGCTGGCTCGTCAGCGAGGCCGCCGTGGTCGGCGTCCTCGGACTCGGCGGACTGTCGGTGCACGGTCGCGTGCTGGTCACCGCCGAGGACCCCAAGCACGAGGCGGCCGGTGCCCTCGAGCCGCTGCTCCCGGAACCGGTCGACCACGTGCTTCTCCAGGCGGACCTGACCGCGGTCGCGCCCGGCCCCCTGGCGCAGGAGCTGGCGCACGACCTGGCGGCGATGGCCGACATCGAGTCGCGAGGCGGCGCGACCGTCTACCGGTTCACCGCGACGTCGGTACGGCGGGCGTTCGACTCGGGCTGGTCGGCTCGCGAGATCCACGAGTTCATCGCGGCCTCGTCGCGGACCCCGGTCCCCCAGCCGCTGGTCTACCTGGTCGACGACGTGTCCCGGAAGTTCGGCACCGTCCGGGTCGGCACCGCGGAGTCGTTCCTGCGCAGCGACGACGAGGCCGCCCTGGCCGAGCTGGTGCACAACCCGAAGGCCGGTCCCCTGCGCCTGCGCCGGATCGCGCCCACGGTGGTGATCAGCGACATGCCGCTGGACGCGCTGCTTCCCCGGCTCCGCGAGCTCGGCACCGCGCCCGTCGTCGAGGCGCCCGACGGCACCGTGCGCCTGGCCCGCAAGGATGCGCAGCGCGCCCGTTCACCCAAGCACCGACCACCCGTCGCTGAGGCACGGCAGACCGCGCGGATCACCGCGACCGTGAACGCGATCCGGGCCGGTGACCAGGCGGCGGCGAACCGCCCGACGAACGAGTCGACCGTCGTCCGCGGCGGACCGATGTCGACGATGGCGGTGCTGCGCGACTCGGTGGAGGCCCGCCGCACGGTGTGGATCGGCTACGTCGACAACCACGGGTCCACGGTGGAACGGGTGGTCGACCCGGTCAAGGTCGAGGGTGGCTGGCTCACCGCCTACGACCATCGGGCGGACGACGTACGCTCCTTCGCCATCCACCGGATCACCGCCGTCGCACCCGCCCAAGTGTGAAGGTCGGCGCGAAGGGAACGGGTGCCGCATGGCCGACGCCCGTCCCGCCCGCCGGTTCGTGGTGCAGCTGCACCGGGCCAGACGGCTGCACTACGACCTCCGCTTCGAGGTCGACGGCGCCCTGGCGAGCTGGGCCGTCCCGAAGGGCCCGACCCTCGACCCGGCCGTGCGGCGCAGCGCGTTCCGGGTCGACGACCACCCGATGGAGTACCTCGACTTCGAGGGTGTGATCCCCGAGGGCACGTACGGCGGGGGCGACGTCCTCGTCTGGGACATCGGGACCTGGACACCGCATGGGACCGATGACCCCGCGGCTGCCTTGAAGGCGGGTGAGCTGCACGCCGACGTGCACGGTGAGAAGCTCCGCGGCCGGCTGGTCCTGGTCCGCCGGGACGACGGGTCGGCCGGGTCCGAGGGCGAGCAGTGGCTGCTCGTGCACAAGAAGGACTCGCATGCGGTGAAGGGCTGGAACCCGGAGGACCACCCGCGCTCGGTGCTCAGCGGGCGCACCAGCGACCAGGTCAGGGCCGACCCGGAGCGGCTGTGGCGCTCGGACCTGCCGGCGGCCGAGGCGTCGATCGACCTGCGCCGCCCCGACTCGTCCGGCCCCGACGAGGGACAGCTCGAGGCACTCGACGAGCTGGGTGCCGAGGGCACCTGGGAGGTGTTCGGCCGCGAGCTGCGGCTGACCAACCTCGACAAGGTGCTGTTTCCCGGCCGGGACGGGGAGGCCCCGGTCACCAAGCGGGAGCTGGTCCGCTACGCGGCGCGGATCGCGCCGACGGTGCTGCCCTACCTGGCCGGACGGGCGCTCAACATGCACCGTTACCCGAACGGCGCGGACGCCAAGGGCTTCTGGCACAAGCAGCGGCCGGCGCACGCACCCGAGTGGCTCACCGGGTGGGACAACCCGGAGGCCGACCCCGGCGAGACCACGACGTACGTGGTGGCCGACGAGCCGGCCGCCGTGGTGTGGGCGGCCAACTTCGGCGCACTCGAGTGGCACGCGTGGACCTCGCTGACCGACCAGCCGCACCGGCCCACCTACGCGCTCGTCGACCTCGACCCCGGCGAGGCAACGTCGTGGGAGGACCTGCTGGTGCTGGCCCGCCTGCACCGGACCGCGTTCGAGCACACCGGCGTCCGCGCCCAGCCGAAGGTGACCGGCCGGCGGGGCATCCAGATCTGGGTGCCGATCAGCCGCGGGCCCACGTTCGAGGACACCCGGGCCTGGGTGGAGCAGCTGTCCCGCACGGTCGGAGCGGTGGTGCCCGAGCTGGTCAGCTGGAAGTGGGAGGTCCGCGAACGCGGCGGGAAGGCGCGCCTGGACTACACCCAGAACGCGATCAACAAGACCCTGGTGGCGCCGTACAGCCCGCGGGCGGCACCCGGCGCACCCGTCTCCGCGCCGATCGAGTGGGACGAGCTCGACGACCCCTCGCTGCGTCCGGACGGGTTCACGGTCCGCACGGTGCTGGACCGCATCGCGGCGAAGGGTGACCCGTTCCGGCGGGTGCTGGTCGACGGGCAGATCCTGCCGAAACTCGGCTGAGGTCCTTACCGGGAACCGCATTTGCCGCGGCGCGTAAGATCTTGACATGGACTTTGTTCGTTACGCGGAGCGCTCCGCGGACCTGGTGAACGCCGACCTGCCCGACGCAGAGGCGCTGATCGGTCTGCTCAACGTGCGCACCTGGCTGCACTCGCAGGTGGTGGAGCGGGACGCCACCGCGCTGCGCCGGTTCCAGAAGGAGCTGCGGCCGGTGTTCGAGGCGTCCAACGACAGTGACGAGCAGTCCGTGGTCGAGCAGCTCAACACGCTGCTGGCCAAGCACCCGGTCACCCCCTACATCGCCGGCCACGAGCCCGGGAACTACCACATGCACGTGGCCGACCGGAGCTCCTCGGTCGCCGAGCTGCTGATCGCGGAGTCGTTGATGGGCCTGTCGACCCTGGTCTGTGACCTGGGCCCGACCCGGCTCGGCGTGTGCGACGCCAGCCCGTGCACGAACGTGTTCGTCGACACCTCACCGAACCAGTCCCGCCGCTACTGCTCGGACCGGTGCTCCTCGCGCGCCAACGTCGCGGCCTACCGCGCCCGGCAGCGCGCGGTAGCGACGGGCGCCACCGCATGAACGACGGCCCGCTGATCGTCCAGTCCGACAAGACGCTGCTGCTCGAGATCGACCACGAACGCGCGCAGGACTGCCGCAAGGCGATCGCCCCGTTCGCCGAGCTCGAGCGGTCCCCCGAGCACGTGCACACCTACCGGCTCACGCCGCTGGGGCTGTGGAACGCCCGCGCCGCCGGGCACGACGCCGAGCAGGTCATCGACACCCTTCTGGCCTACTCCCGCTACTCGGTCCCGCACGCGCTGCTGGTCGACATCGCCGAGACGATGGCCCGCTACGGCCGGTTGCGGCTGGAGAAGCACCCCACCCACGGCCTGGTCCTGTCCAGCAGCGACCGGCCCGTGCTCGAGGAGGTGCTGCGCGCCAAGAAGGTCAAGCCGATGCTCGGCGAGCGGCTCGATGACGAGGCGGTCGTCGTACACCCCTCGGAGCGCGGCAACCTCAAGCAGGCACTGCTGAAGATCGGCTGGCCGGCGGAGGACTTCGCCGGGTACGTCGACGGGGAGGCTCACGCGATCGACCTCACCGAGGACGGGTGGGAGCTGCGCGGTTACCAGCGCGAGGCGGCCGAGTCGTTCTGGCACGGTGGCTCCGGTGTGGTCGTGCTGCCCTGTGGTGCCGGCAAGACGATCGTCGGTGCCGCCGCGATGGCGCAGGCGAGAGCGACCACGCTGATCCTGGTCACGAACACGGTCTCCGCGCGCCAGTGGAAGGAGGAGCTGATCCGGCGGACGTCGCTGACCGAGGACGAGATCGGCGAGTACTCCGGCACCAAGAAGGAGATCCGGCCGGTCACCATCGCCACCTACCAGGTGATGACCACCCGCCGGAAGGGCGTCTACGCGCACCTGGAGCTCTTCGACGCCCGCGACTGGGGTCTGGTGGTCTACGACGAGGTGCACCTGCTGCCCGCGCCGATCTTCCGGATGACCGCCGACCTCCAGGCACGGCGGCGGATCGGGCTGACCGCGACCCTGATCCGCGAGGACGGCCGCGAGGGCGACGTGTTCTCGCTGATCGGCCCGAAGCGGTACGACGCACCGTGGAAGGACATCGAGTCGCAGGGCTGGATCGCTCCGGCCGACTGTGTCGAGGTGCGGGTCACCCTGCCCGAGAGCGAGCGGTTCGTCTACGCTACGGCCGAGCCCGACGAGCGCTATCGTCTGGCCTCGTGCACCGGCGTGAAGAACACGGTCGTCGACCAGCTGGTCGCCAAGCACCGCGGTGAGCCCACGCTGGTCATCGGTCAGTACATCGACCAGCTCGACGAGATCGCCGAGCGGCTCGACGCACCGGTGATCAAGGGCGAGACCCCGGTCAAGGAACGCGAGCGGCTGTTCAACGCGTTCCGGCACGGCGAGATCGACCTGCTCGTGGTCTCGAAGGTCGCGAACTTCTCGGTCGACCTGCCGTCGGCGGCGGTCGCGATCCAGATCTCCGGCTCGTTCGGCTCCCGGCAGGAGGAGGCGCAGCGGCTCGGACGGCTGCTGCGGCCGAAGGAGGACGGCCGCTCGGCGCGGTTCTACGCCGTCGTCGCGCGCGACACCGTCGACGCCGACTTCGCGCAGCACCGGCAGCGCTTCCTGGCCGAGCAGGGCTACGCCTACCGGATCATGGACGCCGACGACATCACCGCCGAGTCCTGACCGACGCCTGGTAGAAGACTCTTCAACTATCCCCCGTCCGACGCTAGAGTGATGCGCGGGGGGATCGGAGGAGGACCATGCCAACCGACACCGAGCTCGTCGAGCTGGAGGCCCGGCGCGACGAGCTCCGCCAGAAGCACCTTCGGCCGGTCGAGGAGCGCGACACCCCTGGCCGGGGCATCCACCACGCAGCGCTGATCTGCTCCGACGTCGAGCAGACGATCGAGTTCTACCAGGGCCTGCTGGGGTTCCCGCTGGTCGAGCTCGTCGAGAACCGCGACTACCCCGGTTCCTCGCACTTCTTCTTCGACCTCGGCAACCAGACGCTGCTCGGCTTCTTCGACTTCCCCGGTCTCGGGCTCGAGCCGGGCGTCGAGGCGATCGGGACCGTGCAGCACATCGCGATCTCCACACCTCGTGACCGCTGGGAGGACCTGCGGGACCGGCTGGACGCCGCCGGTGTGCCCTACGCCGGGCCCGACCGCGGGATCGAGGAGTCGATGTACCTCAAGGATCCCGACGGCATCCAGATCGAGCTGCTCAGCGACCCGCTGATGTACTTCGCCGGTCGACAGCTCGACGCATAGACGCACAGCACCACCAGCTCGCACCCGCGTGGCCGACTGACCCCTGAGGGGGACCGACGAGAGAGGTGTGCGATGAGCGAGTGGAACGCAATGACCTACGAAGGCAAGGACACCATCCTCCGGGTGGTCCGGAACGAGGCCGAGCGCTTTTTCGCCCTCGCCGAGCGACCGGAGGCGTGGGAGGCCCCGACCGCGTGTGAGGGCTGGACGACCCGCGACCTGGTTGCGCACATCGTCGACACCACGGAGGGCTACTTCCGGGCGTTCGACGCCGCCCGCGGCAGCGGTGAGGTGAGCGCACCGCACGGCTTGGCGGCGATGAGCCGGATGGTCGACGAGGCGGCGACCTCGTTCCGTGGTGTCCCCCAGGCCGAGATGATGGACCGGCTCCGCACGGACTTCGACAAGATGCAGGAGATCCTCGACCCGATCGGGCCCGAGGACTGGACCGGCTTCATGGTCACCCATCCGTACATGGGCCCGGTGCCCGCGTTCTTCTACGCGGCCGGCCAGCTGATGGACTACGGCGTGCACTCGTGGGACATCCGGGAGGGCAGCGGGAACGCGCACGGCCTGTCCGGCGACGTCGCCGACCTGCTGGTCCCGTTCATGTTCGCGATCTGGCAGGGCACGGTCCGGACCGAGTCGGTCACCGAGCCGTTCACGATCGGGGTCCGGGTGACCGGCCGCAACGCCGGTGACTACCGGATCTCGGTGAGCAGCGAGGGCCTGACCTACGAGGAGGGCGAGATCGAGAGCCTGCCGACCCGGATCGAGTTCGACGCCGGCAGCCTGGTGCTCACCGCCTTCGGACGCACAAACGGCGGCACCGTGCGCGGGGACATGCCGCTGGCCGAGCGCTACCTGAACCTGTTCTTCCGGATCTGACGAGGTCGCTCACCGGTCCCCCGCGAGGTCCTGCTCCCCCGGCGGGTGCCCGGTCGGGAGCCGGTGCTTGGCGATCCGTGACGTCGGCGTCCGCGGCAGCGCGTCGATGGCCTGCCAGAACCGCGGCACCTTGAACGCGGAGAGCCGGGCGCCGGTCCACGCCTCGAGCTCCGCGAAGTCGAGCGTGCGACCCGGCGCCGGCACCACGAACGCCTTCACCTCGTCCTCGGTCAGCTCCGACGGTACGGCGACCACGGCGACCTCGAGCACGTCCGGGTGGGCCGAGATCGCGTCCTCGACCTCCGCCGGGGACAGGTTCAGGCCACGCCTGCGCAGCACCTCCTTCTTGCGGGAGACGAAGGTGTAGGTGCCGTCCTCGTGGCCGGTGACCAGGTCACCGGTGTGCAGCCAGCCGTCGACGATCGCGGCCGCCGTCTCCTCGGGCATCTCCCAGTAGCCGGGCGTGACGGTCGGGTTGCGCAGGAGCAGCTCGCCGGTCTCCCCCGCCGCCGCCTCGCGACCGTCCTCGTCCACCACCCGGGCCTCGTTCACGGTGCCGAGGGTGGGGTGCTGCCGTGGCGAGCCGAGCGTGCCGAACGGCCTGGTGCCGTGCCGCCAGATCAGCCCGTACGGCGACTCCGACAGCGCGTAGCCGCACACCACGCGCAGCCCGAACCGGTGCTCGAACCGCTCCTGCCACTCCCGCGCCGGGGACGGTCCGGTGTAGCAGAGCCGCAGGTCGGTCTCCGCGTCGTCCGGGCGCTCGGGCTGGCGCATCAGGATCTCCAGCATCGCGCCGATCGCGTTGAACTCGGTCGCACGGTGCCGGCGGGCGCAGTCGAGGAACCCGCTCGCGGAGAAGCGCGGGAGCAGCACCAGGCCGGCGCCTGCCGCAAGCGACCCGAGCACGGAGTAGGCCGGCGCGTTGATGTGGAACAGCGGCAGCGACGTCATCAGCCGGTCCTCGTCGGTGAGGCCCATCCAGTACGGGAACCCCTCGCCCGCCATCGCGTAGGCCCGGTGCGTCTGCATCACCAGCTTGGACCGTCCGGTGGTCCCCGAGGTGGGGATCAGCACCGCGAGGTCCTCGGGGGCGACATCGACGCGGAGCTGCCGGCCGTCCGGGCCCACCTCCGCGCTCCAGTCGGCGACCAGCGGGTCGACATCGGCCACCGCGACCTCCGGCAGTCCCTCCACCGCTGTCTGCACGTGTGCCCACAACGCCTGGTCGGTGAGGACGAGCCGCGGCCGTACCTGACCCACCAGCCCCGCGAGCTCACCCGCCGTACCGCCCGGGTCCGTCGGCACCGAGACCGCGCCGGTCGCGGCGAGCGCCAGCCAGGACAGCAGGTACGCCGGCGTGGTCCTCGCCGTGAGCACGACCAGGTCACCGCGGCCCACCCCGGCCTCGGCCAGCCTCTCGGCGAGCCTGGCCACCCGGTCGGCCGCCCCACCGAAGGTGAGCGTGCCCTCGTCGGTGCGCAGCCAGACACCGGAGGGGTCCCGGTCGGCCGCCGCGACCAGCAACCCCGGGATCGTGTCGGCCGTCCTCATGCCAGTCAGTGTCGCGGAGCCCGTGGGTGGCGGCAACGGGGTGGCCGGACACCGACCCGAATCGGCTCCCCTGGTGTGGGTACGTCGGACGGGTCGACCTACCCGAGGAGGACCCGATGGTCACCCACACCGGAACCGCACCGGCCGACCTCGCCCTGCCGCTGCAGGACGACGCCGATCTCGATCCCCTGCTCGACCGAATCGACGACGCCCGGTTCGTGCTGATCGGCGAGGCCTCGCACGGCACCCACGAGTTCTACGACTGGCGCGCGCGGGTCACCCGACGGCTGATCGGGGAGAAGGGGTTCTCGTTCGTGGCCGTGGAGGGTGACTGGCCGGACTGCTACGCGGTCAGCTGCTGTGTCACCGGTGCGCCACCAGCGCCGTCCGACCCGCGGGAGGTGCTGGAGTCGTTCGACCGGTGGCCCAGGTGGATGTGGGCCAACCGGGAGGTCCTCGACTTCACCCGCTGGCTGCGAGAGCACAACCTTGCCCGACCCAAGGGCGAGCGGGTCGGCTTCTACGGCCTCGACGTGTACAGCCTGTGGGAGTCGCTGCGCGCGGTCCTGGGCTACCTTCGCGAGCACCGGCCGGACGAGGTGGACGCGGCGATGCAGGCGTGGCGCTGCTTCGAGCCCTATGCCGAGGACCCGCAGTCCTACGCGCGGGCGACCCGGCTGGTCCCGACCGACTGCGAGCTCGAGGTGGTGTCGATGCTCAGCGACATCCTGCAGCGCGACCCGTCCACGCCTGAGGGCGGTCGGGACGCCCGGTTCGCGGCGGAGCAGAACGCGCGTGCGGCGGTCGGGGCGGAGGCCTACTACCGGGCGATGGTCCAGGGCGGGCCGGACTCCTGGAACGTTCGCGACGTGCACATGGCCGACACCCTCGACCGGTTGGTCCGGCACCACGAGCAGGTGGCCGGCGACGAGCCGGTGAAGGCCGTGGTGTGGGAGCACAACACGCACATCGGCGACGCCCGGTTCACCGACATGACCGATGCGGGCCTGGTGAACGTGGGCCAGCTGGTCCGCGAGCGCCGCGGCGAGGACGACACCGTGCTGGTCGGCTTCGCCAGCCACCACGGCAGTGTGATCGCCGCCGAGGAGTGGGGACGCGCGACCAGGCGGATGAAGGTGCCCCCGGCCCGTTCGGGCACCACCGAGGCGATGCTGCACGACGAGCTCGGTCAGGACACCGCGCTGTTCGTGTTCCCCGACGAGCCCGCCGGCTGGCTGGCCGAGGAGCGTGGCCATCGGGCGATCGGGGTGGTGTACCGGCCCCGGGCCGAGCGCTGGGGCAACTACGTCCCGACCACGATCGGCCGTCGCTACGACGCATTGCTGTGGTTCGACGAGTCCACCGCGCTCGACCCGCTGCACGGAGCAGACCCGCACGGCGGAGAGATGGAGACCTGGCCCTACGGCGGGTGAGCGGTACGCCGTACGTTGCCGAAAACCGGATGCCCGCACCTGACCGGGCTGGTAACGTCACACGGCTCCTGCCACCAGCTTCCGCGGAGGTGACGCGTGCCTACTCCCACGCCGACGTCCATCCACTCCGACTCCGATCCCGACTCCGACGCCGCACCGACTGACGACCTCGCCTCCGAGCGCGCCCATCTCGCCGGCTCACGGGCCGCGCTGGCGCGGATGCGGGCACGCACCGCCTCCCTGGACAGCTCGGCGGCCGGTGACTGGGTCAGCCGGCAGTTCCTCGAGTCGGCGATCTACCGCCGGATGAAGGCGCTCGAGGACGACCCGACCGTCCCTCTGTTCTTCGGCCGGCTCGACTACGACGAAGCGCACGCCGATGCGCGCGGCGAACGGTTCTACATCGGCCGCCGGCACGTGACCGACGAGGTCGGCGACCCGATGGTGGTCGACTGGCGGGCGCGCATCAGCCGGGCGTTCTACCGGGCGAGCAAGCCGGAGCCCATGGGCGTGGTGCTCCGTCGGCGGTTCGGCTTCCAGCACGGGGAGCTGACCGCGTTCGAGGACGAGGAGCTCCTCTCGGGCGAGGTGGACGAGCCGGCGTACTCCGGGATCCTGGAGGCGGAGATCGAGCGCCCCCGCGTCGGACCGATGCGCGACATCGTCGCGACGATCCAGCCGGAGCAGGACCTGATCGTCCGGTCGGAGCTCGAGCAGTCCGTGTGTGTGCAGGGTGCTCCGGGCACCGGGAAGACCGCGGTCGGGCTGCACCGGGCGGCCTACCTGCTCTACACGCACCGTGACCAGCTGTCGCGTCAGGGCGTGCTGGTCGTCGGGCCGAACGCGTCGTTCCTGCGCTACATCGGCGACGTGCTCCCGGCGCTCGGCGAGATCGAGGCGGAGCAGACCACGATCGAGGAGCTGGTCGGCAAGACCCTGGCCCGGGTCAACGTGAAGTACGCGATCCGTGGCACCGACACCGCGGAGGTGGCCACGCTGAAGGGCGATGCCCGGATGGCCACCGTGATCGACCGGGCGCTCTGGTCTCACGTGAGCGTCCCTTCCGAGGGGCTGGTGGTCCCGCGCGGTGCGCGGCGGTGGCGGGTGGCTGGCTACGAGGCCGAGGAGATCGTCGCGGCGCTGCGTGCCCGGGGTGTCCGCTACGGGGCGGCGCGGGCGATGCTGCCGCAGCGGCTGGCGCACACGATCCTGGTGAAGATGGAGCTGGCCGGCGACTCCCCCGACGACCGGGTCCAGGACGCGGTGGCCCGGAGCCGCCCCGTGAAGCAGTACGCCGAGCAGCTGTGGCCCTCGGTCGACCCGGCCCGGCTGGTGATGCGGTTGCTCAGCGACGCGGAGTTCCTGGAGGTCGCAGCGGACGGTGTGCTGACGTCGGAGGAGCAGGCGCTGCTGCTGTGGTCGAAGCCGCCGAAGGGGCCGGCGTCCGTGCGCTGGTCGCTCGCCGACGCTGTGCTGATCGACGAGGCAGCCGACCTGGTCGAGCGCACGGCGAGCGTCGGGCACGTCGTGGCCGATGAGGCGCAGGACCTCTCCCAGATGATGCTGCGCGCGGTCGGTCGGCGCTGCACCACCGGCTCGACCACGGTCCTCGGCGACCTGGCCCAGGCGACCACTCCGTGGGGCAGCCGGTCCTGGGACGACGCGCTGCTGCACCTGGGCAAGGCCGACGCGCACATCGAGCAGCTGACCCGGGGCTTCCGGGTGCCCGGCGAGGTGATCGAGTACGCCGCGCGCCTGCTCGCCACCATCGCCCCGGACCTGGAGCCGCCGACGTCGGTACGACGGGCGCGGGGCGATCTCGTGGTGACGCGGGTGGAGGACCTCGTCGCGGCCACGGTGGAAGCGGCACGGGTCGAGGCGACGAAGGTCGGGTCGGTGGGCCTTATCGTCCCCGACGTCCTCACCCAGCCGGTCGCCGATGCCCTCGGGACGGCCGGGGTCGGCTTCGCGGTCCTCGGCGAGGAGCCGGGCAACGTGGACTCGGAGTTCGACATCCAGCTCGACGTCGTACCCGCCTCCCTGGCCAAGGGTCTCGAGTTCGACCACGTGCTGCTGCTCGAACCGGCCGGGATCGTCGCCGGTGAGCCCGACCGGATCACCGGCCTCCGGCGGCTGTACGTCTGCCTGACCCGCGCGGTCACGTCCCTCGTCGTTCTCCACACCGACGACCTGCCCCACGAGCTCGGCACCCCCTGACAAGCAGCCTTCCCGTTGAGACGCGCCCTTTTCACCGTTCAGACGTGGAAAAATTCACCTTGAGACGTGGAATCTTTGCGCGGCAGTGGGCTGCTCGACCACGTGGCACCACCGCCAACCGGTCGCCGTGGCCGGATGGCGCGAGTCAGTCCCTGGGGGCTGACTTCTCCACCCAAGTTCAGTCGCTCCGTGTTGACTTGGCGAGAGCCCGTCAACTTGGCCTCGGGGTAGTCAGCCGTTAGGTGCTGACTCTCGCGGGGAGCCTGTGGTCAGTCACTCAGTGCTGAATCCGGGCGGCCGACCGACGAGCAACGCAATCTCGCGGTGGCGGGGTGGCGTCCCCACACTGTGCCTGTCGGCACCACATCGAAGTCAGTCAACCCATGCTGACTCTGGCTGACCCTTGACGGCTTCAGTCGCTCTGGGAACTACTTCGGACCGCATCCTCGTGTGTGCCAGACTCACCCCGTGGTCGACCTGAGCAGTTTCTGGCCCGATGCTGTCGCGGATCGCGCCGACCTGCGGGACCGTCTGCTGGACGCCTACGGCGAGCCGAGTCGGGGCTACCACAACGTCCAGCACCTCGCGGAGGTGTTCGAGCGGATCGACATGATCCTCACCTCCAGCCCGGCAGACGAGATCGACCGTGACGCCGTACTCCTCGCCGCCTGGTTCCACGACGCCGTGTACGACCTGGAGGGCGACAACGAGGAGCGCTCCGCCGCCCTGGCCGAGAAGGAGCTGGCCCACGCGGGCATCGGTGCCGAGCTCACCACGGAGGTGGCGCGGCTCGTCCGGGTGACCGCGACCCATCAGGTCAGCGACGATGACATCGCGGGTCAGGTGTTGTGCGACGCCGACCTCGGCATCCTCGCCGCCGACGCAGACCGATATGCGGAGTACACCCACGGTGTGCGCCGCGAGTACCAGCACGTCCCGGAGGTGGACTTCCGGCGAGGCCGCGCCGACATCCTCCGCCGGCTTCTCGAAGCGCCGACGTTGTTCCGGACCGGGTACGCCAGGGAGCACTGGGAGGACCAGGCACGAGCCAACATGCGGCGCGAGCTAGCCGTCCTGGAGACATGACCGGTCACCCGCCGCGCGAGCGCGTGTCACCTGGTGGAATGTTCGAGTGCTGACCGCTGACGACCTCGACGTGACCGCCGCACTGACATGGGCCTTGGAGACGACCGGACCCATCACCGGAGTGCGCGAGCTGTCCGGCGGATGGACCTCCACGATGCTGGTGCTGTCGACCGAGTCCGGTGATGATCTCGTACTCAGGTTGATGACACGTGAGCCCTGGCGCAGTCATGGCCCAGGCTTGACGACGCGGGAGTGCGAGATCCAGCGGATGCTCGAAAGCACTCCGATACCTGCGCCTCGTTCTCGTGCGCTGGACGCCATCGGCCGTGAGTGTGGCTTCTCCGCGCACCTGATGACGCTGCTGCCGGGCGAGGTCGACCTCGACCGAGTGGACGAAGTCTCACTCGACCGGTTGGCCGACCTGCTCGCCACCATTCATGAGGTTGCGCCGATGACCGAGGTGCGCACCTACCAGTCCTGGGCTTGGGAAGCGAAGTACGTGGTCCCGCCATGGGCAACCGACCCAAGCCTCTGGGAGGAAGCCTTCGCCCTCCTGCGCACCGACGCGCCGGACTACGAACCCTGCTTCATCCACCGCGACTTCCAACCCCGCAACGTGCTCTGGTCCAACGACCAGATCAGTGGTGTGGTCGACTGGGTGGAAACCTCGATCGGCCCGGCCTGGTTGGACGTCGCTCACTGCTGCACCAACATCGCCATCGGCCACGGCGACGACTCCGCCGACTTGTTCGCCGCAGCCTACGTGGCCCGAACCGGTCGCGAACCGCAGCCCTACTTCGATGTCATGGACATCGTCGGCTTCCTGCCTCCTCCCGGCAAGAAGGGGTTCATCGAGGCGGAGGACGAACGTCGGCGACTCGAGAAGCGGCTTTGCTCGGTCATGCGGCGCATGCACGGATGACGCTGTGTCACGCTCCGTCAGGTGCCTGGACCTTCGAAGTACTCTCGAGCGACACGCTTCGGGACCACCATCGTCCAGGCGTCCGTGACCAGCTCGGTCATCTCGTCGATGTCGAGGACCGCCGTCCGCACGTCAACCCAGTTGTAACGCATGTCCGCGGTGGGCGGGAGCAGGAACTTGTGCGGTTCACTCTCGACCAGCGCCTGGCGCTGCTCCTTCGGGAACGCGAATCCCATCACGCTCTCGTCGCGAGAGAACGCCACGTAGACCAGCTGTTTCACCCGGAACTTCACCCGATCCCGGATCAGGTGCTCGGTCGTTCCTGGCAGGCTGATTGCCACTCGTCGTACGTCGTCGACGTTCACCATGACGGACCAGTCTGCCAAGCCCACGCACGTCGCAGATCAGGGCGGGCGGATCGTCGTACTACTCGACGCAGAACTCGTTGCCCTCGGGGTCTGCCATCACGACGAGGAGGGGTCCCTCCTGCTTGACGCTGGCGCCGAGATCCATTAGCCGGCGGACTTCGTCTTGCACGGTCCCGGTCGCACGTAGGTCGAAGTGCATTCGATTCTTCGCGGTCTTCGGCTCAGGAACCGACTGGAACCACATGTTCGGGCCACCCCATCCGGGAGCCTCGACATAGGCCTTCTCCGCAGTCGCGTCCTCGTCTACATCGGACCCGAGGACTTGCGCCCAGAACTCCGCGAGGCGCAAGGCGTCGCGGCAGTCGAAGGTCACGGACTTGATGAAGGTCGGCATTCCGCAAGGCTAGTGGTGTGCTCACCGCACCATCCGTGTTCGGTGCAGCGCGGCTACGGCAGTACGTCGACGTGGCCGGTCTGGTTGAAGACGGCAACCTGTCCCCACCTATCGGTCGGGCACTCGCGAAGCCGGGCGGCGAACTCCTCGTTGCGCTCACCCGCGAGGCTCGGGACATGGAGGTAGCCACCACCGCCTGTGACACGCTCACCGATGGCAGCCCGTTCCCCACCGGGAAGTAGGACCGCCTTGTCGACGGCGTCCCATCCGGTCTCGTGCGGCCACACGACGGGTATGTCGTCGAGCAGCAGGCAGCCATCATCGAGGCGCAGGCGACCCTGCACGATGGCACCCATGCCACTGCCGTCCCCGTCATCACCGGCGGCGAACAAGGGACCGATGATGACCGGGTCGGTCGGTCCCCGGGCATTGAGCACCGCTGCTGCGCTCACCAGGCCAAGCCCGAGCGCAGCGACGGCAACGGCGATCCCCCGGACCTGCATGCGTCCTCCTGCGAACAGTGAACCACTCACAAAGCACTGGAGCAGCACGTTGGACACATCCGCTCACAGTCAGGTCCGGGACTAGTGTGGGCGAATGCCGGAACTGCTCCTTCCGACCACTCGCCTGCATGCTGCCTTCCTCGAATGCCGCGACGACTGGGGCCCTGGCCTCCACGAAGACGGCTTCGGCCTTGGGGCCGACGACGACGTCGACTCACGCGAGGGCTTCGCCGACTGGGTGCACCAGCGCGTCCGTCTGACCCACCCGGCCGGGACCCGGTGTCCGGAGGAGAAGCACGGCTCACCCCGCTGGATCGTCGAGGACGGCCAGGTGCTCGGGGGGATCGTTCTCCGACACGTCTTCGACGATGAAGTCGGGCACATCGGCTACGGCATCCGTCCGTCCGCTCGTCGACGCGGGCTGGCGAGCTGGGCCCTGGGCGAGATGCTCGGGGTGGCCCGCGCCGCTCTCGGAGTCGACCGAGTCCTCATCCCGTGCCTCGCGGACAACATCGCGTCTGCGCGCACGATCGAACGCAACGGTGGGGTGCTCGAAGGCATCCGCGACACCGCGCATGGTCCGGTACGGCGCTACTGGATCGCCCTGGACCGGTGATCCGAAGCATGCTCGACGATTCGTGGTCATCCACGAACCGCCCGGGTTGCGTGCTGGGCGGTCAACCGGTGGCGAGTTTTATGGCGATGAGGATCATGGTGGCGGCGATGAGTACTTCGAGGGCCTGCCAGGCCCGCGGACGAGAGAACATTGGTGCGAGCGCACGTGCGCCGAAGCCGAGCCCGCTGAACCAGGTGATGCTGGCGATGATGGCGCCGATCCCGAACGCCCAGCGGCCGTCGAGGGCGTGGTTGGCGGGGCCGCTGTGCGTCGCGGCGATGGAGCCGATGAGCAGCACCGTGTCGAGATAGACGTGCGGGTTGAGCCAGGTCAG
>DATFGA010000202.1:0-14465 GCA_035249775.1 Nocardioidaceae bacterium | reverse complement strand
GAGCAACGCGGTGGTGCGCGACATCCTGCGGGGACGACTTCCCACCTGGCCCCGCGGTGGTCTGCAGTGGGTCGACGTCCGTGACACCGCCGACGTCATCGTCGCGGCGCTGGACCGACCGGGAGGCCGGTTCCTGGTGCCCGGGGAGAACGTGGCCGCGCCACACGCCCCTCTGTCCGAGGTGACCGGCCGACGGTTGCCTGTGATGCTCCTTCCGATGAGAGCGATCACGCCGGGTGTGCTGCCGGGGTACCTGACCGGATGGTCGTTCCTCCCCGGTGCACTCGAGGGCGCGCGGGTCGTTGGGCTCGGCACCGTCGCAGACCCCTCCTCCACCGTGACTGGCCTCGGTATCACCGGACGGACGCTTCAGGGGTCACTGCTCGACACCATCCGGTGGATGGTCGAGGCGGGACATCTGTCGCCGAAGCAGGCCGGCAGTGCGCTGACCCCGGAGGCTCCATCACCGCGAGCCGGCGCGATGTAGCCGGCGCTCGGTCGTGCGCGAACCCCGCGCGCCTCGCGACTGTCAACTGCGTCCATATGGATGGGAACGACACCTCGCCCTTCAGCGGGGCCATGTTCGAAGGAAGCGCCTCCAGGGACCGTGGTCCCGGTTCACTCAGTCGCAACGACGCAGATTCTCGCTGGAGAGATGCCGTTGCAACTGAGTGAGCCACGGTCGGCCCCTGGCCAGCCCGCGAGAGCTCGCGACCCGACGCCGTACGCCTGTCATGCCCCGAGCAGTCACCAGAGGCCATTCGGACGTGCAACCCTGATCGATTGTGTCCGGTTTGAGTCGGATGCCGCTTTGCTGGCAGAACGTTGCACGTCCGTGCGGTCGGCGGTCCCTGACCACGCGTGCCGAGTACGGCGAGCCCTCACTCCCCATGGCGTTCCCCCGCTCCCCATGGGGATCACGCCATGGGGAGCGGCAGATCGGCTGCATACCGTGGTAATCACCCGAACCGACCGGGCTGGAGCGGCTCCAGTGGTCGTTCCTGCCGATGCACGCCCGGCTCAGGCGGCGCCCCCGGGCCGGGCCGCGACCAGGTGGTCCACGGCGTCCGGCTGGAGCGCTGAGTCCACGATCATCGCGGCCAGACCGGTCACCGCTGACTCGTCGCCGAGCACCGTGCGGCCGACATGGATCTCCTGTGCGGTGCGGGCGTAGGTGAGGCCGAGAATGCTCTCCCGGGCGGCGTCGACGAAGGGGGCGAGCACGCCGAGGGTGCCGCCGAACAGGATCACCCCCGGGTCGATCATCGTGGCCACGCCCGACAGCACGGTGCCGACCGCACGGCCGGCGTCGGCCAGTGCCTCTTCGCAGGCACGATCGCCGGACTCCACGCCGTTCACGATGTCGGGCAGGGAGGTGACGCCGTACGGTGCCAGCCGGCGGAGGAGCGCCCGCCCGCTGGCCACGGTGGCCAGGCAGCCCCGTTGGCCGCAGGTGCAGTCCTCTTCCAGGCCAGGAACACGCATGTGCCCGAACTGTCCGGCTCCGTGCGAGTCGCCGGTGTGCAGCCGACCGTCCACCACCAGCCCGGCCCCGATGCCCGTGGCCAGCTTCACGGCGATCACCGTGCGGCCACGTCCGTCGGCCACCGACTCGCCGTAGGCCATCGCGTGCGCGTCGTTGGCGACGACCACCGGCCTCCCGAACGCCCGCTCGAACGGTTCGGCCACCGCGCGACCGTCCCAGTGCGACAGCACGGCCGGTGCCTCGATCGTGCCGTCGACCCGGCCCTGCAGACCCGGGAAGCTGAAGCCGACTCCGAGGAGCTCCGCACCCTTCGGGCTCGCGGTCTCCAACAGCTGTCGGCCGGCGGTCACCAGCTTTCGCAGAACAGGGGCGGGCCGACCGGTCAGGTCGATCGGCAGCTCGCGTACCGCGAGCCGGCGCGCCGCGAGGTCCGTGATCGCGATCAGCGCGTGAGCGGCGCCCACGTCGAAGGTCAGGGTCGTCCGGCTCGTCTCGTCGAACTCGAGCAGCACAGGCGGGCGTCCGGTTCCGGCGACGCCACGCCGGCCCTCCCGGATCAGCCGGAGCTGCTGCAGCGTGTCGATCCGCTCGACCAGCGTCGTGCGGGAGAGCCGGGACAGCGCGAGCAGATCCTTGCGGGTCAGTGGCCCGTGGGTGCGGAGCAGATCCAGCACCTCGCCGTGCGTCATGGTGCCCACCGGCATCAGGCCAGCCGTGGTGGAACTGCCCGAGGGAGGCCGTCTGCCGCTGGGTTGCACGCACCAGAGATTACCTTGACCTGCTCGTTCGGCGTCGCTTACTTTTGTCTAACAGCCGAATAAAAGTCACCGCGGAGGATCTCATGCGCACAGGCCACACCATTCCCGCCCGGTTCTCACGGCCGGCCCTGCGGAAGATCGCGGCGACAGGACTCGCCACCAGCCTGCTGGCAACCCTGGCGGCCTGCGGTGGTGACGACAGCGAGAACGACGCGGACGGCGGCAACGCGATCACCGTGTGGACCCTGGAGAACCTCCCCGACCGGATGCAGGCCCAGGAAGAGATCGCCCGGACGTTCACCCAGGAGACCGGCATCAACGTCGAGCTGGTCGGCATCGCGGAGGACCAGTACAGCCAGCTGCTCACCTCCGCCGCCGCGGCCGGTGAGCTGCCGGACGTGATCGGTGCACTCTCGCTGGCTGGTGTCCGTGAGCTCGCGGTCAACGACCTGCTCGACACCGAGACCGCGGGTGCCGTGGTCGAGGAGCTCGGGGCCGACACGTTCTCCCAGCAGGCACTGGCCCTCACCAGTGAGGGCGACGAGCAGCTCTCGGTTCCGAGCGACGGCTGGGCCCAGCTGCTGGTCTACCGCCAGGACCTGTTCGACGAGGCCGGCCTGCCCGCACCGGAGACCTACGACGACATCCTGGCCGCTGCTGAGCAGCTGGACAGCCAGCAGGTGGCCGGGTTCGTCGGGGCCAACATCCCCAACGACGTGTTCACCGAGCAGACCTTCGAGCACCTCGCACTCGGCAACGGCTGTGAGCTGGTCACCGACGACGGTGACATCCCGCTCGACAGTGAGAACTGTGTGGGTGCCTTCGACTTCTACGGTGAGCTGATCCAGAACTACTCGGTGCCAGGCGCCCAGGACGTCGACACCACGAGGGCGACGTACTTCGCGGGCGATGCCGCGATGGTGATCTGGTCGTCGTTCATCCTCGACGAGATGGCCGGTCTGCGGAACGACGCTATGCCGACCTGCGAGCAGTGCGGCGACAACCCCGCCTACCTCGCCGAGAACAGTGGCGTGGTGACCGCGGTCCAGGGACCGGACGGCGAGGAGCCGGCCCAGTTCGGTGAGGTGGTCTCCTGGGTCTCCACCGCGGAGTCGAACGCCGACGCGAGCCAGGAGTTCATCTCCTACATGATGACCGACGGCTACATGGACTGGATCGGCTTCGCCCCCGAGGGCAAGATCCCGACCCGGCAGGGCACCGCAGAGGAGCCGACGACGTTCATCGACCAGTGGGCCGAGCTGCCGGCCGGTGTGGACACCAAGGCGCCGCTGAGCGACTTCTACTCGCCCGAGGTGCTGGACGCCCTGCGCACCGCGCCGGACACCATCCAGCGCTGGGCGATCACGCAGGGCGCGGGTGAGCTGCTCGGCGCCACCCTGGGCGAGCTGCCGGTGGCGCAGTCGGTCAACGGTGTGACCACCGGGCAGCTGAGCGCCGAGGAAGCCGCACAGCAGGCGGACGACGCCGTCACGGACATCCAGGAATCCTTGCAGTGACCAAGGCGCCACGAGGGTCGCTGGCGCGGTCCGACGCGCGGGCGGGGCTGCTCCTGATCTCGCCGACGGTGCTGATCGTCCTGGCCGTCGTGGTGCTGCCGATCCTGTGGACGGTGATGCTGTCGTTCCAGGAGCTCCGTCTCATCCAGCTGCAGTCGGCCAGCCTGTTCGGGGACTACTCGCTGGAGAACTTCCAGGAGGTGCTGACCTCCGACGGGTTCTGGGACGCGCTGCTGACCACGCTGATCTATTCCGTGTGCGGGACGACGCTCGCGGTCGGGCTCGGTCTGGTGGCGGCGTTGGCGCTGCGCAAGGCCTTCCGGGGACGCACGGTGGTGCGGGCCATGATGCTGCTCCCGTACGTCGCCCCCGTGGTCGCGGCCACGTTCGTGTGGTCGGTGATGCTCAACCCGCAGTTCGGGATCATCAACTACTGGGGCACCCGCCTGCTCGGCTGGGACGAGCCGATCGCCTTCCTCAGCCAGCGCAGCATGGAGGTCTCGCTCCTCGGCCTCGACTTCTCGATACCGGTGGCGCTGACATCGGTGATCCTCTTCGAGATGTGGCGGTCGTTCCCGTTCGCCTTCCTGTTCCTCACCGCACGCCTCCAGGCCGTGCCCGGTGACATGGAGGAGGCGGCGAAGGTCGACGGCGCCACGCTGACCCAGCGGTTCCGCTACATCCTGCTCCCCCAGCTGCTGCCGACGATCGCGGTGCTGGCCCTGCTCCGCTTCATCTGGACGTTCAACAACTTCGACGACATCTACCTGCTGACCGGAGGTGGCGCCGGCACCGAGGTGGTCAGCATCCGCGTGTTCAACTACCTGATCGCCCGCGGCGACATCGGTGCCGCCTCGGCACAAGCACTGGTCCTCGCGGCCGTGCTCATCGTCCTGGTCACGATCTACTTCCGCTTCGCACCCCGGGAGGATGTCAGTTGAGCACCGCAACGCGCACAGACCGCCCGGCACGCCCGTCCCGCCCGTGGTCACGGGACCGGGTGGAGACCTTGGTCTTCGGCGTCCTGCGCTGGGTGGTCATCGCAGCCCTGATCCTGCTGACAGTGTTCCCGTTCCTCTACATGGTCCTGCTGTCGGTCCGCGACCTCAGCTCGGTGATCCAGAACCCGGGTGACCTCTGGCCGGACAGCGGCGAGCTCGACTTCAGCACCTACGCGTCGGTCCTCAAACCGGTCTCCGAGGGCGGGCAGGGGTTCGTCAACTTCATCCAGAACAGCTTCGTGATCGCGGTCGGCACGGTGGCCGCAACGTTGCTGTTCGCGATTCCCGGGTCGTACGCCGTCAGCCGGCTGAAGTTCTTCGGCCACCGGCAGGTCAGCGCGCTCTTCCTGGCGGTGTACCTCTTCCCGAGCATCCTGCTCGCCGTGCCGTTGTTCGTGGGCTTCACGAAGCTCGGCCTGCGTGGCGCGCTGGTCGCCCTGATCATCGTCTACGTCTCGCAGACGGTCGCCGTGTCCATCTACATGCTGCGCAACTACTTCGAGACGATCCCGGTCAGCCTCGAGGAGGCCGCGGCGCTGGACGGCTGCAGCCGCCTGGGCATCATGCGGCGGATCAGTCTTCCGTTGGCGCTGCCCGCGATCATGGCCAACGGCCTGTTCGTGTTCATGATCGCCTGGAACGAGTTCCTGTTCGCGCTGCTGTTCCTGGTCGAGGACCGGTCCCGCTGGACCGTGTCCCTGGGCCTCTCCCAGCTGGCCGGCAGTATCGAGATCCCCACGACGGTGCTGATGGCCGGTTCGGTGGTGCTCACCCTGCCGATCGTGATCCTGTTCTTCGCCACCGAGCGGTTGCTGACCGAGGGGTTGACGGCGGGGGCCGAGAAGGGCTGAGGCCTCGTCACGGGGCCGCAGGGAAGCGGAGGACCACCTGCAACGTGTCGGCCGTGCCGCGATCGAGGGTCTCGAACGCGGTCGCGACCTCGGCGACGTCGAGGACGTGCGTCACCAGCGGCGTGACGTCGACCGCACCGGTGGCGAGCTGGTCGAGGAAGGTGTGCACCAACCGGCGCTGGTTCCAGCGCGGGCCGAGCGCGAGCGGCGCACCGCCGATCTGGCTGGCGACGATCTGCACCCGGTTGTGGTGGAACTCCTCGCCGAGCCGCAGGCCCTCCCCGTCGCCCTGGTAGAAGCCGGAGGCGACCACGCGTCCGTCCACGACCACGCTGCGCACCGCCTCGTGCAGGGCCCGGTAGCTGCCGCTGAGCTCGATGGCGCTGTCCACCCCCTGCCCGGTGAGCGCCCGCACCGCCGCTCCCGCGCCGCCCTCGATGCGGGCGTCGACCACATCGGAGGCACCCATCTGCTCGGCTCGCCCCAGCCGGTCGGTGAGTGCGTCGACCGCGACCACCCGCGCGCCGCTGAGCCGGGCGAGCCGGGTGGCCAACAGGCCGATCACGCCCTGGCCGAAGACCGCGAGGTTCTCCCCCAGCCTGGCGTCCGCGGCCAGAACCGCGTTGAACGCGATCGCACCCACCCGGGCGAAAACACCGTGCATCGGGTCCATGGCTTCGGGCAGCACCCGCCAGTGCGCTGCGTCGACGGGGAACACGCCTTCGCTGCGGTGGCCCCAGATCCCGGCCACGACGTCGCCTGGGCGAGGAGACGTCACGTCCGGAGCCACCTCGACCACCCGCCCGACCTCGGAGTAGCCCCACCCGGACACCGGGTACCCGAACGTCGGTTGACCTTCGAGGAACAGCCGCCGGTCCGGGTCCCAGGTCTTGGTCAGGTACGGGTTCGAACCGCGGTACGCCGTGAGCTCGGTGCCGGCCGAGATGCCGGAGAACCACGTCTCCACTCGGACTTGGCCGGCCGGCAGGTCGACGCGGGGCGCATCGACCAGCTCGACGACGTAGGGCTCGGTGAACTGAACGACGGAGGGCATGGCGTCTCACTTCTCCATGGCGTCGGGAAGGGGGCGGAACGGGGTCGGCGGTGGCGGGGACCCGAGCAGCCGGCGGAGGGTGTCGAGGCCCCAGTCGTCGAGCTCCTCGATCCGGTCCGAGCACGAGCGGAGGCCGCCGTACCGCTCGATCAGGCGCGCCCACTCCTCGCGCCGGCCGAATCCCGGCCGGACGATGAGGCAGTCGGAGTCGTTGACCCAGAAGCGTCCCTGCTGCCAGGCACGGCCCTCGATGCACGCCTGCCCACGCAGCGGGTTGTGGCCGTCGGCGACGTCGGTGGGGTTGTAGGTGTCCGGTGACACCCGCATCGCGTCGACCAGCCCCACACTGGGCATGATCGGCGCACCGCAGCCGAGGAGGTAGGACTCCGGACCGACCGCCTCCCGGATCGTGCGCAGCCCGGAGCGGTAGGCCGAGACCGCCTCCGGGCCGCCACGGCCACCGGCTCCTGCGAGCGCGCCGGTGTAGAGGAAGTCGAGCTTGAAGTAGTCGAAACCAGCAACCCGCAGCATGCCGAATACCTCGCCGAGATGGTCGCGGACGTCACCACGCTCGAGGTCGAGGCCCCACATCTGCTGGTCCCAGTTCCACCCGGCCTCACCGTGCAGCCATTCAGGTTCGCGGCGCGCCAGCTCGCTTTGTTCGAGCGCGGTGAACGGGGCCAACCAGATCCCGGCCCTGCGGCCGGTGTCGCGGATCCGCCCAGCGAGATCGCGCAACGACCGGAACCGGTCGGAAAGGCTCCGCCAGTCGCCGACCATTGCCTGCCAGCCGTCGTCGATCTGGACCACCTCGACCGGCAGGTCGTCGCGTCCGATGGCGTCGAGGTTCTCGACGATGTCGTCCTCGGTGACGTCCAGGAAGTAGCGGTACCACGAGCACCAGACGGTGGGCGCCGGCCGCGGTTCGACCCCGAAGAGCGCGGCGGTCTCGTCGCCGTATCGCTCCAGCGCCCGCCCGAGCGTCCCCTCGGTGTCGTGGCTGCGGACCGGGCCGTCGGCACTCACGACGAGCCGGTTCCCGTGCAGCTCGGCCCGGATGGACGGTATCTCCGTCCGCGGATCCGCAGCGGCGTACACCCGCTGCCTCCCCGGCTCCGGTTCGACCACCAGCAGGCCCTCGGCCTGGAAGCCGGCGGCCGGTGCCGGTGTCTCCGGTCGGAACCGCATCACCTGCTGCCAGCCGAGCGCCGGGCGGGCCGAGGTGTCGGTCACGGAGTACGTCGTGGTGGGGCTCCAGCTCTGCCAACCGTGTTCATAGACACGCGCCCGCGTGACGTCGACCGAGCACTCGTCGACGGGGGTGAACGGTTGCCCGCTCACAGCGTCAGCCCGAGGTCGATCCGGGCGCCGTCGCGGGAGGCCGAGGTGCGCGCGGCGTCGACCAGCGCCAGGGTGGCGAGGTTGTTGCGGGCGGAGTGGTACGGCTCGCGCTCCTCGGCGATAGCGCACATCAGCTCGCCCATGGCGCCCGCGAAGCCGTCGACGAACCACTGCCCCTCGGTCGCAAACCGGGTGGTCGTGCCGTCTCGTTCGAGCTCGACGAAGTCCCGGCCGAGCAGGCTGCCGCGGACGCTGCCCTCGGTGCCGTGGATCCAGTACGGGCAGGACGGGGTGCGGGTCCGCACGTCGCCGACCACCCGCACCAGCGCGCTGGCGCCGTCACCGCAGACCGCCTCCACGGTCGCGGACCACGGGTTCTTGGCGGTCTCCGGCTGGCCCGGGACGCGATGGTCGGACGCACTGAGCCAGGCCACGTCCTTCCCGGCCAGCCAGCAGCGGGCGATGTCGAGCCAGTGCACGAGGTAGTCGCTGAGCAGCATGTGCGGCAGGTCGTCGAAGTGGGTGCCCGCGATCGGCGGCAGCGGCTTGTCGTGCAGGTGGGTCACGCCGACCACCTCGCCGACGGCACCCTCCTCCACGAGCCTGGTGGCGAGTCGCCAGCCGGGTGCCCACCGCGCGTTCTGGTTGACCGCGATCCGCACGCCTGCCGCATCGGCCCGGTCCAGCACCGGCCTGACCGCCTCCGGCTCGTGGGTCAGGGGCTTCTGGGCCAGCACGTGCTTGCCGGCCTCGACCGCCGCGGCGAGCCATCGTTCCCGGCCCTCCGGGCGGGTGGCCAGGTCGACGATGTCCACCTCCGGGTCGGCCAGCAGCTCCTCGGCGCTCTCGTAGACGCGGCCCACCGACGGGAACCTGTCCCGGGCCCGTTCCGCGGTCGCCGGTGTGCGGCTCCAGACGCCGACCACCTCGAGTCCGTACTTCTCGTAGGCCGGCAGATGCGCCGTCTGCGCGATGGCACCGACGCCGAGCACAGCGATGCGCGGCCGCTCGGTCGGGAACTGAGGTCGGTAGTCAGGGATGTCCGGCATTCCGGATGCAGTCTCCTCTCGAGGGTCAGCTGTGGTTGAGCCAGTCCAGGGCGACCGCGGCCGTCCAGGACTGGTGGCTGCTGCCCAGCGGCTCGCCGGTGAAGGGCTCGTAGTACTCACCGAACTCGCCGCGGGCCAGCAGCTCGAGCCCTTCGGCCGCCAACCGGTCGCCGTGTGCCGCCCAGCCGTGCCGGTGGAACGCCCAGCTGAACAGCCAGGCGATCACCGGCCACTGCGGTCCGCGCCAGTACTGCCGGGCACGGAAGTGGGGTGACCCCGGTGCCGTGCTCGGGGGGAGGGCAACCTGGAAGTCCGGATGGCCGCACCACTCCGGCGACTCGAAGACGTCGAGCAGCCGACGTTCCGCCGCGGGATCTCCCCCGCACAGCAGCGGTGCGAACCCGGCGATCGTGTCGGTCGACAACCACTCCCCGGTGCGTACGTCGCGGTCACGGGCCAGGCCCGTGTCCGGGTGAACGGACTGCCACACGCCGCGGCGGAACCGCTCGGCGAGCGCGCGCTGCTCGTCCACCTCCGCCGCCGGCATACCGGAGTGAGCCCCGACATCGGCCAGCGCCTCGCAGGCGACGGCAAGCACCGCCGAGAAGAACACGTCCTCGACGGCGAAGCTCGCGCCGGCACGGACCTGCGCGTCGTCGTACCGCGCTCGCCGCATCTCCTCGACCAGCCAGAGGTAACGGTCGTACTCCTCGTCGGTGGGACGCTCCCCTGGGTCCAGCACGAACGCGGTGTCCTTCCGTGCGTACGGCGGCAGGTCTGCGCCCACCTCGATCCGCGCATACGGCCCGTCCCACCGCGGTGAGTTGTCCATGCCGGACTCCCACCCGTGGTGGATGGTGACTCGCCCGACGCCCGCCGGGTCCCGCGCGGTCGCCAGCCACCGGTGCCAGGACACGAGCCGCGGCCAGGTGCGAGCGAGAAAGGCCGCCTGCCCTACGTCGCCGCCCTGTGCCTCACTGGCCTCGAGGATCCGCTGGAGGGCCAGGGCGTGGACCGGCGGCTGGCAGATGCCGGATGTCTCCGGCACCTCCGGCGCGGCCGCGGCCAACCGCGAGCACTCCCAGCGTTCGGGCCCGGGGAAGTAGCTGTCGGACTCCGGTGAGAAGACTATGTGCGGCACCATCCCGTTGGCCCACTGCGCCGAGAGCAAGGTGTCGAGCTCGAGCATCGCGCGTTCTACGGCGACCGACGCGAGGCCGACGGCGATGAACGCCGCGTCCCAGCTCCACATGTGCGGGTAGAGCAGCGGTGCGGCAGTGGTCATCGTTCCCACGTCGTTGCTGCGCAACACATAGGCAGCCCGCGCCGCAACGGCCTCCCTGCGGAGCCGGTTGCGGCCTGGCCGGGCACCTGCCGTGGGAGGCGTCATGGAGCTCCTAGCTAGTTCTGTCTACCGGTCAAACATAAGTCCGGCGACGCCTCCCTTGCAACCGTCGAAGGCTTCGAGCGCCGAGGCGGTCACCCGGTGCCACCCTGCACCGCCGGACCCACCGGCGTGGTCGGCGGAGGCGTCATCGATGAGCGCGAGCGGCGCACGGCACCCAGGAGCGCGAGCACGCCGCTGGTGCCGAGCAGCACCAGCCCGACGGCCGCCAGGGCGGTCGAGGTGATGCTGAGGTCGAGAGGGGCTCGGCCCGCATAGGTCTGCACCATCGTCGAGCAGATGAGACCGAGATAGCCGGCAGCACCCAGGCCGATGATCCGACGGCTCCGACGTTCCGAGGGCTCGGACGCCAGCAGGAGCAGGGCCAGGGCTGGCAGCACCTGGATGGCATGCAGCGTGAACGCATGGGGCACCTTGAGAGCGCCGGAGCTGCCGAAGGTGTTGCCTCCTTCGGCGATCATCTGTGCGCCGACCGCCTGGCTGACCAGCATCAGGACCAGCCCGAGCCGGATCGCGAGCGCCAGCGGGGCGGGCGCGTCGAGCCGGATGAACGCCCAGATCGTGATCACCACAGTGATCAGCGCAACGATGCTGACCAGCAAGCCCATCGCGGAGAACACCGCCGAGTCGAAGGTGGTCGTGTCATTGAAGTGGGAGGCGACGCCACGCCATGTCTGCATGGAGATCAGCGCGACCTCGCCCAGGGCGGCGAGGCCGAACACGCCGACGACCAGCCATCCGACGGTCCGGCGCGGACGCAGGAAACCCGTCAGCCAGGTCACCGTGAGCAGGGTGATGCCGAACGAGAGCCCGAAGACGACGGGTTTGCGCCACGAGAGCGGTCCCTCCCAGGAGCCCCCGTCGACGAGGTAGACCCCCAGATGGAACACACCGCTCATCATCAGGAACGCGCCGACCAGGTAGCCGAAGCGCTGGTAGGCCGTAACGGGCACGAAACGTCCGATACGGACTGCATCCGCGAGTACATCCTTCATGACGACCTCATTCCCTCGACCCGGCGCATCTCGTGGGCGCCGACACCGTGTCAGCTGCCTGGTCCGGGCACGTCATCGACGCTATGAGCGGGAGGCTTGCGGCGGAATCGTGCTGGCCGCTGCGCGAACGGCCTCACCCCACGGACGGGAGGCGGAAAACCACCGGTCCGGGATGCGGAAAGCACGCTGGCGGGCAACGGTGCGGTCGTCCGGCCGTTAGGGTCAGCGGTATGGCGCTGCGGATCGTGTTCGCCGATGACAACTTCCTGGTGCGCCAGGGCACCGCGGCGCTCCTGGAGACCTCTGCCGATGTCGAGCTGCTGGAGGCGGTCGAGGACCCTCCGTCGCTCATGGCCGCCGTCGAGAGACACCGCCCCGACGCGGTGCTCACCGACATCCGGATGCCACCGTCGTTCACGACCGAGGGCATCGACGCCGCCCGGGCCGTTCGGGCTCGATACCCGGACACCGGCGTGGTGGTGCTCTCGCAGTACGTGGAGGAGGACTACGCGTTCGACCTGCTGAAGGATGGGGTCGCCGGACTCGGCTACCTGCTCAAGGAGCGGGTCTCGGAGATCGACGAGCTCGTCCGTGCGCTGCACGAGGTAGCACGCGGCGGCTCGGCCCTCGACCCGAAGATCGTGGAGGGTCTGCTCATCCGCGGTTCCGCCCAGACGAGCTCACCGCTGCTCGGGCTCACCGAGCGCGAGGCGGAGGTGTTGCAGCAGATGGCCACCGGCCTGAGCAACGCCGCGATCGCGAAGACCCTCTTCATGAGCGAGAGAGCGGTCGAGAAGCACATCACCGCGGTCTTCCAGAAGCTCGGGCTCAGCGAGGAGGGTGAGGTCAACCGACGGGTCAGCGCGGTGCTCGCCTTCCTCGAGGCCGGAGGGCCGTTCGGAAAGCGCAAGTAAGACAGAGAAACGGCCCTCCCCGCGGTTCGGGGGGAGGGCCGTCCTCATGCACGTCAGTCGGTGACCACCGCCCTGAGCACATCGACGTTCGAGGCACGGCGAGCCGGTCCGACGGCAGCAATCACACCGGCGAGGGCAGCCGCGACCACGTAGAGGCCGAGCTGCGTGCCGGGCACCGCGATCTGGTCGATCCCCTCGTCGGCGAGCGCGCGGGTGAGTGCGACGCCGAGCCCGATCCCCAGACCCGCACCGAGCAGGGCACCGATGACCGAGATGACCACCGACTCCCACCGCACCATCGCGCGAACCTGACCCCGCGTCATACCGACCGCACGGAGCAGACCCAGCTCACGGGTCCGCTCGAAGACCGAGAGTGCGAGCGTGTTGACGATGCCGAGCAGCGCGATCACGACAGCGAGCAGCAGCAGAACGGTGACGAGGCCGAGCAGCTGGTCGATGAGTGCCGCCATCGCGCCCTCGAACTCCGCCTGGTCCATGACCGTCGCGTCCGGCTGGTTCGCGAGCGCTTCCGCGATCCGGTTCTCGACGACCGCGATGTCCTCCCCCTCCTCGACGACCACGACTGATGTTCCCTCCAGACGGTCAGGAATGAAGGCCGTGTGCGCCTCGCCGCTGATCACGTAGTCGGTGTTCACGAAACCGCTTCCGTCGGTCACACCCTGGACCTCCAGGCGGACGTCGGGGTGACCGGGGAATGCGGCCGGCACGGAGTCGCCCAGCTCCCAGCCGTTGGTCTTCGCTACGTCCTCGGTGACGAGTACGCCGGTGTCCGTCAGCGAGCCGGCGTCCCCCTCGACCATCCCGAGGTCCATCGCCTGCTCGACGGTGGCGGGGTCGATGGAGTTGAACGGGGTGCGCGTCCCGTCGAACTCCGCCTGACCGAAGGCCGTCGGTGACACCAACGCGACCCCGTCCACCTCCCGCACCATTGCGGTGACCTCGGGGCTGTAGCCCGGTGCCTGGCTCGAGGGGGTCAGCACGTACAGGTCGCCGTGGGACGAGTTGGACAGGACGTCGGTGAACGAGACCTTGAGCGAGGCAGCGAACACCGCAACGGTCGAGACCATGGTCAACCCGATGACCAGCGCCAT
This sequence comes from Nocardioidaceae bacterium, assembly GCA_035249775.1. Lineage (GTDB taxonomy): Bacteria > Actinomycetota > Actinomycetes > Propionibacteriales > Nocardioidaceae > Nocardioides_C. The sequence goes on along the minus strand of DATFGA010000202.1, from coordinate 982 downwards.
CGCGGTCGACGCCGTTCGCTTCGGGTTGCGCATCGCGTTCTGCCGGGCCAGATCGCCTGGCAGCCCTCGGCTGCGCAGCGGCCAGCCGATCGTCGCCGCAAGCCTCCTCATGAACAACGGAGCCAGCGTGGTGACGCCGAGGACGGCGGCCACGACACCCACCGCGATGAAGATGACGGGCGCCGGGCCGAACAGCGCCAGCAGCAGGCCCGTGACCCCGGATCCGATGAGGACGACACCGAGGACCAGCCGCAGCCGGGAGAACCGCTCCGCCACCGGAGCAGCGTCCCGCAGTGCCTCCACGGGAAGCACCTTGGTAGCCCGACGAGCGGGCGCCACCGCGGCGACGACCGTCATCACGGTGCCGACGACCAGACCGATCGCAACAGTGCTCGCCTGGACCTGGAGCCCGGCCGTGGGCAGCGAGAAGCCGAAGCCGTCCATCAGACCGGTCAGTCCCCTCGCCATGCCGACGCCGAGAATGATCCCGATCGCCGACGCGACGAGTCCGAGCAGCACTGCCTCGGCGAGGATCGTGCGCATGACCTGCCGCCGGGTTGCCCCGATAGCACGCAGCAGCGCCAGCTCGCGGGACCGCTGGGCCACCTGCATCGAGAAGGTGTTCCAGATGATGAACGACCCCACGAAGAGTGCGATCCCGGCGAACACCGTCAGCGCGATGGTCAGGAAGCCGAGGCCGTCCTTCGCGGCGTCCGCGCGCTCGTCGGCGACCGCCTCACCGGTCAGTGCCTCGAAGCCGTTCGGCAGGGCGGCGTCGACACGTTCGGCGAGCTCGCTCTCCGACATGCCTTCGGCCGCTTTCGCGACGATTGTGTCGAACGTGCCCTTGTTGCCCAGCAGCCGCTGAGCGGTCTCGCGCTCGAAGTAGGCCGTGGTCGACCCGCCGAGGTCGTCCTCGTCGCCGTAGCCGACGATGCCGACCAGGGTGAACGTCTGGGCGGGACCCTGGAACAGGACCTTC
>DATFGA010000201.1:0-4297 GCA_035249775.1 Nocardioidaceae bacterium | reverse complement strand
GAGCGGCGGACTCGGGGGCTTGTTCGGGGGCTTGTACGACGGCCAGTACGGCGCCGGATGCGACCTGCTGGCCCACGGCGACCGGGATCTCGGTGACCACCCCGTCGTGGGGCGCGGTCACGGTGTGCTGCATCTTCATCGCCTCGAGCACCAGCACGGGCTGGCCGGCCGAGACGGTGTCGTTGTGGGCGACGTCGACCCGGACCACGGTTCCCGGCATCGGCGCCAGGAGCGAGCCGGTCGCCACCTGGTCGGCGGGGTCGACGAATCGCGGCAGCCGGCGCAGGGCGACGTGACCGAGTGAGGACTCCACGTCGACCCGGTCACCGCCGACGAACACCTCGAAGCTCCGTCTCACCCCCGACTTGTCAGACGGGTGAGCGGCTATGGCCACCTCAGCGTCTGACAACTCGGTCAGGGTGACGCGGTCGGGGCCGGCTTCGACCACGTGCACGTCGTCGCGGGTCGCGGACCGGTAGCCGGTCCGGCCGCCGTGCCACTCGACGGTCACCTCTTCGGAGCCGGTGGCTTCGGAGCCGATGGCGAACCGGGTCTGCTGCGGCTGGGACGGCACGTTGCGCCAGGCGACCGGGATCCGCCGTTGCTCGTCCCGGCCGGCGAGGTCCCGTTCCGCGAGGGCGATGGTGGCAGCGAGAGCGCTCAGCTCGACGGCCACCTCGGTGGCGTTCGGTGTCGCCAGTCGGGCGAGGTCGTAGCGTGCGAAGAAGTCGGTGCTCACCGCGCCCGCGGCGAACGCGTCGTGACGGAGCACGTTGACCAACAGGTCGCGGTTGGTCCGGACACCATGGATCCTCGCCCTGGACAGGGCACCCGCGAGCCGACGTACGGCCTGTTCACGGGTCGGCGCCCACGCGATCACCTTGGCCAGCATCGCGTCGTAGTGGGTGCCCACCTCGTCCCCCGAGACGAGCCCGGAGTCCAGGCGGATGCCGTGACCGGCGGGTTTGCTGAACTGGGCGGACACATCGGGCATCTCGAAACGGGTCAGGGTCCCGCTCTGCGGTTGCCAGTCGGCGGCGGGGTCCTCGGCGTACAGGCGGACCTCTATGGCGTGCCCGTCCGGCCACGGCGACTCGCCGCGCGGCCCGGACGGGATGATCTCGTGGAGTGGGCGCCCCTCGGCCAGCGCGATCTGCGCGGCAACCAGGTCGACACCGGTGACGCACTCGGTGATCGGGTGCTCGACCTGCAGCCGGGTGTTCATCTCCAGGAACCAGAACCGCTCCGTCTCCGGCTCGTAGAGGAACTCGACGGTTCCCGCGCCGAGGTAGTGGGCCGACGCGGCGACCAGCGAAGCCGTCCGGAACATCGCCTTGCGGGTGTCGTCGGAGATGCCGGGTGCGGGAGTCTCCTCGACGACCTTCTGGTGGCGGCGCTGGATCGAGCAGTCACGCTCACCGAGCGCACAGACGTTTCCCTCGGCGTCGACGAGGACCTGGACCTCGATGTGCCGGCCGCGTTCGACGTACGGCTCGCAGAACACCGTCGAGTCACCGAACGCGGAGGCGGCCTCGCTGGTGGCGAGCTCCACCTGAGCGGCCACGTCGGCGAGGTCGCGGACCACGCGCATGCCGCGTCCGCCACCACCGGCCGAGGCCTTCACCAGCACCGGCAGGTCGCGTGCGGTGATCTCACCGGGTGCGAGCTCGTCGAGCACCGGGACACCGACCTCGGCGACCAGCTTCTTCGCCTCGATCTTGGAGCCCATCTGCTCGATGGACTCCGGCGGCGGACCGACCCAGGTCAGCCCGGCCTCGAGCACCTGGCGGGCGAAGTCGGCACTCTCGGACAGGAAGCCGTACCCGGGATGGATGGCGTCGGCCCCGGCTGCCCTGGCCGCGGCCACGATCAGGTCGCCACGCAGATAGGTGTCGGCCGGAGCGCCGCCGGGAAGGGCGACCGCGGCGTCGGCCTCGGCCACGAACGGCAGCCCGGCGTCGGCGTCGGAGAACACCGCGACGGTCTCGATGCCCAGGTCGCGGCAGGTGCGGAAGACCCGGCGGGCGATCTCGCCGCGGTTGGCGACCAGGAGACGGTTGATGGTCATCGCACTCACATCCGGAAGACGCCGAAGCGGTCGGTGCCCTGGATCGGGGCGTTGTCGATCACGGACAGGCAGATGCCCAGGACGGTCCGGGTGTCGCGCGGATCGATCACCCCGTCGTCGTACAGCCTCCCGGACAGGAAGAACGGGAGCGACTCGGCCTCGACCTGGTCCTCCACGTATCTCCGCAGGCCGGCGTCGGCCTCCTCGTCGTACACCTCGCCCTTGGCCTCCGAGGCCGCGCGCGCCACGATGCTGAGCACCCCGGCGAGCTGCTGCGGTCCCATCACCGCCGACTTCGCCGAGGGCCAGGTGAACAGGAAGCGGGGGTCGTACGCGCGGCCACACATGCCGTAGTTCCCGGCCCCGTAGGAGGCGCCCATCATGACCGAGATGTGCGGCACGGTGGAGTTCGACACCGCGTTGATCATCATCGCGCCGTGCTTGATGATTCCGCCCTGCTCGTACTCCGCGCCGACCATGTAACCGGTGGTGTTGTGCAGGAACAGCAGGGGCACATCGACCTGGTTGGCGAGCTGGATGAACTGCGCCGCCTTCTGCGCCTCCTCGGAGAACAGCACGCCCTGGGCGTTGGCGAGGATGCCGACCTGTCGGCCGTGGAGGTTCGCCCAACCGGTGACCAGCGAGGCGCCGTAGAGCGGCTTGAACTCGTCGAAGGGTACGGCGTTGCGGGGGCTCGTGCCGTCGACGATGCGGATGATCACCTCGCGCGGGTCGAACGGCTCCTTGAGGTCCTCGGGGATGAGCTCGAGGAGTCCCTCGACGTCCTCGTCCGGCTCGGCGAACGCGGGGACGTCATACGTTGTGGTCGCCATCGGAGCCGGAGCCGATGACGTCCTGGCGGGCTTCCTCCAGTTGAGCCGGGCGACGATCCGGCGGCCGATCCGGATCGCGTCGTGCTCGTCGATGGCGAGGTAGTCGGCCAACCCGGAGGTCCGGGCGTGCATTTCCGCACCGACGAGGGACTCGTCGTCGGACTCCTCGCCGGTCGCCATCTTGACCAGTGGTGGGCCCCCGAGGAACACCTTCGCGCCCTCCTTGACCATCACCACGTAGTCGCTCATGCCGGGGACGTAGGCACCACCGGCCGTGGAGTTCCCGAAGACCAGGGCGATCGTGGGCGTCTTCGCCGCGGACGCCTTGGTGAGGCCGCGGAACAGCTCGCCGCCGGGGATGAAGATCTCCTTCTGCGACGGCAGGTCGGCGCCACCGGACTCGACCAGGTTCACGCTCGGCAGCCGGTTCTCGCGGGCGATCTGCGCGGCGCGGAAGAGCTTCTTGACCGTCCATGGGTTGCTCGCGCCGCCGCGCACGGTCGGGTCGTTGGCGGTGATCATGCACTCGACGCCCTCGATCACGCCGATGCCGGTCACGACGCTGGCGCCGACCTTGTAGTCCGAGCCCCATCCGGCGAGCGGGCTGAGCTCCAGGAACGCCGACCCCTCGTCGATCAGCAGCTCGATCCGCTCGCGCGGCAGCAGCTTTCCACGACGGTGGTGCCGGTCGACGTACTTCTCGCCCCCGCCGTCGACCGCCTTCTGGTGCTCGGCGTCGAGGTCTGCCAGCTTCGCCAGCATCGCGGCCCTGCGAGACTCCCGCTGATAGGACCGGTCCACATCTGGTAGCTGTTCAGTCGTCACGTTCCCCTCCATCTCCCGCCGAGTTCAGGCTCATGCGGTGTACCCCAGCAGCCGCGCGGTCAGGTCGTTGAGCACCTCGGTGGCTCCTCCTCCGATTCCGAGGATCCGGGCGTCGCGGTAGTGCCGCTCCACCTCGGTCCCGTGCATGTATCCGGTGCCGCCGAACAGCTGCACCGCCTCCCGTACGACGTGCTCTGCGGTCTCGACCGCGGTCGCCTTCGCGTGCAGCGCCTCGACGATCGGCTGCTCGCCGGCGACGTACCGGCTGGCGACCTCCCGGGTGTAGGTGCGGGCGATCTCGACGCGGCGATGCATCTCGACGAGCTTGTGGCGCACCACCTGGTTGGCGATCAATGGCTTGCCGAAGGTCTCCCGGTCCTTGCAGTACGCCACCGCCAGGTCGAGCGATCGTGCGGCGATGCCGTAACCGTGCGCGGCGAGGGCCAACCGCTCCACGACGAACGCGTCGGCGATCTGGGCGAAGCCGGTGTTCTCCTCTCCGACGAGGTTCGCTGCCGGGACGCGTGCGTCGGTGAACGACAGCTCGGCGGTGTCCGAGCAGTGCCAACCC
>DATFGA010000200.1:0-4164 GCA_035249775.1 Nocardioidaceae bacterium | reverse complement strand
CGACCGAACGCCAGACCACGACCGCCGGATGCCGACGGCGAGGCCTGGTCGTAGAGCAGCCACTGGTCGGCCCGGAACGGCCGGTGGAACCAGATCGTGTGGTCGAGCGAGGCCGACTGGAGCTTCGGGTGCGAGATCTGCATGTCGTGCGCCACCAGGGCGGAGCCGAGCAGGGTCATGTCGCTGGCATAGGTGAACGCCGCCTGGTGCAGCAGCGGCTCGTCGGCGATCTTCCCGCGGACCCGGATCCAGAACCGGGACTGCGACGGGCGCTCGTGGTTCGGGATGTTGCCGCCCTCGCGGGAGTCGCCGACGAAGCGCAGCTCGAGCGCCGCCCACTCCCGCATCCACTCCGCGGAGTCGGTTCCCTTGCTGCGGAACAGCTCGCTCAGGTCGACCGACTCGTCCGGCGCGCTGACCTGCGGCATCGCGTCCTGGTGCTCGAGGCCCTCCTCGTGCACCTGGAAGCTCGCGGTCATGTAGTAGATGGCGTGCCCGTGCTGCCGCGCCACGATCCGGCGGGTCGAGAAGGACCGGCCGTCCCGGATCCGCTCCACGTCGTAGACGATCGGCACCGCGGTGTCCCCGGGGCGCAGGAAGTAGCTGTGCAACGAGTGCACGGAAAGCCGGTCCTCGACGGTGCGAGCCCCGGCGACCAGCGCCTGCCCGGCCACCTGGCCGCCGAAGACCCGCTGCAGGATGGTGTCCGGCTGGGTGCCGCGGAACAGGTTGATGTCGATCGTCTCGAGATCGAGCAGCTCGACGAGCTCGTCAGCGGAACTGGGCACAGGACACCTCTACTCCTCGGGACGGTCGGGTCGGTCCAGACCCGCCAGGAACCGTTCGAACTCGGCGCCGAGCTCCTCCCCGGTCGGCAGGTTCTTCTCCTCGGCCAGCGGCAGCGTGGACCCGTCGCTCGGGTCGGCGCGGCGGAAGGCGTCGTACTGCTGCTCCAGGCCCTGCACCACGTCGCGGACCTCGTCGGAGTCCTCGATCTGAGCGGAGATCTCGGCCATCTTCGCGTCCCCCGCCTCGCGCAATGCTGTCAGGTCCCACTGCAGACCGGTGACGTCCTCGACGGACTCCAGCAGCGATGTCGAGGCCAGCGGGTAGTCGAACTGTGCGACGTAGTGCGGGATGTGCGCCACGAAGCCCATCGCGTCGTGGCCCCACTCGCCGAGCCGCAGCTCGAGCAGTGCCTGCGCGCTGGCCGGGATCCGGATCTGCCCCTTCCAGACGTTCTCCTGGACCATCAGCCGCGACGACGTCGCGTGGTTGGTCAGCATCACCGGCCGGGTGTGCGGCACCGCCATCGGCACCGCGCCCATCGCCACGGTCAGCCGCACGTCGAAGTGCTCGACCACCGCGCGGACCGCCTGCGCGAAGCCCTCCCAGTGCATGTCGGGTTCCGGCCCGTGCAGCAGCAGGTACGGCGTGCCGACCGCGTCGTGGTTGAGCCGGACCACGAGTCGTGGGGCCTCGTAGGACTCGTAGTGGTCCTCCGCGAACGTCATCGGGGGCCGGCGGGCGCGGTAGTCGTAGAAGTCGTCGACCTCGAAGCTGGCGACCACCCGGCCCGAGGACTGCGCGAGCAGGTGCTTGGCGGCGAGGTTCGCAGCGTTCCCGGCGTCGAGGAAGCCCTCGAGCGAGTGCACGAGCACCGGGCCGTCGCTGCGTCCCTCCAGCTCCGGGACGTCGTCCACGATGTGCACGAAGCGGGATGCCTCAGCCATCACTACCCTTTCCGCGTCGAGAAACCTGTGGGCAAGCGTATTGCGGGTGCAACGTCGATACCGTCCCCACTATGCCCAGCGCGTCCGAGGAGACCGTCACAGTGTCGCAGCCCGAGATCGTCGCCGAGGTCCGCCGTCGGCTGGCGGAGCTCGCCGACCCGCAGAAGGCGCCGCAGATGCGGGCCTACATGAAGTCGTCGATGCCGTTCCTGGGCGTGTCCGCGGTGCCTATGCGCAAGGCCTGCAAGGCGGTGTTCGACGACCTGCGGCTCCCGGACCGCGACAGCTGGCGCTCCGCCGTACTCCTTCTCTGGGACGGCGCCCGGTTCCGGGAGGAGAGGTACGCCGCGCTCGAGCTCACCGGCCACCGCTACTACCGGGAGCACCAGGACGTCGCCACGCTCGACCTCTACCGGCACCTCGTCGTGACCGGTGCCTGGTGGGACCTCGTCGACGGGATCGCGAGCAACCGGGTCGGACCGATCCTGCGCGCGCACCACGACCGGGTGGCGCCGGTGATGGCGGCCTGGGCGGATGACGAGGACCTGTGGGTACGTCGTACCGCCATCCTGTGCCAGCTCGGCAGCAAGGGGGACACCGACGTGGGGCTGCTCGCCCAGGTCCTCGACCGCAACCTGGAACCCAGCCTGCACGGCCGCGAGTTCTTCATCCGGAAGGCGGTCGGCTGGGCGCTGCGCGAGTACGCGAAGACCGACGAGGACTGGGTGCTCCGGTTCGTGTCCGAGCACTCCGAGGAGATGTCGGGGCTGTCCCGGCGGGAGGCGCTGAAGAATGTCCGCGCAGATACTCAGCTGCCGAATGGGTAGCGACCACCGCGCAGTTGAGTAGCCGCGCGGACGGCGGCGGCGGCCGTCTGCGGCCACGCTGGAGGCATGAGCACTCCAGGAACCTCGAAGACCACCACCGCCTTCTACGCCCAAGCGGGCCTGTCGTTCGGGATCGCGCTGTTCGCGGTCATCCTCGGCATCTGCTACCTACCGGTCGACCCGTGGATGCGGGCCTTCCTCGCACTGGGGTCGGTGTTCCTCGTGACCTCGACCTTCACGCTGGCCAAGTGCGTCCGCGACGCGCAGGAGGGCACCCTGCTGGCGACCCGGCTCGACCAGGCGCGGGTGGAGAAGATCCTCGCCGAGCACGACCCGTTCCACCCGCTCGCCAGCTAGTCCGCCGACGCGACCGTCCCCGGCGCGACGAACTTGCAGCAACAGGTCACGGTGACCTGTTGGCGCGAGAGCGACCACCCGAACCGCGCGCTAACAGGTCACGGTGACCGGCTGGCGCGGGTGAGTCGCCGGCCGGCGTACGTCAGTCGACGTGGAGCAGCGACTCGCCCCGGTCCAGACTGGTGACGTCCTCCACGATGCTGCGCGCGAGCGACTGTGCGCTGAGGCCGACCCGCTCGAGGATCTTGGCCCGCTTGGCGTGGTCCAGGAACTCCTGCGGAATCCCGTGCAGCCGGACCGGGGTGTCGACGCGCTCGGCGTTGAGCAGCTGGAGCAGCGCGGACCCACATCCGCAGGCGATGCCGTTGTCCTCGACGCTGACCACCAGCCGGTGCTCACGCGCCAGGTCCACGATCGCCGGGTCGAACGGCTTCACCCAGCGCGGGTCGACGACGGTGACGCCGACCCCCTGTGCCACAAGGCGTTCTGCGACATCGACCGACGTGGACGCCATCGACCCGATGCCGACGAGCAGCACGTCCTTGGTCCCGTTGCGGAACAGCACGTCCATCGACCCGGCGCGGTCCACGCGCTCGATGTCGCCGTTCGGCGGACCCTTGGGGAACCGTACGACGGTGGGCGCATCGTCGACCTGGACGGCCTCACGCAGCAGCTCCCGGAGCCGCGCACTGTCGCGGGGTGCTGCGAGCCGTAGGCCCGGAACGACCTGCAGGATCGACATGTCCCACATGCCGTTGTGACTAGGGCCATCGTCACCGGTGACCCCGGCCCGGTCGAGGACGAAGGTGACCCCGCACCGGTGCAGCGCCACGTCCATCAGCACCTGGTCGAAGGCCCGGTTGAGGAACGTGGCGTAGATCGCGACCACCGGGTGGAGGCCACCCATCGCGAGCCCGGCGGCGGAGGTCGCGGCGTGCTGCTCGGCGATGCCGACGTCGAAGGTGCGCTCGGGGTACTTCGCGGCGAACAGGTGCAGGCCGACCGGGTGCAGCATCGCCGCGGTGACGGCCACGAGGTCCTTGCGCTCGGATCCGAGCGTCACCATCTCGTCGGCGAACACGTCGGTCCAGATCTGGCCCTTCGGGTTCTCCTCACCGGTCTCCACGTTGAACGGTCCGGGTGAGTGGAACTGGTCGGCCTCATGACGTTCGGCGGCGTCGTACCCGAAGCCCTTCTTGGTCATCACGTGCACGATCACCGGTCCGCTGAACCGCTTCGCCTGGACC
>DATFGA010000199.1:0-7690 GCA_035249775.1 Nocardioidaceae bacterium | reverse complement strand
CGGGACGCCAGCGACGAGTCGGTGCGCCCGGTCGTGGACCGCACGCTGGCCAAGCTCGAGGCCGCCGCCGGCGACGGGGCAGCCCTCGCCGCGCAGGTGGACGTGCGGATCGACGCGGAGGAGCCGCAGCTCGCCCAGCTGCGCACGACGCTGGCCGGCGCGGTCGACAGCGGCCGGCAGGTGCGGCTCGGCTACTACGTGCCGGCGCGCGACGAGACCACCGAGCGCACAGTCGACCCGCTGCGGGTGGTCACCGCCGAGGGCAACACCTATCTCGAGGCATGGTGCCACCTGGTCGAGGACCAGCGGCTGTTCCGGCTGGACCGGGTCTCCGGCGTGGAGATCCTCGACGCCCCGGTCCACGAACACCCCGACCTGCAGCCTCGGGACCTGTCCGCCGGGCTGTTCCAGCCGTCCCCCGACGACACGCTGGCGACGATCCGGCTCTCGCCGCAGGCCCGCTGGGTGGCGGAGTACTACCCGATCGAGAGCAGCACCGAGCTCGACGACGGAGGGCTCCGGGTCACCCTGCGGGCCGGGGACACCGAGTGGCTGACCCGGCTGATGCTGCGGATCGGCGGCGCGGCCGTGATCGAGGAACCGGCGGACCTTGCCGGGCACGTCCAACGGGCGGCAGCCCAAGGTTTGCACAACTACGAGTGAGTTGACTGCCTTGTGACGCCGAGCGCGTACGATGGACCTGGCAACGAACCACGTTAAGAGGACGACATGACTGCTGTAGTGAACCCGATGGTCGCCGGTCTCGGCCCGACCGAGCTGTTGATCATCCTCGGCGTCCTGATCCTGCTCTTCGGTGCCAAGAAGCTCCCCGAGCTGGCCCGCGGCAGTGGCCGCGCCCTGCGCATCTTCAAGGCCGAGACCAAGGGCCTGATCGACGACGACGACGAGTCGAAGACCGAGGAGCAGAAGCAGATCGACGCGCAGAACCGGGCCGCCGAGGCACGCACCGTCGAGTCCGCCCACCCGACCACGGAGCAGCGCCCGTCGACCGACTCCGACCGCTGACCCCGGACTGAACGACCTCCCACCCGACGTGTCGATCACCGGAGTTCTCGGCCTGTTCAGGGTCAAGCCGCACACCCCGATCGGCGACGACGGCAGGATGGCGCTGGCCGACCACCTCCGGGAGCTGCGCGCCCGCCTGCTGAAGGTCACGCTGGTGCTGGTCGCCGGCATCGTCGTGGCCTGGTTCTTCTACGGTCAGCTGTTCGACCTGCTCTACGACCCCTACGCCCAGGCCGAGCGGCAGCTGGCCGCCGAGGGCGTGGAGTCCACCGGTGTGATCGGCGGGATCGGCAACCCGTTGCTGCTCCGGCTGAAGATCTGTGCGCTGGCCACCGTGGTGCTGACCAGCCCGTTCTGGCTCTACCAGATCTGGGCATTCATCGTGCCCGGCCTGCACCCCAACGAGAAACGCTGGACCCAGCTCTTCGCGGTCGTCGCCGGCCCGTTGTTCATCGCCGGGGTAGCCATGGCGTACTACGTGCTGCCCAAGGGCATCGAGGTGCTGATCGGCTTCACGCCCGGGACCCTGCAGAGCCTGGTGGAGTTCGGTGACTACTTCCGGTTCCTGACCCGGATGATGCTGGTGTTCGGCGTCGCGTTCGAGATCCCCCTGTTCGTCGTACTCCTGAATCTCGCCGGGGTGATCTCGGGCCGCGCGCTCGGTGCCCACCGGCCCTGGATCATCGTGGGCACGTTCGTGTTCGCCGCGGTGGCCACACCGTCGACCGACCCGTTCTCGATGGTGATGCTCGCGCTGCCGATGGTGCTGCTGTTCGCGATCTCCGAGGTCATTGCGCGGCTGGTCGACCGACGCCGGGCGCGGGCCGGAAACGCGCTCGCCGAGCTCGACGACGACGAGATCTCGCCGCTCGACGACGGCGACTCCGACGACTACCGGCCCTCCAGCCTGCGCGAGGAGGACGACTGAGTGCCCGCCCCCGCCACCGTCGTCGAGGCCGACCCGTTCGACCTGCCCGAGTGGCTGGGGACCGGTGAGGTGACCTGGAGTGCACAGTCGAGCGTGCACTCCGGCCCCCGGGTCAGCGGAGAGCTGGCCGCGGGAGGCGACCGGCTGGGCTGCGACCTGCTCGCCGCCGACGAGGCGTTCCCGGTGCCGGTGCTCGACGAACGCTGGCGCCACGATGCGCACCAGGCGTGGACGCACGGCCAGGTGCTGCTGGTGGAGTACGACGGGCGGCTGACCCTGGCCGTTCCCGGCACCAGGTTCACCGCCGACCGGGTCCTGGAGACGCTCGGCCGGCTGGCGAAGGCCGTCGGTGTGAAGCCCGACCAGTTCGTGGCCACGCTCCGCCTCTGAGCGTCGCGGCTGGAATTGCGCCGGTTGCGCGTATTCTCGCGGCGTGGCCAGAGAGATCGCGCTGTTGACGAACCCGTCGGCCGGCAAGGGGAGGGGCTCCCGCTCCGCGGCCATCGCCCTCCCGCGGCTGCGTGAGGCAGGGTTCGTCGTACGCGACCTGGCCGGCCGGGACGGTGACGAGGCGCTCGACCTCGCGCGACAGTGCGTCGCCGAGGGCGTGGAGAGCCTGGTCGTCTGCGGCGGCGACGGGATGGTGCACCTTGCGACGCAGGTCCTGGCCGGCACCGACACCAACCTCGGGATCATTCCGGCCGGCACCGGCAACGACGTGGCGCGCTACCTCGGCATCCCGCGCAACGACCCGCAGCTGGCCGCCGACATCGTGGTCGGGTCGTTCGTCCGCACGATCGACCTGGCGCAGGCCGGCCCGGCGTACTTCGTCACCGTGCTCGCCTCCGGCTTCGACTCCAAGGTCAACGAGCGCGCCAACCGGCTGCGCTGGCCGCGCGGGCAGATGCGCTACACCCTGGCCACGTTGGCGGAGCTGCGCGTGTTCGAGCCGCTGCCCTACGTCCTGGAGCTGGACGGCGAGACCCGGCGTCTGGAGGCGATGCTGGTCGCGGTCGGCAACGGCCCCTCGTTCGGCGGCGGGCTGCGGATCACCCACGGCGCGCTGATGGACGACGGGCTGCTGGACGTGGTGGTGATCAAGCCGATGAGCAAGCCGGAGCTGGTCAGGACCTACCCGAAGCTGTACTCCGGTCGGCACGTCACCCACCGGCAGTACGAGCACCACCTGGTCCGCAGCATCACCATCGCCGCACCGGGCGTCGTCGCCTACGCGGACGGGGAGCGCCTAGGCTCGTTACCACTGACCGTGAACGTGGCCCCGAACGCATTGCGAGTGTTGGCCCCAAGATGATGGCACCGAGATGACCTCCCCTGCCGAGAGGTACGCGAGCTTCCGGCGCGACCAGATGTCGCCGGAGTTCCGGACGTTCTCCGACCTCTACGACTTCGCGCTCGACGAGTTCCAGGTGGCCGCGTGCCGCGAGCTCGAGGCCGGCAACGGTGTCCTGGTCGCAGCGCCGACCGGTTCCGGCAAGACACTGGTGGGCGAGTTCGCCGTACACCTCGCGCTCGCGCAGGGCCGCAAATGCTTCTACACCACGCCGATCAAGGCACTGTCGAACCAGAAGTTCAACGACCTCACCCGGCGGTACGGCGCGGACAACGTCGGCCTGCTCACCGGGGACAACACGATCAACGGGGAGGCGCCGGTCGTCGTGATGACGACCGAGGTGCTGCGCAACATGCTCTACGCCGGCTCGCACACGCTCAGCGGGCTCGGCTACGTGGTGATGGACGAGGTGCACTACCTCGCCGACCGCTTCCGCGGCGCGGTGTGGGAGGAGGTGATCATCCACCTGCCCGAGTCGGTCGCCCTGGTCTCGCTGTCGGCGACCGTGTCCAACGCCGAGGAGTTCGGCGAGTGGCTCTCGACGGTCCGCGGCACGACCGCCACGATCGTCGAGGAGCGCCGGCCGGTGCCGCTCTACCAGCACGTGATGGTCGGCAAGCGGATGTACGACCTGTTCGCCGACGAGGAAGGCGCGGGGGCCGAGGCGCAGGTCAACCCGGAGCTGATGCGGGTCGCCCGGGACGACTGGCGGGCTGGGCGTACGGCGGACCGGCGGACCAAGCAAGGAGCACCTCGTGGCCGGGCCGGGGCACGAGGACAGGGTGTACGCCGGCCCTACCTGCCGAGCAGGTTCGACGTCGTGGAGCGGCTGGACAGCGAGGGGCTGCTCCCGGCGATCGTGTTCATCTTCAGCCGGGTCGGCTGCGACGCCGCGGTGACCCAGTGCCTGAACGCCAACCTGAGGCTGACCTCGACCGACGAGCGCGACGAGATCTACGCGTTCGTCGAGGAGCGTTGCGCGAGCATCCCGCAGGAGGACCTGCACGTCCTCGGCTACCACGACTTCCTCGACGGCCTGTGCCGCGGCATCGCCGCCCACCACGCCGGGATGCTGCCGACGTTCAAGGAGTGCGTGGAGGACCTGTTCGCGGCGGGGCTGTGCCGGGTGGTGTTCGCGACCGAGACGCTGGCGCTCGGCATCAACATGCCGGCTCGCTCGGTGGTGATCGAGAAGCTGTCGAAGTGGAACGGTGAGACCCACGCCGACATCACGCCGGGGGAGTACACCCAGCTGACCGGCCGCGCCGGCCGCCGCGGTATCGACGTGGAGGGCCACGGCGTGGTGCTCTGGCAGCCGGGCCTCGACCCGAAATCGGTCGCCGGCCTCGCCTCGACCCGGACCTACCCGCTCCGGTCGTCGTTCCGCCCGTCGTACAACATGGCGGTCAACCTGGTGAAGCAGGTCGGCCGGGCCACCGCCCGCGAGCTGCTGGAGTCTTCCTTCGCGCAGTTCCAGGCCGACAAGGCCGTCGTGGGGCTCGCCCGCCAGCTGCGCAAGAGCCAGGACGCGCTCGACGGCTACCAGGAGGCCGCCGAGTGCCACCTCGGGGACTTCATGGAGTACTCCACGCTGCGCCGCAGGCTCAGTGACGTCGAGGCCTCGATGGCCAAGGAGCGCAAGGCCGACCGGCGCGACGAGGTGATGGCCTCGCTGGAGTCGCTGCGGCCCGGCGACGTGATCGAGGTTCCCGCCGGGAGGTACTCCGGGATGGCCGTGGTGATCGATCCCGGAATGAGGTCGGACCGGGACGGTCCGCGACCCTACGTGGTCACCGCCGACCGGCAGGCCCGACGGTTGTCGATGGTGGACTTCCCCGAGCCGGTCGAGGCGTTCACGCGGATGCGGATCCCCCGCAACTTCAACGGTCGCAACCCGCAGTCGCGGCGCGACCTGGCCTCCGCACTGCGCTCGAAGACGCAGGGGTTCACCCCCCCGCCGCCGCGCAAGGGACGGGGTGGCGCCCCGGCGAAGGGACACTCCGCGAAGGGCCGGGCCGCCCGGGACCGGCAGTCGGAGAACAGCGAGCGCGAGATCAGCCGGCTGCGCGCCGAGCTGAGGGCGCACCCGTGCCACGGCTGCGCCGACCGGGAGGACCACGCAAGGTGGGCGGAGCGCTACCACAAGCTGAAGCGGGACAGCCGGACACTCGAGCGGCGGATCGAGCAACGGACCAACACGATCGCCCGCCAGTTCGACCGGGTCTGCGACGTGCTCACCACGCTCGGCTACCTCGAGCACGACGAGGTCACCCCGACCGGCCAGCGGCTGATGCGGATCTACACCGACATGGACCTCGTCGCCGCCGAGTCGCTCCGCAACGGCCTGTGGGAGGACCTGTCACCCAGCGAGCTCGCGGCGGCGCTGTCCGCGCTGGTGTTCGAGGCTCGCAAGTCCGACGACGCCGTCGCGCCCCGGCTGCCCGGTGGGCGGGTCCGGCAGACCCTGGCCGACATGGTGTCGTTGTGGGCCGAGCTCGACGCGCTGGAGCGCGAGCACCGGCTGGACTTCCTGCGCGAGCCCGACCTTGGCTTCGCCTGGGCGGCCTACCGGTGGGCCGAGGGCGCCACCCTCGACGAGGTGCTCAGCGAGACCGACCTGGCCGCCGGCGACTTCGTGCGCTGGGTCAAGCAGCTGCTCGACCTCGCGGACCAGGTGGCCGACGCCGCCGGAGACACCGAGCTGCGCAAGACGGCCCGGCGTACGGCCGGAGCGCTGCGCAGGGGAGTGGTCGCCTACTCCTCGGTCAGCGACTGACTCTCAGGTGCTGACGTTCAGGTGCTGACGGGGCGGTTCTCGTACGGCGTGGACAGCACGATCGTGGTCCGCGTCGACACGTTCGCGGCCGCCCTGATCCGGGCGAGCAGGTCCTCCAGGTCGGTCGGGGTGGGCACCCGGATCTTGAGGATGTAGGACTCGTCGCCGGCTACCGACCAGCAGCTCTCGATCTCCTTGATCCCGCTCAGCCGGTCCGGTGCGTCGTCGGGCTGGGAGGCGTCGATCGGCCGGATCGAGATGAACGCGGTCAACGGCAGGCCGACCTGGTCGTAGTCGATGGTGGCGCCGTACCCCTTGATCAGCCCACGGGTCTCGAGCCGCTTCACCCGCTGGTGCACCGCCGAGGTGGACAGCCCGGTCGCCTTGCCGAGGTCGGTGAACGACATCCGGCCGTCCGCCGAGAGCAGGGTGAGGATGCGCTGGTCGAGGTCTTCCACGCGTGACACCCTAGCGGCCGGTGGTGCTCGCTCCCGGCGTTCTTGGCATGGAAGACTCGGCGCCGTGACCCAGCCTTCGCCGCACCGACTGATGCTGCTCGACACCGCCTCCCTCTACTTCCGCGCGTTCTTCGGCGTGCCGGACTCCGTGCGCGCGCCGGACGGGACTCCCGTCAATGCGGTGCGCGGTCTGCTCGACTTCATCACCCGGCTGGTCGGCGACTACCGGCCCACCCACCTGGCGTGCTGCTGGGACAACGACTGGCGGCCCCAGTGGCGGGTCGAGCTGATCCCGTCCTACAAGGCACACCGGGTGGAGTACGTCGTCCCGGGCGCACCGGATGTCGAGGTCGTGCCCGACCCGCTCGAGGCCCAGATCCCGGTGATCGTCGAGGTGCTGGAGGCGTTCGGGATCGCGATCGTGGGTGCGGACGGCTACGAGGCCGATGACGTGATCGGGACGCTCGCGACCGGCGCGGGGATGCCGGTCGACGTGGTGACCGGGGACCGCGACCTGTTCCAGCTCGTCGACGACGACGCGGAGGTCCGGATCCTCTACACCGCGCGTGGCGTCGGCCGGCACGAGCGGATGACCAACGCCGTGGTCCGGGAGAAGTACGGCATCGACGGCCGGCAGTACGCCGACTTCGCCGCGCTGCGCGGTGACGCCTCGGACGGGTTGCCCGGAGTCGCCGGGATCGGCGAGAAGACGGCGGCCACGTTGCTCGGGCGGTTCGGCGACCTGCAGAGCATCGTCGCGGCCTCGCTCGACCCGGAGTCGGACCTGGCGCCCGGTCCGCGTCGCAAGCTGAAGGACGCGGCGGACTACCTGCTGGTGGCGCCCAAGGTCGTCGAGGTCGCCCGCGACATCGATCTCGGCTCGCCGGACCTGCGGCTCCCGCGCACGCCGAAGGACCCGGACTCGCTGGTCGCGCTGTCCGACAAGTGGGGTCTCGGCGGTTCGGTCACCCGGCTCGTGGAAACGCTGACCGACCTCAACTGACCGGCGGTGCGGAAGCCTGTCAGCGTGAGGCCTTGCGGTAGGCCTGGGCGTTGCCGAGGTCCGGCTCGAACCCGACGCTGCGGTAGACCCGGCCGGCGGGGTTGGTGGGCTCGGTGATGATCACCCACCGGTCGCAACCATGCCCGGC
>DATFGA010000198.1:0-2565 GCA_035249775.1 Nocardioidaceae bacterium | reverse complement strand
GGCACCGCGACGGCCTGGCGGGTCGCCGGCGTCCCGTCCGGTGAGGTCAACGTGAAGGCCTGGGTCACCTGCGCCACCGTGAGCTGACTCTCGGCTGAGGTCAGCCCTCGACGGGTCCGTCGGACCGGTCCTCCACGACCTGCTCCGCGCGGGCCCGTCGTACGGCATCCCTGATCTCGAACACCTCGGTGGCCAGTCCACCGACCGTGCGTGCCACGTCGCGCACCGCCGTGGTCACGATCGTGGTGACCGTGCCCACGGCGGTGGCGGTGGCCTCGACCGTGTCCTGCACGGCGTCCTTGCGGATCTCGGCCTTGCTGAGCTCGTCCCTGGGCGCCATCTCGTCCTCGTGTCGTGCGGGAGTCTGGGGCTCCAGTCTCACGCAGCCGGGCGCAGCTGCGTGACCGGGGACGGATCGTGGGACTTCTTCCGGTCCGGGAGCGCGAACCGGCAGATCTTGCGCGCGACACTTCCGAGCTGCCGGGTGAGCGGGCCGGTGTTGTACCCGAGGCCGTACCTCTCGCAGATCTCGCGCACCTCCGCGGCGATCTGCGGGTAGCGGCGGGCGGGGAGGTCGGGGAACAGGTGGTGCTCGATCTGGAAGCTCAGGTTGCCGGTCATGATGTGGAACAGCTTTCCGCCGGTGATGTTGGCTGAGCCGAGCAGCTGGCGGTAGTACCAGTGCCCGCGGGACTCGTTCTCGGTCTCCTCCTCGGAGAAGGTGGACACGCCGGCCGGGAAGTGACCACAGAAGATGATCCCGAACGCCCACACATTGCGGACCAGGTTCGCCGTCACGTTGCCGACCAGAGTCGGAACGAACAGCGGGCCGGTCAGCGCCGGGAACAGCACGTAGTCCTTCAGCGTCTGGTTGCGGACCTTGCGCAGCATGCCCTTGTGCAGGTGCTTGGTGTCGGCCCACGTGCGTTCACCGGCGACGATCCGCTCGACCTCGAGGTCGTGCATCAGCACTCCCCACTCGAAGAACACCATCAGCAGGAACGCGTAGAGCGGGTTGCCCAGGTAGTAGGGCCTCCACTTCTGGTCCTCGTCCATCCGTAGCACGCCGTAGCCGATGTCGCGGTCCTTGCCGAGGATGTTCGTGTAGGTGTGGTGGATGTAGTTGTGCGAGTACTTCCACTGCTCGGAGGGGCAGACGTTGTCCCACTCGTACATCTTCGAGCTCAGGCTCGGGTCGCCCATCCAGTCGTACTGGCCGTGCATGACGTTGTGCCCGATCTCCATGTTGTCGAGGATCTTGCTCACCGACAGCGCAGCGACCGCGAA
This sequence comes from Nocardioidaceae bacterium, assembly GCA_035249775.1. GTDB lineage: Bacteria > Actinomycetota > Actinomycetes > Propionibacteriales > Nocardioidaceae > Nocardioides_C. The sequence goes on along the minus strand of DATFGA010000198.1, from coordinate 1,278 downwards.
CGGCCACGCGGGCGGGAGGTAGAACAGCGCGCGGCCGGCGATCTCGAACCTGCGTTGTGCCTTGACGATGCCGCGGATGTAGTCCGCGTCGTCCTTTCCGAGGTCGGCGATGATCCGCTGCCGGATCGCGTCCATCTCGGCGCCGAACGCCTCGAGCTGCTCCGGGGCCAACGTGGTCCTGTGGGATGTGGTGGTCATTGATGCTCCTTTCCGGTGGGTGCGAGACGGCTCGCTCCTCGACCGGGGTGTCAGAGGTCGACTGCGCAGTCGCCCATGGGCTGGCTCACGCAGATCTGGATGTCCTCGTCCGGCAGGCGCGACTCGGCGCCGGTGATCACGTTGCGGACGGTTCCTTCGGTCTTGCGGGACGTGCAGGAGAAGCAGATGCCCATTCGGCAGCCGGACTCCGGCCGGAGCCCGAGCGCCTCGGCCTGCTCCAGGAGGGTGCCGCCCGTGTTCTCGGCGGCGCGCCCGCTCCGGGCGAAGCGCACGCTGCCCCGGGCGTTGTCGGGATCGACGGTGATCGTCGAGGTCTTGAAGTACTCGACACGGAGCCGGTCGTTGTCGCCGAAGGCGCGCTGGACGTTCTCGACCAGGCCGGCCGGCCCGCACACGAACGTGTCGGTGTCCGCGAAGTCGGGAGCGATCTGCTCGAGCCGCGCCGCGGTGAACCGTTCGCCTCCGGCTCGGGTGTGTACGACGGACAGGTCGATGTTCTCGCGACCGGCCAGCTCGTCCAGCTCGCGACGGAAGATCGTGGACTCCGGGGACCGGCTGTAGTGGAGGAAGGTGATGCGGCCGGCGTAGTCCCGGTCGACCAGTGTGCGCACCATCGACATCACCGGGGTGATCCCGGATCCACCGGAGATCATCAGCAGCCGCTCGGGCAGCGACTCGGGAAGCGTGAACGTCCCCTCCGCCTGGGAGAGGTGCAGGACCAGGCCGGGTCGCGCCCGGTGGGCGAGGTACGCCGAGACCAGGCCGTCGTCGTGGGCGCGGACGGTGATGCTCAGCGTGTGCGGGTCGCCGACCTCGGAGGAGGAGATCGAGAAGCACCGGGTTCGCCGGGCACCGTCGACCTCCACGCCGACCTGGACGAACTGTCCGGCTCGGAAGCCGCGCCAGGCGCTCGTCGGCCGCAGCGTCAGCGTGGTGACGTCGTCTGTCTCCCGGTGGACCCCGATGACCCGGGCGCGCACCTCGTGGACCGCCCACATCGGGTTCACGACCTCGAGGTAGCGGTCGACCCCGTGGGGCGAGGTCAGCGCCGCGACCGCC
>DATFGA010000197.1:0-10093 GCA_035249775.1 Nocardioidaceae bacterium | reverse complement strand
GTGCCGGCGTACGACGGCCTCGAGCTCGCCGGCCGCCTCACCCTCGACGGGACGCAGCTCCACCAGCTCGGGGTTGACCCGGCCCTCGTCGAGGTCCAGGACGAACGCGACCCCGCCGGACATGCCGGCCGCGAAGTTGCGACCGGTCGGACCGAGCACGACCACGCGGCCACCGGTCATGTACTCACAGCCGTGGTCACCGACCCCCTCGACCACAGCGGTCACCCCGGAGTTGCGGACGCAGAACCGCTCACCGACCTGGCCGCGGAGGAAGATCTCCCCCGAGGTCGCGCCGTAGCCGATCACGTTGCCGGCGACGATCTGGGTCGACGCGTCGAACCCGGCCGACCGGTCCGGGCGGACCACGATCCGGCCACCCGACAGGCCCTTGCCGACGTAGTCGTTGGCGTCGCCCTCGAGCCGCAGGGTGATCCCGCGCGGGACGAACGCGCCGAACGACTGTCCCGCCGACCCGGTGAACGTGATGTCGATCGTCCCGTCCGGGAGACCCTCGCCGCGGTAGCGCTTGGTCACCTCGTGGCCGAGGATCGTGCCGACGGTGCGGTTCACGTTGCGGATCCTCACCTGAGCACGGACCGGCTCCCCACGCTCGAGCGCGTCGGCCGAGAGCGCTACCAGCTCGTTGTCGAGGGCCTTGTCCAGGCCGTGGTCCTGGCCGGTGGTGTTGCGCCGGGCCGCGCCCTCGGGCAGCGCCGGCACGTGCAGGATCGGCGACAGGTCGAGCCCGGCCGCCTTCCAGTGGTCGACCGCCCGCTCCGTGTCGAGCACCTCGGCCCGCCCGATCGCCTCCTCCAACGTCCGGAACCCGAGCGAGGCGAGCAGCTCGCGCACCTCCTCGGCGACGTACTCGAAGAAGTTGACGACGAACTCCGGCTTGCCGGTGAACCGTTCCCGGAGCACCGGGTTCTGGGTCGCCACGCCGACCGGGCAGGTGTCCAGGTGGCACACGCGCATCATGATGCAGCCCGCGACGACCAGCGGGGCGGTCGCGAAGCCGAACTCCTCGGCACCGAGAAGCGCGGCGATCACCACGTCCCGACCGGTCTTGAGCTGGCCGTCGGTCTGCACCACGATCCGGTCCCGCAACCCGTTGAGGAGCAGGGTCTGCTGGGTCTCGGCGAGCCCGAGCTCCCACGGCCCACCGGCGTGCTTGAGCGACGTCAGCGGCGACGCTCCGGTTCCCCCGTCGTGCCCGGAGATGAGTACGACGTCCGCATGTGCCTTCGACACCCCGGCCGCGACTGTGCCCACACCGACCTCGGCGACGAGCTTCACGTGCACCCGCGCCGAGGGGTTCGCGTTCTTCAGGTCGTGGATCAGCTGCGCCAGGTCCTCGATCGAGTAGATGTCGTGGTGCGGCGGCGGCGAGATCAGTCCCACGCCCGGCGTACTGTGCCGGGTCTTGGCCACCCACGGGTACACCTTGTGCCCGGGCAGCTGACCGCCCTCGCCGGGCTTCGCGCCCTGCGCCATCTTGATCTGGATGTCGTCGGCGTTGGTGAGGTACTCCGAGGTCACCCCGAACCGGCCGGATGCGACCTGCTTGATCGACGAGCGCCGCTCCGGGTCGTAGAGCCGGTCGGCGTCCTCGCCGCCCTCACCGGTGTTGGACTTGCCGCCCAGCCGGTTCATCGCGATCGCGAGCGTCTCGTGCGCCTCCTGGCTGATCGACCCGTAGGACATCGCGCCGGTGGAGAACCGCTTCACGATCTCGGAGGCCGGCTCGACCTCCTCGATCGGGATCGGCTGCCGGTCGCCCTTGAACCTGAACAGGCCGCGCAAGGTCATGAGGCGCTCGGACTGCGCGTCCACGCGGGCGGTGTACTGCTTGAACACGTCGTAGCGGCCGGCGCGGGTGGAGTGCTGCAGCCGGAACACGGTCTCCGGGTCGAACAGGTGCGGCTCGCCCTCGCGGCGCCACTGGTACTCGCCACCGACCTCGAGGGCGCGGTGTGCCGGCGGCAGGCCGTCGACCGGGTAGGCCTTGCGGTGCCGGCGGGCGACCTCCTCGGCGACCGTGTCCAAACTGATCCCGCCGAGCTTGGAGACGGTGCCGGTGAAGTACCGGTCGACCAGCGGCTGGGCCAGGCCGACCGCCTCGAAGATCTGGGCGCCGGTGTACGACGCGACCGTCGACACCCCCATCTTGCTCATCACCTTGAGCACGCCCTTGCCGAGCGACTTCACCAGGTTCCGCACGGCCTGCTCCGGGGCGACGTCGACGTAGTAGCCGTCGCGGGCCAGGTCCTCCACGGACTCCATCGCCAGGTACGGGTTGACCGCGGCGGCGCCGTACCCGATCAGCAGCGCGACGTGGTGCACCTCGCGCACGTCACCGGCCTCGACGACCAGCCCGACCTGGGTGCGGGTCTTCTCGCGGACCAGGTGGTGGTGCACCGCGCCGGTGAGCAGCAGCGACGGGATCGGCGCCAGGTCGGCGGTCGAGTGCCGGTCCGAGAGCACGATGATCCGCGCGCCGCCGGCGATCGCCGCGGACACCTCGGCACAGATCTCGTCGATCCGCTCCGCCAGTGCCGCACCGCCGCCCTCCACGTCGTAGAGGCCGCGGGACACGTGCGTGGCGTAGCCGGGCAGGTCGCCGTCGCGGTTGATGTGTCGCAGCTTGGCCAGCTCGTCGTTGTCGATCACCGGGAACGGCAGCACCACCTGCCGGCAGGACGCCGGCGCCGGGTCCAGCAGGTTCGCCTCCGGGCCGATGGTGCCCTGCAGCGAGGTCACCAGCTCCTCCCGGATCGCGTCCAGCGGCGGGTTCGTCACCTGCGCGAACAGCTGGCTGAAGTAGTCGAACAGCAGCCGAGGCCGGGTCGAGAGCGCGGCGATCGGGGTGTCGGTGCCCATCGACCCGAGCGGCTCGGCCCCGGTCCTCGCCATCGGCGTGAGCAGGATCCGCAGCTCCTCCTCCGTGTAGCCGAAGATCTGCTGGCGCCGGGTGACCGAGGCGTGCGTGTGCACGATGTGCTCACGGTCGGGAAGGTCCTCGAGGTTGATGATGCCGGCGTGCAGCCACTCGTCGTACGGATGCTCGGCGGCCAGCTCGCTCTTGACCTCCTCGTCCTCGATGATCCGGTGCTCGGCGGTGTCGACGAGGAACATCCGACCGGGCTGCAACCGGCCCTTGCGTACGACGGACGCTGGGTCGATGTCGAGGACACCGACCTCGGAAGCGAGCACGACCAGGCCGTCGTCGGTGACCCAGTAGCGCGAGGGACGCAGCCCGTTGCGGTCCAGCACCGCCCCGACCTGGTTGCCGTCGGTGAACACCACGCACGCCGGGCCGTCCCAGGGCTCCATCATCGAGGCGTGGAACTCGTAGAACGCACGCCGGGCCGGGTCCATCTCTGTGTGGTTCTCCCACGCCTCGGGGATCATCATCAGCACGGAGTGCGGCAGCGACCGGCCGCCCATGTGCAGCAGCTCGAGGACCTCGTCGAAGGAGGCCGAGTCCGAGGCGCCCGGTGAGCAGATGGGGTAGAGCCGCTCCAGGTCGCCGGGGATCAGGTCGCTGTCGAGCAGCGCCTCGCGGGCCCGCATCCAGTTCCGGTTGCCCATCACGGTGTTGATCTCGCCGTTGTGGGCGATGAACCGGAACGGGTGCGACAGCGGCCAGCTCGGGAAGGTGTTCGTGGAGAACCGGGAGTGCACCACGGCGACGGCGGACGCCATCCGCTCGTCGACCAGGTCGGGGTAGAACACCTCGATCTGGTCGGGGTTGAGCATCCCCTTGTAGGCGATGGTCCGCGACGACAGCGACGGGAAGTAGACGTCGGTCTCCCGCTCCGAGCGCTTGCGCAGGCAGAACGCCAGCCGCTCCAGCGCCATCCCCACCAGACGACCGGTGGCGGCGGTGACGAACAGCTGGCTGAACGTCGGCATCACCGACAGCGCGGTCGCGCCGAGCGGCTCGGGGTTCACCGGGACGTCGCGCCAGCCGAGGACGTTGAGGCCTTCCTCGGCCGCGATCTCCTCGATCCGCTGCCGGGTCTTCGCGACCTGCTCCTCGTCGCCGGGCAGGAACGCGGTGCCGACGGCGTACGCATGTACCGGAGGAAGCTGGAAGCCTGCCTCTTCAGTGACCGCGCGCAGGAAGGCGTCCGGCACCTGCAGGAGGATGCCGGCGCCGTCACCGGAGTCCGGTTCCGCGCCGGTCGCACCGCGGTGCTCCAGGTTGCGCAGGGCGGTGATCGCCTTGGCAACGATGTCGTGGCTGGCAACGCCTGTCAGGGTCGCGACGAAGGCCACACCGCACGCGTCGTGCTCGTGCCGGCCGTCGTAGAGACCCTGGGGCGGCGGGAATGCTTGCATGAAGGCACTCTCCCGTCGTCGTCGTCACACCTGGCCCAAGATCGTTCCGGGTGTGTTCAAGCAGAGATTGCGCGGGACGACATTGGCCCATGCGGAGTGGAAAGCGTACAACACGCGCCCGGAATGTCGACCAGTGCGCGAGACGGGGCGCTCACATCCTGGAATCGCGTTCCCGACTTGTCAGGCCGTGTGCGCGCTATAGCGCGCACAGCGCCTGACAAGTCGGTCAGCCGAGGTTGGCGCCGACCGCAGCGCCGACCGCGTAGGTCAGTCCGGCGGCGACGGCGCCGAGCAGCATCTGCCGGGTGCCGCCGTAGAGCCACGACCGGTTGGTGACCTGGGTGACGACCGCTCCGCAGCCGAACAGGGCGATCAGCGTGATCACCAGCGCGGGCAGGAGGGAGGCCGCTCCGAGCAGGTACGGCAGCACCGGCAGCAGCGCACCGATCCCGAAGGACAGGAACGAGGACACCGCGGCCACCTTCGGCGAGGGCAGGTCGCGGGGGTCCACGCCCAGCTCCTCGCGGGCGTGCACGATGACCGCGTTGTCCACATCGAGGTGCACCTGCCGGGCGACCTCGTGGGCGAGGTGGGCGTCGATGCCCTTCTTCACGTACATCGCAGCGAGCTCGCGGGTCTCGCCGACCGGGTTGCGAACGATCTCCGCGCGCTCCTTGTCGATCTCCCGCGCGGCGGACTCGGACTGGCTGGCGACCGAGGTGTACTCCCCCGCCGCCATCGAGAACGCACCGGCGGCAAGGCCGGCCAGCCCGGCCAGCACGACCGCGCGCGAGTCGACCGCGTCCCGGGTCCCGCCCGCGACACCGGCGATCAGCGCGACGTTGGACACCAGCCCGTCCATCGCACCGAACACGGCCGGCCGGAGCCACCCGCCGGTGACGTCGGGGTGCTCGTGCTCGATGGCGGGAACCGGGGGCAGGTCGGTGGTCATGAGGCCAAAATATCCCGCATCTACAGGGATTTCATCGAAGGAAAGGCTTCCCTGACCTGCGCAAACGCAGTCGAGCCGCCTTCGGCGATGCAGCTGCGGGCTACTCGGCGTCGGGCTTGTGCCGGCCGGCGCGTTTCGGCTCGGTGGATCCCGCGGCCGGTTCACCGTCGGCGGCGGCCCGGCCCTCGACAGTCGCCGCGTCCGACGTACCGCCGCGGAGCACGACCTCCTCCCGCCCCGGGTGCCGCTTGGAGGACCAGACGATGTAGGCGACGGCGGCCAGGAAGACGATGATCGAGACCCACACGTTGAGCCGCAGACCGAACACGTCGTCGGCCTGGACCTCGTCGATGCGCAGGTACTCGATCCAGCCGCGGCCCGCGGTGTAGCCCGCGACGTAGAGCGCGAACGCGCGGCCGTAGCCGAGCCGGAACCGTCGGTCGGCCCAGATCACCAGGCCGGCCACGCCGAGGTTCCAGACGAACTCGTAGAGGAAGGTCGGGTGGAACGTCTCGAACTGCTGGTAGCCGTCGGGGCGGTACGCCGGGTCGATCTCCAGCGCCCACGGCACCGTGGTGGGCCGGCCGAACAGCTCCTGGTTGAACCAGTTGCCCCAGCGGCCGAGCGCCTGGGCGATCGCGATGCCCGGCGCCAACGCGTCGGCGAGCGGCAGGAACTTCACGCCGTTGCGACGGCAGCCGATGTACGCGCCCAGTGCGCCGAGGGCGATCGCGCCCCAGATGCCGAGGCCGCCCTGCCAGATGTAGAGCGCGGTGACCGGGTCCTGGCCCTCACCGAAGTAGAGCCGCCAGTCGGTGATCACGTGGTAGAGGCGGCCACCGACCAGCCCGAACGGGATCGCCCAGATCGCGATGTCGCCGACCTGGCCGGGCTTCCCGCCGCGCGCGACCCACCGCTTCTCGCCGAGCCAGATCGCGACGACGACGCCGGCGATGATGCACAGCGCGTAGGCGCGGATCGGGAACGGGCCGAGGTACCAGACACCCTGGTCGGGGCTCGGGATGAAGGCTGAGGTCACGGCGCGAGGCTACCCGTTCGGGTGCAGCAGCTCTGTGATGTCCGCCGCGAGGTCCCCCGCCGACGTCCCCTCGGTCCACACGATCGGTGCGCGGTCCTTGGCGTTGATCGCGATGATCTGGGTGCCGTGCGCGACCTCGTAGCCGCCCGAGGGCATCTTCGCGCCCTTCTCGATCGCCACCCCGAGCTCGTTGCCGACCTTAACGATCCGTTGCAGGTCGCCGGTCAGGCCTTCGAACTGCGGGTTGAACCGGTCGAGGTACTCCCGAAGCGCCGCCGGGTCGTCGCGGGCGGGGTCGGTGGTGATGAACAGCAGGTCGACGCGGTCCCGGTCGGCGCTGTCGAGGCGGGTCATCGCCGAGGCGATGTCGGACATCACCGCCTGGCAGATGTCGGGGCAGTTCGTGTAGCCGAAGAACACCAGCGTCACCGGCTTGGTGGTGTCCGCGGTCAGCGAGTACGGCGCGCCGTCGGTCGCGGTCAACGTGGTGTCCGGAATCACGTACTGGTCGGTGAGCACCGCGCCGTTCATCCCGTCGTCGGTGTGCACGGTCAGGCCGGACGTCAGCGCCTGACCCTCGTCGGAGCTCCCGCACGCGGACAGGGCGAGTACGCCGGCCAGGGCGGCTGTGGCTGCGGCCGCGAGGCGACCTCGCGTGCTAGCCACGGCGGACCCCCTGCGCGAGGTCCTCGGTCAGCTCGGCCAGCGAGGCAAGACCCTTCGCCCGGTCGGTCCCGGCGTCGAGCAGCCGACGGACGAACGCGGAACCCACGATCACCCCGTCCGCGAAGCCGGCGACCTCGGCGGCCTGGTCCCCGTTCGAGACGCCGAGGCCGACGCCGACGGGAAGGTCGGTCAGCTCGCGGGTCCGCTTCACCAGCGGGCCGGCGAGGTCGCTGGTCGAGGTGCGGGCTCCGGTCACGCCCATCACCGCGGTCGCGTAGACGAAGCCGCGGCAGCTGGCCACGGTCATCGCCAGCCGCGCGTCGGTCGATGACGGGGCGACCAGGAAGATCTTGTCGAGGTCGTGCGCGTCGGCCGCGGCCACCCACTCCTGGGCCTCGTCGGGGACCAGGTCCGGGGTGATCAGTCCGGAGCCGCCGGCGCTCGCCAGGTCGGTGGCGAACCGGTCCACGCCGTACCGCTCGACCGGGTTCCAGTAGGTCATCACGAGGGTGGGGGTGCCGGTCGCGGCCACCGCCTCGACGGTGCGCAGCACGTCACGCGTCCGGACGCCGCCGTCCAGCGCCTGCTGGGCCGCGGCCTGGATCGTCGGGCCGTCCATCACCGGGTCGCTGTAGGGCAGGCCGACCTCGATCAGGTCGCAGCCGGCCTCGACCATCGTCCTCATCGCGGCGATGGAACCCTCGACGTCGGGGAAGCCGGCCGGCAGGTAACCGACCAGCGCGGCGCGGCCCTCGGCCTTCGCGCCCTCGAACATGCTGCGGGAACTCATCTCGGGGCCCCCGCGGAAGTGCGATCGCAGCGAGCAGTTTGGTGGGGTGACTTCATGCCTGGTTCACCGCCGTGGAGTCGCCGGGCTCACCGGTGGTCTCGTCGGCCTTGGTCTCGCCGAGGCCGAACCAGTCGATCGCGGTCCCCATGTCCTTGTCGCCGCGACCGGACAGGTTCACCAGGATCGTCGCGCCCGGCATCTCCTTGGCCAGCTCGAGCGCGCCCGCGACCGCGTGCGCGGACTCGATCGCGGGGATGATCCCCTCGGTGCGCGACAGCAGGGAGAGCGCGTCCATCGCAGCCGCGTCCGTCACCGGCCGATAGGTCGCCCGACCGGTCTCCGCGAGGTAGGCGTGCTCGGGACCGACGCCGGGATAGTCCAGCCCGGCCGAGATCGAGTGCGACTCGATGGTCTGTCCGTCCTCGTCCTGGAGCACGTAGGTGCGGGCACCGTGCAGCACCCCGACCTCGCCGGCGTGGATCGTCGCGGCGTGCCGGCCGGTGTCGAAGCCGTCACCGCCGGCCTCGAAGCCGAACAGCTTCACCTCGGGATCGTCGAGGAAGCCGGCGAACAGCCCGATCGCGTTGGAACCGCCACCGACACAGGCCACCGCGGCGTCGGGAAGCGCGCCTGTCAGCTCCAGGCACTGGACGCGGGCCTCGTCGCCGATGCCGCGGCAGAAGTCGCGCACCATCGCCGGGAACGGGTGTGACCCAGCGGCGGTGCCGAGCATGTAGTGGGTGTCGTCGACGCTGGCGACCCAGTCCCGCAGCGCCTCGTTGATGGCGTCCTTGAGGGTGCGCGAGCCGGACTTCACCGCGATCACCTCGGCGCCGAGCAGGTGCATCCGGGCCACGTTGAGCGACTGCCGCTGGGTGTCGACCTCGCCCATGTAGACGACGCAGTCGAGGCCGAGGTAGGCGCACGCGGTCGCGGTGGCCACACCGTGCTGTCCGGCGCCGGTCTCGGCGATCACCCGGGTCTTGCCCATCCGCTTGGTCAGCAGCGCCTGCCCGAGCACGTTGCGGATCTTGTGGGCGCCGGTGTGGTTGAGGTCCTCGCGCTTGAGCAGGATCCGCGCTCCGGCCACCTCGGACAGCTTGGTCGCGTCGTACAACAGGCTCGGCGTGCCGGCGTACTCGCGCAGCATCCGCTCGAACTCGCCGGTGAACTCCGGATCGGCCATCGCGTCCTGCCACGCGGCGGTCAGCTCGTCGTGTGCGGCGATGAGCGCCTCGGGCATGAACCGGCCGCCGAAACGGCCGAAGTGACCGGCCTGGTCGGGAAGTGCAGACATGGTTCTCAGGGGCTTTCGGGACGAGGGGATCAGCGGTCGCGCTGCTTGAGTGCGGGGTGCGCTCCGGCGGCGACCAGGTCGGCCACGGCGGCGCGGGCGTCGCGTCCGCGGACCAGGGTCTCGCCCACGAGTACGACGTTCGCGCCCTGCTTCGCGTACTCGAACACGTCGTGGGGCCCGCGGACTCCCGACTCGGCGACCCGGACCACGTCGTCCGGGATGCGCGGTGCGAGCCGGGAGAAGGTGTCCCGGTCGACGTCGAGGGTCTTGAGGTTGCGGGCGTTGACGCCGATCAGGGTCGCCCCGGCGGCGAGGGCCCGGTCGACCTCTTCCTCGTCGTGCACCTCGACCAGCGGGGTGAGCCCGATGGACCCGGCACGGTCGACGAGGCACTCGAGCTCGTTCTGGTCCAGCGCGGCGGCGATCAGCAGGGCGAGGTCGGCGCCGGCGGCCCGGGCCTCCCAGAGCTGGTAGGAGGTGACGATGAAGTCCTTGCGGAGCACCGGGATGTCGACCGCGGCGCGGACCGCCTTCAGGTCGGCGAGGCTGCCACCGAAGCGGCGCTGCTCGGTGAGCACGCTGATCGTCGACGCACCACCGGCCGCGTAGTCGCCGGCCAGCTTGGCCGGGTCCGCGATCGGGGCGAGCGCCCCCTTGCTCGGGCTGGACCGCTTGACCTCGGCGATCACGCTGACCCCGTCGGCCCGGAAGGCCGGCATCGGGTCGATCGCCTCGGGTGCCCGGCGGGCGGCTTCCTTGACCTCGGCGAGCGGGACGGCCGCCTCGCGTTCGGCGAGATCGGCGCGTACGCCGTCGACGATCTCGTCGAGAACGGACATCGGAGCCTCTCACGATTGCCGGGACTGATGAGTCTCTAGACTCTCACGAGACCAGAGGTGCCCGACCACGGAGGTCGACTCCGTGGGACGGGCCGACACCTTCGTTCCGTCGACCGCCAGGAGAGAGCACGATGAGCTACCCGCCAGGCCCGCCGCACGACGACGA
>DATFGA010000196.1:0-11509 GCA_035249775.1 Nocardioidaceae bacterium | reverse complement strand
CCGGGCACGCGTCTTCGGGTGGCGCTCTCGGCGCTGACGATGGCGGAGTACTTCCGCGACGTGCAGAAGCAGGACGTGCTGCTGTTCATCGACAACATCTTCCGGTTCACCCAGGCCGGCTCCGAGGTGTCGACCCTGCTGGGCCGGATGCCCTCGGCGGTGGGCTACCAGCCGAACCTCGCCGACGAGATGGGCACGCTCCAGGAGCGGATCACCTCGACGCGTGGTCACTCGATCACCTCGATGCAGGCGATCTACGTGCCGGCCGACGACTACACCGACCCGGCGCCGGCGACCACGTTCGCGCACCTCGACGCGACGACCGAGCTGAACCGTGACATCGCCTCGATGGGCATCTACCCGGCCGTGGACCCGCTGACGTCGACGTCGCGGATCCTCGACCCGCGCTACATCGGTCAGGACCACTACAACACCGCGGTGCGCATCAAGCAGATCCTCCAGCGCAACAAGGAGCTGCAGGACATCATCGCGATCCTCGGTGTCGACGAGCTCTCCGAAGAGGACAAGATCATCGTGTCCCGGGCCCGCCGGATCCAGCGGTTCCTGTCGCAGAACACCTACGTCGCCAAGCAGTTCACCGGCGTCGAGGGCTCGACGGTCCCGGTCGCGGACACCATCGAGGCGTTCACCAAGATCGCCGACGGTGAGTACGACCACGTCGCCGAGCAGGCGTTCTTCATGTGCGGCGGGCTCGACGACGTCGAGAAGAAGTGGTCCGAGATCCAGAAGAACCTCTGAGGTTCTTGCCACGAGTCACGTTCCGCGGGGCCGGTCAGCCGGCCTCGCGGGACAGGCTCACCAGTTACTACAGAATTGAGGAGCCCGCGTGAGTGACGACCTGCTTCAGGTTGAGCTGGTCGCGGCCGACCGGCTGGTCTGGTCCGGCGAGGCGAAGATGGTCATCGCCCGGACCACCGAGGGCGACGTCGGCGTGCTGCCGAACCACGCCCCGATGCTCTCGCTGATGGTGGACGGCGTCGTCGACGTCCAGACGCCCGAAGGTGAGACGTGGGTCGCCGCCGTGGACGCCGGCTTCCTGTTGGTGGCGAACAACCGCATCTCCATCCTGTCCGAGCACGCCGAGATGTCGCACGAGATCGACCTCGAGAAGGCCCGCGCCGAGCTCGAGCGTGCCCGGTCCGCCGGCGAGTACGACTCCGAGGCCGAGGCCGAGGAGGCCGTCCGCCGCGCGGAGGCTCGCATCCGCGCCGCAGAAAAGGCATCCTGATCCCACCTGCACCTTCAGAAAAGAGGGGATAGATGCCGCTGTGGCAGTGGCTGCTCGACGCAGCCGGTGTCGTGCTGCTTCTTGTCCTGCTCTACGGGCTCGCCCTGGTCGTCCGCCGTCGGTGGATCTCCCGCCACGGCGGCACCTTCGAGTTCAGCGTCCGCGTCCGGTCCACCAAGGCCGGGCGCGGCTGGCTTCTCGGGGTCGGTCGCTACTCCGGTGACCTGCTCGAGTGGTTCAGGATCTTCTCCCTCGCGCCGGGTCCCAAGCTGACCTTCGAGCGCTCCGAGCTGGAGTACGTCGGGCGGCGCGATGCCGTGGGCGCCGAGGCGTACTCGCTCTACTCCGGCCACATCATCGTCTCCTGCGAGACCCCCTCCGGCCTGCTCGAGGTGGCGATGAGCCCGGATGCCCTGACCGGGTTCCTCGCCTGGCTCGAGGCGGCCCCGCCCGGTCAGCGCCTGCGCCGCCGCAGCTGACCCTGCCCGTCCCCGGGCTGATTACCACGGTATGCAGGCGATCTGCCGCTCCCCATGGCTTACACACCATGGGGAGCGGGAGATTGCCATGGGGAGCTCCGGCTCGGCTGGGCTGACCCGCTCGCTGCGCTCGCTCTCAGCGCTCTCCGCCGGGCTTCCAGAGCACGTCGCCCTGCTCCCGGTTCGCGTGCCGGGCCAGGATGAACAGCAGGTCGGAGAGCCGGTTGAGGTACTTGATCGCGAGGATGTTCATCGTCTCGCCGTGCTCCTCGAAGGCCGACCAGGCGGCGCGCTCGGCGCGACGGGTCACCGTGCGCGCGACGTGCAGCAGCGCCGCGCCCGTCGTACCCCCGTTGAGGATGAACGAGCGCAGGTTCTCCAGGTCCTCGTTGTAGCGGTCGCACCAGCCCTCGAGCCGGTCGATGTAGTCCTGCTCGATCCGCAGCGGCGGGAACTCCGGATTCTCGACGATCGGCGTGCAGAAGTCCGCGCCGACGTCGAACATGTCGTTCTGGATCCTGGTCAGCACCTGCACCACGTCGTCGTCGAGGCTCCCGAGCGCGATCGCGGCGCCGATCTGCGCGTTCGCCTCGTCGACGTCCGCGTAGGCGTGCAGCCGCAGGTCGTTCTTCGACGTCTTGCTCATGTCACCGAGACGGGTCTGTCCTTCGTCGCCGGTGCGGGTGTAGATGCGGGTGAGGTTGACCATGCCGCCCACATTAGATGTACGGCGGACTCGCGGGCAGATGCGGCGGGGTGGGATATGTCGCATCCCGGCCCGGAGGAGGCCAACCTCTACCATCGACCTGATGGATGGATTCCGGGTGACGTCCGAGGGGCCGCTGTCGCGTCCGCTGACCGGGACGGTGCACGTCGGAGGCGCCAAGAACAGCGCACTGAAGCTGATGGCCGCGGCGCTGCTCGCACCAGGCCGGTCGGTGATCACCAACGTGCCCGACATCCTCGACGTCGAGGTGATGGCCCGGCTGCTCGAGCGGCTCGGCTGCCGGGTGCACGTCGAGCACCCCGCGGTCGCCGACCTGGGTGCGGCGGCCACCGACCGGAACCTGAGCGGGACGGTCACCATCGACGTGCCCGAGGAGCTCGACCACGAGGCGCCGTACGACCTGGTCCGCCGGCTACGGGCCTCGATCAGCGTGCTGGGACCGCTCGTCGCGCGCTGCGGGCGGGCGCGGGTGGCGCTGCCCGGCGGCGACAACATCGGGTCCCGCGGGCTGGACATGCACATCCGGGGCCTGGAGCTGCTCGGCGCCCGGCTGAGCATCGAGCACGGGTTCGTGGTCGCCGAGGTGCCCGACCGGCTCGCCGGCGCGAACCTCTGGCTCGACTTCCCGAGCGTCGGGGCCACCGAGAACCTGGTGATGGCGGCGGTGCTGGCACCTGGGACGACCGTGATCGACAACGTCGCGCGGGAACCGGAGATCATCGACCTCTGCGAGATGCTGCTCGCGATGGGCGCCCGGATCGACGGGATCTCGTCCTCCACGCTGACCATCGACGGGGTTGACCGGCTGAAGCCGGTCACCCACGCGACCGTCACCGACCGGATCGTGGCCGGCACCTGGGCCTTCGCCGCCGCGATCGCCGGGGGAGACCTGACCGTCGCCGGCGGCCGCGCACACCACCTCGACATCGTCCTGGACAAGCTGACCAGCACCGGGGCGACCGTCCACGCCGCCGACGACGGGTTCCGGATCTCGGTGTCCGAGCGCCTCGGCTCGTTCGACGTGGTGACCCTGCCCTACCCGGGCTTCCCCACCGACCTCCAGCCGTTCGCGATGACCCTGGCGGCGGTCAGCGACGGGACCGCGATGATCACCGAGAACGTCTTCGAGGCGCGGTTCATGTTCGCCCAGGAGCTGGCCCGGCTCGGAGCCGACCTGCGCACCGATGGCCACCACGCCGTCGTACGCGGGAAGCCGCGGCTGTCCGGGGCACCGGTCGTCGCCCACGACATCCGCGCCGGCGCCGCCCTCGTGCTGGCCGGGCTGGCGGCGGAGGGCACCACCACCGTGGCGCACTCGCAGCACATCGACCGCGGTTACCCGCACTTCGTCGAGGTACTGCGCGGTCTCGGGGTCGACATCGCCCGGGTGACCATCGCCGACGTCGACCGATGAGCAGCCCTCCCGCGGACCAAGAGGGACCCGTCGCAGGACCCGAATCGCGACACACCCGTTACACAAATGGAGCAACCATTTCCCTGTGGTGTGCGTCATAGTGTGTACAGGGACGGCACGGGGGTCGTCCCGCTAGTACCTGGGAGTGGTATGGAAGTCACCACGAACGGCGCAACGCTGTCACTGGCCGGACGGTTCGACGTCCGGTCCACGAGCATGGTGCGCGAGGCCCTCTACGCCCACATCGAGTCGCGAACCGGCGACGTCGCGGTCGACCTGTCCGAGGTCGAGTCCATCGATGCCACCGCCCTGAAGGTGTTGGCTGCGGCCACCAAGATCATGGAGCGCGACGGCCGACAGCTCACCCTGCGCGGCTGCAGCCCGGCGCTGCGGCGGATCATCGCGTTCACCCGGCTGCGCCGCCTGGTCCAGGTCGAACGCGGCGCGATCACCGCCTGAGGCCCGCTCGGTCCATGTGACCTACTTGGCACGTGGGACAGTTCACAACGCCGTTACCGCGCGGCGCGCTTCGCCGTAGTCTCCCCTGTCATGAGCGAACAGCCGCGTGACGTCGCCGAGACCGACAGGCCCCAGGAGAAGGACAAGCCGTGGGTGATGCGGACCTACGCCGGTCACAGCTCGGCCTCGGAGTCCAACGCGCTCTACCGGCGGAACCTCGCGAAGGGGCAGACCGGCCTCTCGGTCGCCTTCGACCTGCCCACCCAGACCGGCTACGACCCCGACTCGGCGCTCGCCCGCGGTGAGGTCGGCAAGGTCGGCGTGCCGATCCCGCACCTCGGCGAGATGCGCCGGCTGTTCGAGGACATCCCGCTCACCGAGATGAACACCTCGATGACCATCAACGCCACCGCGATGTGGCTGCTGGCGCTCTACCAGGTCGTCGCGGAGGAGCAGGCCGGCGACGTGGACTTCGAGGAGGTGCACGGCAAGCTGGCCGGCACCACCCAGAACGACATCATCAAGGAGTACCTCTCGCGCGGCACCTACGTGTTCCCGCCCGAGCACTCGCTGCGGCTGACCAGCGACCTGATCACCTACACGGTCAACCACATCCCGAAGTGGAACCCGATCAACATCTGCAGCTACCACCTGCAGGAGGCCGGCGCCACCCCGACCCAGGAGCTCGCCTACGCGCTGACCACCGCCATAGCGGTGCTCGACGCGGTGCGTGACTCCGGCCAGGTCGCGCCCGAGGACTTCGCCCGCGTCGTCGGCCGGATGTCGTTCTTCGTCAATGCCGGGGTGCGGTTCGTCGAGGAGACCTGCAAGATGCGCGCGTTCGTCCGGTTGTGGGACGAGATCACCCAGGAGCGCTACGGCGTCGAGGACGAGAAGATGCGCCGCTTCCGGTACGGCGTGCAGGTCAACTCTCTCGGGCTGACCGAGGCTCAACCGGAGAACAACGTCCAGCGGATCGTCCTGGAGATGCTGGGGGTGACCCTGTCCAAGAACGCCCGCGCCCGCGCCGTACAGCTGCCGGCCTGGAACGAGGCACTCGGCCTGCCCCGGCCCTGGGACCAGCAGTGGTCGCTGCGGCTGCAGCAGGTGCTCGCGTTCGAGTCCGACCTGCTCGAGTACGACGACATCTTCGAGGGCTCGACGGTCATCGAGGCGAAGGTGAACCAGCTCGTGGAGAGCGCCCGGGCGGAGATGGACCGGGTCCAGGCGATGGGCGGTGCGATCGCCGCCGTGGAGTCCGGCTACATGAAGCAGGCCCTGGTCTCCTCGCACGCCGCGCGCCGGGCCCGGATCGAGGCAGGGGAGGAGAAGGTCGTCGGGGTCAACTGCTACGAGTCCACCGAACCCTCGCCGCTGACCGCCGACCTCGACGCCGCCGTCCAGACCGCCGACCCGGAGGCCGAACGAGCCGCCGTCGAGGGCCTGCAGCAGTGGCGCGAGCAGCGCGACGAGGCGGGGGTGGTGGAGGCGTTGAAGCGGCTCACCGAGGACGCGAAGTCGGGGGCGAACCTGATGGAGGCGACCCTGGTCGCGGCGCGGGCCGGGGTGACCACCGGCGAGTGGGCCGGTGCGCTGCGTGAGGTGTTCGGAGAGTTCCGGGCGCCGACCGGTGTCGGCGGCGCCGTGGGCGTCGCCGAGGCCGGGGCGGAGCTGGCCGCGGTCCGGGAGGAGGTACGGCGCACCGGCGAGGAGCTCGGAGGCCGGCTGCGACTGCTGGTCGGCAAGCCGGGGCTGGACGGCCACTCGAACGGGGCCGAGCAGGTCGCGGTCCGGGCCCGGGACGCCGGGTTCGAGGTGGTCTACCAGGGCATCCGGCTGACCCCGGAGCAGATCGTCGCGGCCGCGGTCGCGGAGGACGTGCACTGCGTGGGCCTCTCGATCCTGTCCGGATCCCACATGGAGCTGGTCCCGGCCGTGCTCGAGGGTTTGCGCGCCGAGGGGCTCGCGGACGTGCCGGTGATCGTCGGCGGGATCATCCCCGCCGCCGACGCCGCGCGGCTCCGCGAGCTGGGAGTGGCCGCGGTGTTCACGCCGAAGGACTTCGGGCTCACCGAGATCATGGGTGGCATCGTGCGGACCATCCGCGCCGCCAACGGGCTGCACTGAGCCGGTAGGTTGGACTCATGTCCGACCTGCAGTGCGCGGCGCGGCTCCTGATCGCCCGGACGGGCGAGTCGGAGGACGAGCCCGCCTCGCCCGAGGAGTCCGTGGGCAGCCTGAGCACGACCGGCCGCAAGCAGGCCGGTGAGCTCGGCGACTCCCTGCGGGACGCGCGGATCTCGATGGTCTACTCGAGCAGCCGCGTCCACGCCGTGCAGACGGCCGAGATCGTCGCGGCCCGGCTCGGTGTGGTGGTGCGGGTCCGCGGCGCCCTGCGGGACACGACCCGATTCACCGACGAGCTCGCCGGGATCGTCGACCTGCACCGCGGTGAGACGGTGCTGGTGGTCACTCACGGCGAGGTGATCCGCTCCGCCGTACCCCCGCTGGCCGGCAGCGTCCCCGACGACTACGGCGACGCGCACGCGGTCGCCCCGTGCGGCGTGATCGAGCTGGACGCTGACGCGGACGGCTGGCTGCTGCGGTCCTGGTCGGGCGAACCGGTGCGTTAGGGACACGGGTACTACGACCCTCGTACGACTGTCTGCCGATACCTCCGGCCACCTACGGTTACGTCAACTCTCAGGCAGGTGAGAGGGGCAACACGGTGACACCGGTGGGCGCGCGGTTCCTGCACTCCCCTCTGCGGACCGCGCGTCCATCCCGACGAACCAGGTAGGGCCTCGAGGGTGACTTTGGTCTTGGAAGGTACCGACCCCGCGGCGGAACCCGCCCCCGGGCGGCGCCCCGGCGCGACGAAGGGCCGCGGTACGTCGAAGCGACGGGCACGCGTCCGCCCGGCCACCTCGGCCCGCCAGGTGATGTCGCGCTTCATCGCCGCCGGCGTGGTGGCCTTCCTCGTCGTGGGCGTCGGCGGTGCGTTCGCGGCCTGGCGCGCGGCCGAGCGGGAGGCCATCGACGACGCCAAGCAGCGGACGATCATGCTCGCCGACCACATCGTCGCCGCAGCCGTGACCGACGCCCTCGTCGAGGGCGACCCTGCGGCACTCCGCCGGATGGACCGCCTGGTCCAGACCCAGGTGCTCGGCCACGGTGTGCGGCGGGTGAAGCTGTGGACCGCCGACGGACGGGTCGTCTACTCCGATGAGCCGGAGCTGATCGGTCGTCGGTTCACCTTCGACGCCGAGGAGAAGGCAGCGATCCGCTCGGGAACCCCGGACGCGGCCCTGACCAACCTGGCCCGGCCGGAGAACACGTACGAGCGCGGCGCCGGCGCCCTGCTCGAGGTCTACCTGGTCATCCGCACCAAGAGCGGTCAACCGCTCCTGTTCGAGACCTACCAGTCGCGCAGCCAGGTCGCCGAGCGCGCAGCCGAGATCTGGGAGGACTTCGTCCCCAGCGCGGTCGGCGGACTGCTGGTGCTGCTGGTCTGCCTGGTTCCGCTGGTGTGGACCCTGACCCGGCAGCTGGAGAGCGCCCGCAACGAGCGAGAGCGCCTGCTCAACCACGCACTGACCTCATCCACCACCGAGCGGCGCAGGATCGCCTCACATCTGCACGACGGGATCGTCCAGTCCCTGGCGGGCGTGTCCTACGCGCTGGCCGGCACGGCCCAGCACCTGGCGGTGGCCGGGCAGAAGCAACAAGCCGCCGCGGTGAAGGACGCCGCCGTGGAGCTGCGCCAGGACGTGCGGGGCCTGCGCTCGCTGCTCGTCGAGATCTACCCGCCCGGCCTCCGCGGCGCCGGTTTCCAGTCCGCGGTCGCCGACCTGACCGCGCAGCTCGTCAGCCGCGGGGTCGAGGTGCGGCTGCAGCTCGACGGCGGTGACGACCTCGAGGAGCCCGTGCAGGCGGTCTTCTTCCAGGTGGCGCAGGAGTCCCTGCGCAACATCGTCCGGCACTCGCAGGCGACCCAGGTCGGCCTGACCCTCGACCACCGGGGCAGCGAGGTGCTGTTCGTGGTCACCGACGACGGGCGAGGGTTCGAGGCCGAGCACGGCACCACCGCGGAAACCGGCGACGATGCGCACATGGGGCTGGCCCTGCTGGTCGGTGCGCTCGCCGAGCTGAACGGGACGCTGACCGTGGATTCCGCGCCCGGCCGAGGGACGACGCTGACCGCGCGAGTTCCCGCGCCATGATCGGTGTGCTGGTCGTCGACGACCACCCGGTCGTCCGGCACGGGGTCGGCCTGATGCTGAGCGCGCACAGCGACATCGTCCTGCTCGGGACCGCGGCGGACGGTGACGAGGCGATCCGGATGGCTGCGGAGAAGCGGCCCGACGTCGTCCTGATGGACCTCTCCATGCCCGGCCGGGACGGGCCGTCAGCGATCCGGGAGATCCTGGCCGCCGACCCGTCGGTCGGCATCATCGCGTTGACCTCGTTCGCCGACAGCGACCGGATCCTGGCAGCCCTCGACGCGGGTGCGGTCGGCTACCTGCTGAAGGACACCGAGCCGGAGAGCCTGGTCGGGGCGATCCAGGCGGTGCACCGCGGTGAGTCGCCGCTGCACCCAAAGGCCGCCCGCGTGGTGCTGCAGAGCCGCACCGCCCCGCCGATGCAGGCCCATCTGTCGTCGCGGGAGCGAGAGGTGCTCCTGCTGGTGGAGAAGGGGCTGACCAACGCGGCCATCGCCAGCCGGCTGGGGATCACCGAGCGGACCGTGAAGGGTCACCTGAGCAGCATCTTCGCCGCGCTCGGGGTGGGGGACCGGACCAGCGCGGCCCTGTGGGCGCAGCGCAACCTCCGGGACGGACAAGGCTGAGGCTCCCCCTGCGACATGGCTCGTCGCACGGGGGAGCCTCGCCCGGATCGGCCGGTCAGTGGGCCGGCCGATCCGGTGGCGCTCAGTCGCGGCAGTCGTCGGCGTCGTCGGCGCACTCGCGCACGAGCTTCATGACCACGCCTTCCTCCTCGTCGGGGCCGCCGGACTTGTTGGCCAGGACGTAGAGCTCACCGTTCATGTCCTCACCGAAGCCCAGGACGAACAGGTTGATGTGCCCGTTCACCAGGTTGAACACGTTCGGCGTGCGGTCCTCCGGGTCGGCCCGGTCGTCCTCCACGACGTACATCACCCGCCCGTTCGCGGAGTTGAAACCGTCCGAGTAGTCACCGAACACGTACTTGCCCTGGAGCTTCGGTATCGCGGAGCCGCGGTAGACGAACCCGCCGATGGCGGCGACACCCTCGTCGTGGTCGTACTGCGCGACCGGGTCGATCAGGCCGGCCGGTGCGCCGGGGGAGTTCTTGAAGACGAACCCGTCGGAGGCGAAGCCGAGCAGCTCGATCCCGGCCTTCTCGAACAGGAAGGTTCCTTCCTTGACCCGCCAGCCGTAGTTGCCGCCCTGGACGACCTTGTCGACCTCCTCGATGTGGTTCTGGCCCGCGTCGGCAGCCCAGATCTCACCGGTCAGGCGATCCGCGGAGCCGCGGAACGGGTTGCGGAACCCCTTGGCGAAGACCGTCGGCTCGGCGTTGCTCATCGGGTCCATCCGGACGATCTTGCCGAGCAGCGTGTCGTCGCGTTGTGCATTGCCGGGGCCCTCGTGACTGATGCACGGTCCCTCACCGGCCAGCCCCAGCTGACCGAACTGGTCGTCGGCGCATCCACCGTCACCGAGGGTGATGTAGAGCAGGTGCTTGTCGTCGGCCGCCTGGCCGAAGAACAGCGCCCCGCCGTTGTGGTTGAACTGAGGTTCGACGATGTCGAAGATCACCCGGCTCGCCGCCGAGGTGAGCGGCTCGGTGCGCATCGCGAACGCGGTCGGGTCAGGCACCGTCCACTCCCGAACCGTTGCCAGGTGGTTCGGCTGGTCCGCGGGGCTCGGCGGGTTGGCGGGATCGATCGGCTCGGACGTCATCGTGTAGAGCAGGCCGTTCGTCGCGAAGTCGGGGTGGAAGGCCAGGCCGAGGAAGCCGCGCTCGTCCGCGTCCAGGATCAGCGGGACCAGGAGGTTTGCCGTGTCGAGCACCAGGTTCTTCTTGCCGGTCCTGGTGTTGACCGCCCACAGTGGACCGTCCTGGTCCACGACGAACAGGACATCGGGAATGCCCGGGGCCCAGGTGCCCCAGTTCGGCGCAGTCAGGCCCTTGCCTTCCGCCACCGTCTCCAGCTCGAGCTGGATCCTGCCGTCGTCGATGTGCCCGGGGATCGGGTCGTCGATCGGCTCGACCGGTCCGTGCCCGGCGTACAGCGCGTTGGCGCCGGTGCCCAGTCCCGCGGCACTGAGTGCCAGAACCATGCTGACCAGGAACGTCCCCGCGCGACCGCGGCGAGTCCTGGGAATGAGGTGTAATGCCATTGCATCTCCCTACGTTGGTCGGATTTCCCCCTGGGTGGCGCTGTGGCCGCCCTCACGCTAGGGCCGCGGTCGAGAGGTCGGATACGGTTCCGGACCCGTCCATGAGTGCTAGTACCGCGGGCGCATAAGCGCCGAGATCCGGACCGATCGGTCGCTTCGACGGTACGGTTCCGCTGGACTGGGGAAGTCGCCGACGAGGGGATCTGGGATGAGCGGGACAGACGATGCTGCGGGGTCGGACCGAGATGACTGGTGGAGGCCTGCCCAGCTGCTGACGGCGCACACGTCGGCGACGGTGGCGTTCACGTTCGCGGTGTTCAGCATGCTGGGCCAGGGGACGTGGACGGTCGCCGCCCAGTCGTTCTTCGGCCCCGGCTTCGGACCGCAGGAGTACGTCGTCGTGGCCGGTGTCGCCTCGCTCGCGCTCGCGGCCGGTGCGCTGTGGCTGGGACGGCGGGTCCTCGTCGTGCGCGTGACAGCACCCTCACTCTGGGCGGTCCACCTGGCCGGTGCTGCGGTCATCATCGCGGCACTGGGTGCCGTGCTCGCGGTGCTGACGATCGTCGGCGGGATCGTCGGCGGCGTTGCGCTCTGACCCCGCCGGCCGGCAGCTATCGCCTCCGTGCCTCGACGCCGCTAGTCTGCAGGGATCGACCTTTCTCGACCGAAGGAGCAACCGATGGCGTCACGTCTCAACCCCTACATCAGCTTCGACGGGAACGCGCGGGAGGCGATGGAGTTCTACAAGCAGGCGCTCGGCGGCACCCTGGCGCTGAACACCTTCGGCGAGATGGA
>DATFGA010000195.1:0-12373 GCA_035249775.1 Nocardioidaceae bacterium | reverse complement strand
GTCGAGATGCGTCGTGTGCGCGACCTCCAGCCGTACGTCGGCAAGGAGCTCGAGGCCAAGATCATCGAGCTCGACAAGAACCGCAACAACGTCGTGCTCTCGCGTCGTGCGTGGCTCGAGCAGACCCAGTCCGAGGTCCGTCAGGGCTTCCTGACCCAGCTGCAGAAGGGTCAGATCCGCAAGGGTGTCGTCTCCTCGATCGTCAACTTCGGTGCGTTCGTGGACCTCGGCGGCGTCGACGGTCTGGTGCACGTCTCCGAGCTGTCCTGGAAGCACATCGACCACCCGAGTGAGGTCGTCGCCGTCGGTGACGAGGTCACCGTCGAGGTGCTCGACGTCGACATGGACCGCGAGCGCGTCTCCCTGTCGCTCAAGGCCACCCAGGAAGACCCGTGGCAGCACTTCGCCCGGACCCACCAGATCGGTCAGATCGTCCCGGGCAAGGTCACCAAGCTGGTGCCGTTCGGTTCGTTCGTCCGCGTCGAGGAGGGCATCGAGGGCCTGGTGCACATCTCCGAGCTCGCAGAGCGTCACGTCGAGATCCCCGAGCAGGTCGTCCAGGTCAACGACGACGTGATGGTCAAGATCATCGACATCGACCTCGAGCGTCGCCGGATCTCGCTGTCGCTGAAGCAGGCCAACGAGACCGCCACCGCGGTCGAGGGCGAGGAGTTCGACCCGACGCTGTACGGCATGACCGCGTCGTACGACGAGCAGGGCAACTACATCTACCCCGAGGGCTTCGACCCGGAGACCGGCGAGTGGCTCGAGGGGTACGACGAGCAGCGCGCGGCCTGGGAGGACCAGTACGCCAAGGCGCACGCCCGCTGGGAGGCCCACGTCAAGCAGCAGGCCGAGGCGAAGGTTGCCGAGGCCGAGGCCGGCGAGGCCACCTCGTACTCCTCCGGCGGCGGCGACGCCGACCAGGGCGGCGGGGCCGAGCCTGCGCAGACCGAGGGCGGCTCGCTCGCGTCCGACGAGGCGCTTCAGGCGCTTCGCGAGAAGCTGACCGGCGGCAACCAGTAACACCGCCGCCGCTGCCGCTCAGGCAGCAGCAACCCGCAGAACGGGCCCGACCACCAGCTGGTGGTCGGGCCCGTTCTCGTTTGTACGGAGCGCCGTTGTGCGGCGCCGGTCAGGCGAAGCGCGCGGGACCGCCGACGGGGTCGAACGCGTCGCGGTGGTGGCTGGCGGGCGGTTGACGCCGGCTGCCGTAGCCGTCGCCCTTGACAACCCACGCGGTGTACAGCCCGTAGGCGGCCACGACGAGGGGCACGATCACGAAGAGGAGTACTGTTGCGGTCATGGCAGTAATCATGCCTCCGTTGAGTACCTGCCACGAGTGGCAGTAAAGACAACCTTCATCGATTTTCTGCCAAACCTGTGCGAGGATGCTTCCATGATCAAGAACGTGGCGGTGATCGTGTACGACGGCGTGGCTCCGTTCGAGCTCGGCGTGCTGGTCGAGGCGTGGGGCACCGACCGCTCCGACCAGGGCCTCCCGGTGTTCGACTTCGCGGTGTGCGGGCCCGACGTCGGCACCGTGTCCAGCACCGGCGGGTTCGGGCTGTCCGTGCATCACGACTACTCGCGGCTCGCCGAGGCCGATCTGGTCGCACTACCTGCCGTGCCCCGAAACGAGCCGATCCCCGGTGCCGTGATCGAGGCGCTGCGGACGGCGTACGACCGTGGGGCGCGGATCCTGTCCGTGTGCACCGGCGCCTTCGCGCTCGGTGAGGCCGGGCTGCTCGACGGGCGCGAGTGCACCACGCACTGGATGTACACCAACGAGCTCGCCGAACGCTTTCCGAAGGCGCACGTGCTGCCCGAGGTGCTCTACGTGGACGCCGACCCGGTGATCACCAGCGCCGGATCGGCCGCCGGCCTCGATGCGTCCCTGCACCTGTGGCGCAAGGAGTTCGGCGCCAGCGTGGCCAGCATGGTCGCCCGCCGGATGGTCGTTCCGCCGCAGCGCGACGGTGGTCAGGCGCAGTTCATCCGCAGCGCGGTCCCCGACTGCGACGCCGACACGCTCGGGCCGCTGCTCGCCTGGATCACCGAGAACCTCGACCAGCCGCTGAGCGTCGACTCTCTCGCCCGGCAGTCCAACATGTCCGCGCGCACCTTTGCGCGCCGGTTCCGCGCCGAGACCGGGACCACCCCGCACACGTGGATCACCAGCCAGCGGGTGCTGCGCGCCGAGGAGCTCCTCGAGCAGACCGACCGGCCCGTGGAGTGGATCGCGACCGAGGTCGGCTTCGGCAACGCCGCGACGTTGCGGCACCACTTCACCCGGGTCCGTGGGGTCAGCCCGCAGCAGTACCGGCGCACGTTCTGCTGCGTCTCCTCAGAGTCCGAGATCGCCGGGTAGCTGGAGCCGCCGCACCTTGCCGGTCGGCGTCCGCGGGAGCCTGTCGACCACGAAGTAGTCCTTGGGCCGCTTCGGCGGGGCCAGTCGTTCTCTGGCCAGCTCCTCGAGCTCGTCCGGCGACGCGCCGCCGACGACGGCCGCACACACACGCTGGCCCCACTGCTCGTCGTCCACCCCGAAGACCGCGACGTCCTCGACCGCGGGATGCGAGCCGAGCACGTTCTCCACCTCGACCGGGTAGACGTTGACGCCACCGGAGATGATCAGGTCGTCGCGGCGGCCCTCGAGGTAGAGGTACCCGTCCTCGTCCATCCGGCCCAGGTCACCGACGGTGAACGCCGGCCCATCCACGGTCTGCCGCCACGCCGCGGCGGTCTTCTCCGGTGCGTTCCAGTAGCCGAACCGGGCGTAGTCCGGCACCACGCACCAGATCGTGCCGTCGTCGTCGAGCTGCAGCTTGCGTCCGGGTCGGGCACGGCCGACGGTGCCCGGACGCTCGGCCCACTCCTCGCTGCGGCAGGCCGTGAACTGCCCTTCGGTCGACCCGTAGAACTCCCAGGTCGTCCCGGCCGGGAACAGCTCGAGCAGCCGTCGCTTCACCGGCGGCGGGCACGGCGCCCCGGCGTGCGCGACGAGCCGGAAGGACGACAGGTCCGGGAGGCCGACCTCGTCCCAGTGCGCGAACAACCGCTGCAGGTGCGCGGGGACGCAGAACATCGTCGTCGGCCGGTGCTCGACGATCGCCGCGGTGACCCGTGCCGGGTCGAACCCGCCGGGCACCACGATCCGGCCGCCGGCCAGCAACGTGCCGACCGCGAACCGTAGCGGTGCCGAGTGGTAGAGCGGGCTCAGCACCAGATGTACGTCGGACCCTGCGAAGCCCCACAGCTCGCGTTCCTCCTCGACCAGCGCGGTTGCCGACCGTTCATCGAGCGGGCCGGACCACACGCCTTTCGGCGAGCCGGTCGTGCCGCTGGTCAAGTGCATCGGCCGGACCCGGGGGACTGCATCCTCGGGCCGCGCCGGTGCCTCGGCGAGCAACTCGTCGAGCTGGTCCGGGTCGTCGACGACCAGCGCCGGCTCGATGTCCGCGAGGACAGCCCGTCGTTCGGACTCGGTCAGCCTCGGGTCGAGCGGCACCGGCACGACTCCGGCTTGCAGGAAGCCGATCACCAGCCGGACGTAGTCCTCGGAGCCGGGCACCAGCAGCGCGACCCGGTCTCCGGGTTCGATCTCCACGTGGGGCATTCGCCCATCCTCGCAGGGCGGGGACGCGAGAACCGTGACGGCTTCCGGCAGGTCAGCGAAGGCTCCCGCCCGGACATACGGCACACTAGGTACAACAGACCGCCGGCCGTGGGAAGCCGGGTGGTCTCGAGGAAGAAACACCGTCATGGGGGGCGTTCATGAAGTACGTGTGGGGGGAGCCGTCCGGCCGAGCCGACGGCCCGGTCTCGAGTGCCGCGGGCTCGCCGCGACGAGTGGTGGCCGCGATCGCCTTCGGAGTCGCCGGGGTGCTGGCGCTCAGCGCCTGCGGCACGTCCACGGACGACGCCCGACGGCCGGACCAGGCGGTGCTGGCCGGAGCGGACACGCCATCGCCCACGGCGAAGCCGACCGACTCCGGTCCGGACATCGACCCGGACCTCCCGCCCGGGGAGACCCCCGCGCCGACCCCGGTCGGAGGCCTGCCCTGGGACACCGCGGTGAGCGACGCCTGCGCCACGGCGGTCGCCGATGAGGCCGGCAACGGTCTGCAGGAGGTCGCGCAGACCGCCGACGACGGCGGGGTGATCTCGTTCTGGTCCGCCGGCAAGCAATGGGTCGCCTGCGACATGCTCACCGGCACGGACGCCACAGGAGGCACGGATGCCGCGGACGGCGCACAACCGGTGCTGGTCGCCTCGAGCGACGGCGGCCGCGAGCACTTCGACAAGGCCTCGCTCTCGCTGAGCAGCACCCCCGTCACCGATGCCGACGGCGAGACCACGGCCGTCCGGTTCGCCGCGGCTGGACTTCTTCCGTTCCCGCTCCTGGAGCTCACCTACACCTTCCCCGACGGGCACACCGAGGAAGCCCGGTTCGTTCGCAGCGACGACGGCTCCGGTGACACCTGGTGGTCGGTGACCTACACGCCGACCGACGGTGTGCTCGTCGATCCCGCGGCAGACCCGACGGAGCTCGACCCGCTCACGATCTCGATCGTCGGCGGCGGAGCCGAGGCGTTCCGGGTGCCCTGGGCCGAGATCAGCGGTCAGCGCAGCGAGTAACGCAGGTGCGCGAACGTCCCGTTCCGCGCGGGAGTCACCGACGTGAGCCTCATCGGCTCGGTGCGTCGGCGCGGCAGCAGCGGCGCGCCCTTGCCGAGGGTCACCGGTGCGAGCGAGAGCCAGATCTCGTCGAGCAGGTCGTGGTCCATGAACTGACCGACGAGGTCGCCGCCGCCGACCAGCCAGATGTTCTTGCCGCCGGCGGCCGCGACCATGTCGGCGTGCACCTTCTGCGCGTCCTCTGAGGTGAAGACGAGGTTCGCGCCCTCGAACGGAGTGAGCTCCCGGTGGGTGAAGACCCAGGTGGGCAGGTCGCCGTACTCCCACTTCCCGGGGTCGTAGCGCTGGATCCACTCGTAGGTCGTCGACCCCATCGCGATGGCGCCGACGTCCTTGATGAACTCGGCGTAGGGGTTCGTGTCGTCGGCGGGGCCGCCGTCGAGCTGCAGCAGCCAGTCGAGGTTGTCGTGCTCGTCGGCGATGAACCCGTCGATGGAGGATGCGACGAAGTACTGGGTGAGAGTTGGTGTGGTCGCCATCCTGCGATACTGCCACCGTGCACCGACATTCTGCTGCAGACGCCGCCCGATGAGGGTCGGGCTGACCGGGGGAGTCGCCTCCGGCAAGAGCACCGTCTCCGCGATCCTGGCCGAGCTCGGCGCGGTGGTGATCGACGCCGACCTGCTGGCGCGGGAGGTGGTCGCGCCCGGCACGGACGGGCTGCGTGAGATCGCGGAGACGTTCGGGCCGGAGGTGCTGACCGAGGACGGTGCGCTGGACCGGGTCGCGATGGGGACGCTGGTCTTCGCCGACGAGTCGGCCCGCCGGAGGCTGGAGGCGATCATCCACCCCCGGGTCCGCGAGCGCGGCGCCGAGCTCGAGGCCGAGGCGGGCGAGGACGCCCTCGTCGTGCACGACATCCCGCTTCTGGCCGAGACCGGTCAGGCCGCCCGCTTCGACGCGGTGATCGTGGTCGACGTCCCGGTCGAGGTCCAGGTCGACCGGATGGCCCGGCTGCGTGCGATGAGCCGCGAGGATGCGGAGGGCAGGGTGCGGGCCCAGGCCTCGCGGGACGAGCGGCTCGCGATCGCGTCGTACGTGATCGACAACACCGGAACGCTCGAAGACCTCCGCGACAGGGTCACGGAGGTCTTCGAAGAGTTGTCAGGCGCTGCGACCGCCAGGGCGGTCACACACCCTGACAACTCGGGGGACTAGCGGGGTCAGGCGGCCAGGTCCGGGTCGGCCAGCTCGCGCAGCTTGGCCAGCGCCTCCCGCTCGAGCTGGCGCACCCGCTCGGCGGAGATGCCGTGCTTCGCGCCGATGTCGGCGAGCTTGTGCTGACGGCCGTCGACCAGCCCGTAGCGGGACCGGACGATGTCCGCGGCCCGCTCGTCGAGCAGCTCCACCAGGTGGCTGAGCCGGTCGCGGGACTCGACGTCGAGGACGGTCGCGTCCGGTCCGGGTGCGGTCTCCTGCGCGATCAGGTCACCGAGCGAGGTGTCGCCGTTGTCGTCCACCGGGGTGTCCAGGCTCACGTGCTCGCGGCCCCAGGTGATCAGGTCGATGACCCGCTCGACGGCCATCCCGAGCTCGGCGGCGATCTCCTCCGGCTCCGGGTCGCGTCCGAGCTGGCGCTCGAGGGTACGACGGGCCGAACCGACCTGGTTCAGCTCCTCGACCACGTGCACCGGCAGCCGCACCACGCGGGCCTGCTGGGCGATGCCGCGGGTGATCGCCTGGCGCACCCACCAGGTGGCGTAGGTCGAGAACTTGTAGCCCTTGGCGTAGTCGAACTTCTCGACCGCGCGGATCAGTCCGGTGTTGCCCTCCTGGACCAGGTCCAGCATCGGCATCGCGCTGCGTCCGTACTTGCGGGCGATCGACACGACCAGCCGCAGGTTCGCGGTGATGAACTTCTGGATCGCGCGCTGTCCCTCGGCGGCGAGCCACTCGAGCTCTTCCTGGGTTGCGTACTTGGGGGCCCCGCCCTTGCGGCGGCCCACCCGGCCCTCGGCGAGCAGGTGCTCGGCCATCAGTCCGGCCTCGATCGTCTTGCTGAGCTCTACTTCGGTGATCGCGTCGAGCAATGGAGTGCGCGCGATCTCGTCGAGATACATGCCGACACTGTCGCGTCCCTCGATCGAATCACGCGCGTGCGTTCGACTCGTTGCCACGTGCGGTCTCCCTTCCTATCCAGAGGACATACCCACCGGGTGCCCCTGTATTCATCCCAACGACCAACGGGTCGGTGAGATTCCCGTTCGGCCCGGTTTCACCCGTGTTCCGTATAGGAAAGGACGCTCGACGGCCCCCAGAAGTTGCCGGTCGGGACAGTTCTCAGGGAACTCTTAGCAAGGCGACCGGAACCGGTGCCGACATCGGTCTAGATGTCGCGGTTCGCGAACCATCGGGCGGCCAGTCCACCGCCGACCGCACCGAACAGGTGGGCCTGCCAGGAGATGCCCTCCTGCACCGGCAGCACCCCCCACAGGGCACCGCCGTAGAAGAACAGCACCGCCATGCCGATCAGGACCTGGCCGAGCCGGCGGGTGAAGACGCCGCGCAGCACCAGGTAGACGAGCCAGCCGAACACCAGCACCGAGGCGCCGAGGTGGATGGAGTTGTCGGCCCCGGTCAGCCAGGTGCCGAAGCCGCCGATCAGCCAGACCACGGCGGTCACTGCGGCCCACCGGGCGATCCCGGACAGGAGGATCAGGTAGCCGAGGACCAGCAGCGGCACGGTGTTGGCGATCAGGTGCACCCAGCCGACGTGCAGCAGCGGAGCGAACAGGATCCCGTCGAAGCCCTCGGGCTCGCGGGGGATCACGCCGTAGCCGTCCAACCGGTTGCCGAGCGCGGTGTCGATCCCCTCGATCAGGTACAGCCCGGCGACGAAGCCCAGGATCACCACGGCCGCGGTGAGCCACAGCGGCTGAGACCGGGGGCGGGAAGGGGCGGGGATGCTCACCCCTCCACGCTACCGAGTCGGTGCGGACGCCTCCGTCGTACGACGGACGTGGCGGATCAGGCCTTGCCGAGCCGGTCGATGATCCACGCGTAGCTGAACGCGCGGTCCTTCCACGCGTTGTACCGGCCGCTGACCCCGCCGTGCCCGGCCGCCATCTCGGTCTTGAGCAGGAAGTCCTTCTCGCCGGTGGCGACCTCGCGCAGTCGCGCAATCCACTTGGCGGGCTCGACGTAGAGGACGCGGGTGTCGTTGAGGGACGTCTCGGCCAGGATCGCCGGGTACTGCTTGGCCTCGACGTTCTCGTAGGGCGTGTAGGACTTCATGTAGGCGTAGACCTCGGGGTCCTCGAGGGGGTTGCCCCACTCCTCCCACTCGATCACGGTCAGCGGCAGCGACGGGTCGAGGATCGAGGTCAGCGCGTCCACGAACGCCACGTTGGCCACGATCCCGGTGAACGCCTCCGGCGCCAGGTTCGCGACCGCACCCATCAGCAGGCCGCCGGCGCTGGCGCCCTCGGCGACCAGCCGGTCGGAGGCGGTCCAGCCGGTGTCGGCCAGGTGCCGGGCGCAGGCGACGAAGTCGGTGAAGGTGTTCTTCTTGTGCAGCATCTTGCCCTGGTCGTACCAGCGCCGGCCCATCTCGCCGCCGCCGCGCACGTGGGCGATCGCGAAGCCGATCCCGCGGTCCAGCAGGGACAGCCGGGCGATCGAGAAGTACGGGTCGATCGAGGCCTCGTAGGACCCGTAGCCGTAGAGCACCATCGGCATCGGCCCCTGCTCGCGCAGCCCCACCCGGCACACGATCGAGATCGGGACCAGGGTGCCGTCGGGTGCGGTGGCCCACTCCCGGTGCTGCTCGTAACGCTCCGCGTCGAAGTCGCCGAGGACCGGGGTCTCCTTGAGCA
Organism: Nocardioidaceae bacterium; assembly: GCA_035249775.1. GTDB lineage: Bacteria > Actinomycetota > Actinomycetes > Propionibacteriales > Nocardioidaceae > Nocardioides_C. The sequence goes on along the minus strand of DATFGA010000195.1, from coordinate 3,857 downwards.
GGGTCAGCTCACGGGTGGTCACGTCGAAGTCGTAGACGCCGGGCGGCGTGGCCATCGTGGTGTAGCCCAGCCGCACCGTGGGCTGGGTGAACTCCGGGTTCCCGGACGCCCCGACGGTGTAGATCGGGTGCTCGAACTCGACCAGGTAGTCGTCGCCGAGCCCCGACCCGGTGAGGTTGATGATCCGCAGCTGGGTCAGCCCGTCGCTGCGCTGGCTGACCACCAGGTGGCCGGCGAACGCGTCGACGTCCTCGAGCCGGATCGCCGGGTCGTGGGGCAGCACCGGCTCCCACTGCTCATGGGTGGAGGCGTCGACGGGTGCCTTGGCGAGCGCGAAGTTCTCCGCACCGTCGTTGTGCAGCACCAGGAAGCAGTCCTCGCCGGCGATCACCGCGTGCTCGAGGTTGTACTCGACACCCTGACGGCGAGGGGTGACCATCCGGAACTCACCAGTCGGGTCGTCGGCCTCGAGGACGCGGTACTCGGTGGTGGTCTTGGACCCGACCGCGATCATCAGGTACTTGTCGCTGCGGGTGCGCCCGATCGAGGACCAGAAGCGTTCGTCGGGCTCGTGGAACACCAGCACGTCCTCGGCGACGTCGGTGCCCAGCCGGTGCCGCCAGATCTTGTCCGGCCGCCACGACTCGTCGACGGTGGAGTAGAACAGCATCGTCGCGTCGAGGTCCCAGGTCGCGCCGTGCACGGTGTTCGGGACCTGGTCGGGGAGCAGCTCGCCGGTGCGCAGGTCCTTGACCTGCAGCAGGTACCGCTCGTCGCCGACGGTGTCGGTGCTGAACGCCAGCAGGTTCCCGTCCGGGCTGACCGACGCTGCACCCAGCGAGAAGAACTCGTGGCCCTCGGCGAGCTCGTTGGAGTCGAGCAGCACCTCCTCGCCGGGTACGTCGATCTCCGCGTCGAGCTTGGGCGGGTCCCAGTCGTCGGGCCCGTCGACGGGACAGCGGCAGCTCACGCCGTACTGCTTGCCCTCGATGGAGCGCCCGTAGTACCAGTAGCTCCCGATCCTGGACGGGACCGAGAGGTCGGTCTCCTTTGTGCGGGACTTGATCTCCCCGAAGATCGCGTCGCGGAGGTCGGCCAGGTGCGCGGTACGCGCCTCGGTGTAGGCGTTCTCCGCCTCGAGGTGGGCGAGGGTCTCGGGGGACTCCTTGTCGCGCAGCCACTCGTAGTCGTCGACGAACGTGTCGCCGTGGTGGGTGCGCTCGGTGGGCACCTTGCGGGCGACGGGCGGTGTGATCTGCTCGGGCATGGAGCGACCCTATCCGCGGGTGCGGCGGCACGGCACAATCGGGGACCATGCCCGTGCTGATCGACCTGAACGCCGACCTCGGCGAGGGCGTCACCGACGACGCCGGCCTGCTCGAGGTGGTCACCAGCGCGAACGTCGCCTGCGGGTACCACGCCGGCGACGAGGCCACCATGCGGTGGGTGTGCGCACGGGCGGCCGAGCGGAGGGTCGCGGTCGGCGCGCAGGTGTCCTACGCAGACCGGGAGAACTTCGGCCGGGTGGCGATGGACGTCGCGTACGACGTGCTGGTGGAGCACGTCGCGGACCAGGTCGGCACCCTGTCCCGGATCGCGGCGTCGGAGGGCACCGAGGTCCGCTACGTCAAGCCGCACGGCGCCCTCTACAACCGGATCGTCGACGACGAGGAGCAGGCGCGCGCGGTGCTCGCCGGGTCCGGTGACCTGCCGGTCCTCGGCCTGCCGCCGTCGGTGTTCCTGCGGCTGGCCGACGCGGCCGGGCGCGCGACCTTCCGCGAGGGGTTTCCCGACCGCGGCTACACCGCCGAGGGCAGGCTGGTGCCGCGCGGTGAGCCCGGCGCCCTGGTCACCGACCCGGACCGGATCGCCGAGCGTGCGGTGGAGATGGCGCGCTCGGGTGCGGTCGCCTCGGTGTGCGTGCACGGTGACTCGCCTGGGGCGGTCGCCAACGCAGCAGCGGTACGACGGGCGCTGGACTCGGCCGGGTTCGTGCTGAAGGCCTTCGCGCCGGGACGTCGCGGGTGAGGTGCATCCGGGTGGGCCTCGACGCGGTGCTCGTCGAGGTCGCCGACACCGCGGAGGCGACCGCGCTCTACGCCGAGGCGCGACGGCGTGCGGTCGAGGCGGTCGACATCGTCCCGGCGGCGCGGACCGTGCTGTTCTCCGGGGCGCCAGACGTGGACGCGCTCGTCGCCTCACTGGCGGGCTGGTCGCTGGACGCCTCCACCTCCGAGGACGGCCCGGTGGTGGAGGTGCCGACCCGGTACGACGGACCCGACCTGGACACGGTCGCGAGACTCTGGCAGATGACCACCGACGAGGTGGTCCGCACCCACACCGGCACGGGGATGGTGGTCGCGTTCTGCGGGTTCGCCCCGGGCTTCGCCTACTGCACAGGGTTGCCGGAGCGGCTGTCGGTGCCGCGGCTGGACACCCCGCGGACCCGGGTCCCGGTCGGGTCGGTCGGCCTGGCCGGCTCGTTCACCGGTGTCTACCCGACCGCGTCGCCGGGCGGCTGGCAGCTGCTCGGCCGCACCGACCTGACGCTGTGGGACTCCTCCCGCGCCGAGCCGGCCACGTTGTCGCCGGGCACGCGGGTCCGGTTCGTGGAGGTGGGCCGGTGAAGCGTTCCCTCACGGTGCTCGACCCGGGGCCGCTGACCACCGTGCAGGACCGCGGCCGACCGGGCTGGGCCCACCTCGGCGTGCCCCGCTCGGGTGCGCTGGACCGGCCGGCCGCGGCGCTCGCGAACCGGCTGGTCGGGAACCCGGACGGTGCCGCGGTCCTGGAGACCACCCTTGGCGGGGTGACGGTCCGGACCTCGACCGCAATGACGCTCGCCGTCACCGGGGCGCAGTGCCAGGTCACCGTCGACGGCCGCCCGGTGCCGCTCGGCGAACCGCTGGCGCTCGGCAGCGGCCAGACCCTGCTGGTCGGTCCGGCCACCCGGGGCCTGCGCAGCTACGTCGCCGCCGCCGGAGGGGTCCGGGTGGCCGAGGTGCTCGGCTCCCGCTCGACCGACACCCTGTCCGGGATGGGGCCCGATCCGGTCTCGGCCGGTGCCGTCCTCCCGGTCGGTGACCCGTTCGGCGATCCCCACGGCGTGGACGTGTCCGTCGTACGCAGGCCGCCGGACCAGGCCACGCTCGAGGTGCTCCCCGGCCCGCGCACGGACTGGTTCACCGACCGGGCGATGACGACGCTGACCGGTTCGACGTACACCTGCTCGGCGGACTCGAACCGGGTCGGGCTGCGGCTGCACGGCCCTCGGCTGGTACGGGCGCGGAACGAGGAGCTGCCGAGCGAGGGACTGGTGCTGGGCGCGGTGCAGGTGCCGGCGTCGGGGGAGCCATTGGTGTTCCTCAACGACCACCCGACCACCGGCGGCTACCCGGTGATCGCGGTGGTGCGCCCCGAGGACCTCGCGGTGTGCGCCCAGCTGCGGCCCGGGGACAAGGTGCGGTTCGCCGTCGCGCGCCGGGCTGGCTAGTCCACTCCGAGTGGCCCGCTGGTTTCCGGACCGGTTCGGGCATGGCCCGCGGATCGGTTGGGTAGGCCAACGGGTGATCCGACTCGTGGAGGTGGCGTGACGTGGCAGCCGATCGTGTGCGTGACATCTGGGGGGCGCGGACTGCGTACGCCTCTGGGGAGAGCTGGCCGGAACGGGTGGACACGCATCTCGTCGACGGGGTCGCGGAGGCGGACGTAGAGCGGTGGGTGCAGTCGGCGTGCCTGCTGTGCAGCAACGGCTGCGGTGTCGATGTGGCGGTGGCTGGAGACCGGATGGTGGGCATGCGAGGTCGTGCCGTCGACCGGGTCAACAAGGGGCGGCTCGGCCCCAAGGGCCTCTTCGG
>DATFGA010000194.1:0-8909 GCA_035249775.1 Nocardioidaceae bacterium | reverse complement strand
GCCGTGAGACAGCGAAGACCAGGACCGGAACAGGATCGTCCGGTACCCCTAACGAAGGTGGAGCAGTGAGCCACTACAAGACCAACCTCCGCGACATCGAGTTCAACCTGTTCGAGGTCTTCGGCCGTGAGCAGGTCCTGGGCCAGGGCCTCTTCGAGGAGGTCGACGTCGACACCGCGAAGGCGATCCTCAGCGAGGTCGACCGGCTGTCCCGCGAGGACCTGGCCGCGTCCTTCGAGGACAGCGACCGCCACCCGCCGGTGTTCGACCCGGAGACCGGCACCGCCGACATCCCGGAGTCGTTCAAGAAGAGCTACCAGGCCTGGATGGACGCCGAGTACTGGCGCCTCGCGCTGCCCGCCGAGCTGGGCGGCCAGCCCGCCCCCTCCAGCCTGAACTGGGCGATCGGCGAGATGGTCCTCGGCTCGAACGCCCCGGTCTGGATGTACGCCTGCGGCCCGAGCTTCGCTGCGGTGGTGCACCGCAACGGCAACGAGCGCGACAAGAAGATCGCCCGGCACATCGTCGACAAGCAGTGGGGCGCCACCATGGTGCTCACCGAGCCCGACGCCGGCTCGGACGTGGGCGCCGGGCGCAGCAAGGCGACGCTGCAGGAGGACGGCTCCTGGCACATCGAGGGCGTCAAGCGGTTCATCACCTCCGCCGAGCACGACATGAGCGAGAACATCATCCACCTGGTGCTGGCCCGGCCGGTCGGCGTCGAGGGCGCCGGCGGACCCGGCACCAAGGGCCTGTCGCTGTTCATCGTGCCGAAGTACGACTTCGACCCCGAGACCGGTGAGCTGACGGGGCGGCGCAACGGCGCCCACGTGACCAACGTCGAGAAGAAGATGGGGATCAAGGTCTCCAACACCTGCGAGGTGACCTTCGGTGAGGACGAGCCGGCCAAGGGCTGGCTGCTCGGCGAGGTCCACGACGGCATCGCGCAGATGTTCCAGGTCATCGAGAACGCGCGGATGATGGTCGGCACCAAGGCGATCGCCACCCTGTCGACCGGCTACCTGAACGCGCTCGAGTACGCCAAGACCCGGGTCCAGGGCGCCGACCTGTCCCAGGCGGCAGACAAGACCGCCCCGCGCGTGACGATCACCCACCACCCCGACGTACGCCGTTCGCTGATGACCCAGAAGTCGCACGCCGAGGCGCTGCGCGCACTGGTGATCTACACCGCGACCTGGCAGGACCGGGTGCAGGTCGCCGAGCACAACGGCGAGCGCGACGAGCTGGCCGAGCGGGTCAACGACCTGCTGCTGCCGATCGTCAAGGGCTACGGGTCGGAGCGGTCCTGGGTTCTGCTCGGCACCGAGTCGCTGCAGACGCTCGGCGGCTCGGGCTTCCTGCAGGAGTACCCGATCGAGCAGTACGTCCGCGACGCCAAGATCGACACCCTCTACGAGGGCACCACCGCCATCCAGGGCCAGGACCTGTTCTTCCGCAAGATCGTGAAGGACCAGGCGCAGGCGCTCGGCCACCTCGCCGGGGAGATCGAGTCGTTCGTCAGGAGCGAGGCGGGCAACGGCCGGCTCAAGGTGGAGCGCGGTCTGCTCGCCCAGGCCCTCGAGGACGGCCAGGCGATCGTCGGCACGCTGATCAACCAGCTGATGGCCTCGGACCCGAACGCCGAGGGCGGCGACCAGCGCAACATCTACAAGGTCGGGCTGAACACCAGCCGACTGCTGATGGCGCTCGGCGACATCGTCTGCGCCTGGCTGCTGCTGCGCCAGGCCGAGGTCGCGCTGAACAAGCTCGGTGGCGAGGTCAGCGACAAGGACCACGTGTTCTACGAGGGCAAGATCGCGGCGGCGCAGTTCTTCGCGCGCACCGTGCTGCCCAAGCTGGCTGCGGAGCGCGCCATCGCCGAGGCCACCGACCTCTCGCTGATGGACCTGCCCGAAGAGTCCTTCTGACCGACCGGACCCGCCGAGGGCCGTCTCACCGTTCCGGTGGGGCGGCCCTCGTCCGTACCGGCTGTGGTTTTTGCGCCCCGTCTGGATTGACATCCCATTTCAGCGGGTATGCCATAGAAGAACAAGCACGACCTCAGAACGGCGGTCCTGGACCGCCGCAACGATAGGGGCAGGAAACATGGGTGTCGGAGTAGGCGTGGTGCTGCTGGTCCTGGGCGCCATCATTTTCTTCGCGTTGGAGACCGAAATACCGTTCATGGAGACAGAGACGCTGGGCGTCATCCTGATGGTGGCAGGTGTGATCGCGATCATCCTGGCGCTGGTGATGAACCAGCAGCGCTCGCGAACCAAGCACGTCGACGAGCGTCGGTACGAAGGACCGCCCCCGCGTTGAGGGCAGGTGCGGCCGGCTGACCGAGCAGACCGACCGGGGCGGGGAGAGCGATCTCCTCGCCCCGGTCGTCGTTTCGGGGCTCCCCCTAGGATGAACGGGAAGACCATCCGGGATCGACCCGACCGCCGGAGGCCGTACGTTGACAGCGCTCGTTGTCGCCCACTTCCTGGCCGGTGCCGTTGCACCGGCCTTGCTTCGTGCCCTCGGACGCCGGGCGTTCCTGGTTCTGGCGCTCGTCCCCCTGACGGCTTTCGGCTGGGTGCTCACCCGGTCCAAACGGGTCTCCGATGGCGCGGTGCTCACCGAGGTGATCTCGTGGGTGCCCGCTCTCGACCTGCAGCTGGCCTTCGCGATGGGCACCCTGCAGTGGGTGATGGCGCTCGTGGTCAGCGGGATCGGTGCCCTGGTGCTGGCCTACTGCGCCTGGTACTTCGCCGACGACGACGCCGGCCTCCCTTCGTTCGCCGGCACCTTCGTGGCGTTCGCCGGCGCGATGCTCGGCCTGGTGCTGGCCGACGACCTGCTCCTGCTCTACGTGTTCTGGGAGCTGACCACCGTCTTCTCCTACCTGCTGATCGGCCACGAGCCGGCCAAGCGGGCCAGCCGGTCCGCGGGGATGCAGGCGTTGCTGGTCACCACGTTCGGCGGCCTGGCGATGCTGGTCGGGATGCTGGTCCTCGGCATCGAGGCAGGCACCTACCGGGTGACCGAGCTGCTGGCCGATCCACCGTCCGGCACGGCAGTCACCGTGGCCGTCGTACTCCTGCTGCTCGGTGCCGTCACCAAGTCGGCCCTGTTCCCCTTCCACTTCTGGCTGCCCGCGGCGATGGCGGCGCCGACGCCGGTCAGCGCCTACCTGCACGCCGCGGCGATGGTCAAGGCCGGCGTCTACCTGGTGGCGCTGCTCGCCCCCGCCCTCGCCGGCGTGCCCGGCTGGCGGCCGGTCCTCCTCGTCCTCGGTGTCCTCACGATGCTGCTCGGCGGCTGGCGGGCGCTGCGCCAGTTCGACATCAAGCTGCTGCTCGCCTACGGCACCGTCAGCCAGCTCGGCTTCCTGCTGGTGATCGTCGGCATCGGCACCCGGTCGGCCGCCCTGGCGGGGCTGGCGATGATCGTCGCGCACGCGCTGTTCAAGGCCGCGCTCTTCCTGGTCGTCGGGATCGTCGACCACAACGCCGGCACCCGTGACCTGCGCAGGCTGTCCGGCGTCGGCCGGTCCATGCCGTTGGTCGCGATCACCGCCGTGGTCGCCGGTGCGTCGATGGCCGGGATCCCGCCGTTGATCGGGTTCGTCGCGAAGGAGAGCGTGTACGGCGCGCTCCTCGATGTGGCGGGGAACGGCGACGGCACCGGACTGGGACCGGTCGCCGGCTGGACAGTCCTGGCCGGGGTCGTCCTCGGCTCCGCGCTGACCACCGCCTACACCGCCCGCTTCCTGTGGGGCGCGTTCGCCACCAAGCCCGGGACGGACCGGGTGACCACCACGAGGGTGGCGCCCGGCTTCGCCGCCGCCCCGGTGCTTCTCGCGGTGCTCTCCGCGGTGGCCGGGTTCTTCGGTGCGGCGCTGACCGGGCTGCTCGCCCCCTACGCCGAGCAGCTGCCGCCCGGGGCGCACGAACCGGAGCTGGCCCTGTGGCACGGCCTCGGTGCCGCGCTTGCGCTGTCGCTGCTCGCCCTGGCTGTCGGCCTGGTCCTGTTCCGGTGGCGGGAGCCGTTCGCGACGGTGCAGGTCGCGCTCTCCCAGGGGTGGAGCGCCGAGGGTGGCTACCGGTGGACGATGCGGTGGCTGGACCGGACCGCGGTCGAGGTCACCGGCATGACCCAGCGCGGGTCGGTCGGCATCTACCTCAGCGTGATCCTCGCGGTCGTCGTGCTCCTGCCCGGCACCGCGGTGCTGGCCCGGCTCGACGGACCGGTGGACCTGAGACTGTGGGACTCCCCGGCGCAGCTGGTCGTCGGCGGCATCATCATCGTCGCCGCGGTGCTCACCGCCCGGTCCCGGCGACGGCTGAAGGCGGTGGTGATGGTCGGCGTCACCGGCTACGGGACCGGCATGCTGTTCCTGCTGCACGGCGCACCCGACCTGGCGCTGACCCAGATCCTGGTGGAGACCGTCACCCTCGTGGTCTTCGTTCTGGTGCTGCGCCGGCTACCGGAGTACTTCACCGACCGGCCGCTGAGCCGCAACCGCTACTGGCGGATGGCGATCGGCGCGCTGGTGGCCGCCGCGGTGGCCGGGTTCATGATCGTCGCCACCAATGCCCGCACCGCCACTCCGGTCTCGACCGACTTCGCCCGGGAGGCGGTGGAGTACGGCGGCGGGAACAACATCGTCAACGTCACCCTGGTCGACATCCGTGCCTGGGACACGATGGGGGAGCTCGCGGTGCTGGTGGCCGCGGCGACCGGCGTCGCCAGCCTGGTGTTCCTGCAGACGCGGACCTCCAGCATCCGCCGGGTCTACGACATCCCCTACCCGGCCTCGGTGGAGAAGGTGCCGACGGCGGCCGGGCGGCGGGTGTGGCTGCCCGGCGGGCGCACGCTGACCCCCGAGCGGCGTTCGATCATCTTCGAGGTGATCACCCGGCTGGTGTTCCACACGATCGTGGTGTTCTCGCTGTTCCTGCTGTTCTCCGGTCACAACAACCCCGGCGGTGGCTTCGCCGCGGGGCTGGTCACCGGTCTGGCGCTGATGGTGCGCTACCTGGCCGGCGGCCGCTACGAGCTGGACGAGGCAGCACCGGTGGACGCCGGTGCGCTGCTGGGCGTCGGGCTGGCGATCGCCACCGGCTCGGGGCTGGCGCCGCTCGCGTTCGGCGGTGCGGTGCTGCAGAGCGCGGTGGTCGACCTGCACGTCCCCCTGCTCGGCGACATCCACCTGGTCACCTCGGTGTTCTTCGACATCGGCGTCTACCTGGTGGTCGTCGGGCTGATGCTGGATCTCCTGCGCAGCCTGGGGTCCGGGATCGACCGGCACATCATCCGCGAGGAGCGCGAGCGCGCGGCGGCGGAGGTGGCGAGATGACCGCGGACCTCACTTTGATCGTCACCGCGTCGGTGATGATCGGCTGCGGTGTGTACCTGATCCTCGAACGAAGCCTGACCCGGGTGCTGGTCGGGCTGGTGCTGCTCAGCAACGGGGTGAACGTGTTGTTCCTGGTCGCGAGCGGGCCGGCCGGCCGGGCGCCGATCGTCGGACTGTCGCCGCCACCGGCGACGATGAGTGACCCGCTACCCCAGGCGCTGGTGCTCACCGCGATCGTGATCACGTTGGGTACGACCGCGTTCCTGCTCGCGATGGCCTACCGCAGCTGGCAGCTGACCGGCCACGACGACGTACAGGACGACGTCGAGGACGCCGCGATCCGGAGGCTGGCCGCGGCCGACGAGGCCTCGGACAGCTACGACCTGTCCCAGGAGGCCGGCGACGAGGACGACCTGGTCGAACCGGCGCAGGAGGAGGGGCAGCCGCGATGAACGCGCTCGTACCGCTCCCGGTGATCCTGCCGCTGCTCGGCGCCGGTCTGGCGCTGATGCTCAGCCGGCGGCAGGCGCTGCAACGCGCGGTGAGTACGACGACGCTGGTGGCTGTCGTGGTGATCGCGAGCATCCTGCTCTACCAGGCCGACCGGAACGGCCCACAGGTGATCTGGATCGGCGGCTGGCCCGAACCGCTCGGGATCTCGCTGGTCGCCGACCGGGTCTCCGCGATGATGCTGCTGGTGTCCGCCGTGGTGACGCTCGGCGTGCTGGTCTACTCCATCGGACAGGGCATGACCGGCGACGACCGGGACACCCCGCTGACGATCTACCACCCCACGTTCCTGGTGCTGTCCGCGGGCGTCGGCAACGCGTTCCTCGCCGGGGACCTGTTCAACCTCTTCGTGAGCTTCGAGATCCTGCTGTTCGCCAGCTACGTGCTGCTGACGCTGGGCGGCACCGGTTCCCGGATCCGCGCCGGCACCATCTACGTGGTCGTCAACATCGTGTCCTCGATGCTGTTCCTGATCTCGCTCGCCGCCGTCTACGCCGCCACCGGCAGCCTGAACCTCGCCCAGCTCGCCGGCCGGATCGCCGAGCTGCCCGACTCCGTCAGCCTGGTCCTCCAGCTGCTGCTGCTCACCACGTTCTCGATCAAGGCCGCGGTGTTCCCGCTCTCCTTCTGGCTGCCGGACAGCTACCCGACCGCACCCGCGCCGGTGACCGCGGTGTTCGCGGGCCTGCTGACGAAGGTCGGCGTCTACGCGATCATGCGGATCCAGACGCTGCTGTTCCCGGACAGCCCGTTGTCCGACCTGCTGCTGTGGGCCGCGCTGCTGACGATGCTGGTCGGCATCCTCGGTGCGATCGCCCAGTCCGACATCAAACGGATGCTGTCGTTCACGCTGGTCAGCCACATCGGCTTCATGCTGTTCGGGATCGGCCTCGGCACGGCCGCCGGGTTCTCCGGTGCGATCTTCTACGTGGCCCACCACATCACGATCCAGACGGCGCTGTTCCTGGTGCTCGGGCTGGTCGAGCGACGTGGTGGCAGCACCAGCCTGCTCCGGCTCGGGGGCCTGGCCCGGCTCGCCCCGCTGCTCGGCGTGCTGTTCTTCGTGCCGGCGATGAACCTGGCCGGCATTCCGCCGATGTCGGGCTTCCTCGGCAAGGTCGGCCTGCTCGAGGCCGGTCTCCAGGTCGGCTCACCGCTGGCCCTCGCCCTGGTCGGCAGCAGCGTGCTGACCAGCCTGCTCACGTTGTACGCCGTGGCGAAGACCTGGAACGTGGCCTTCTGGCGGACCCCGGAGCAGGCCCACGAGATGGCCCAGGCGCTGCCGGAGCCCGACGAGCGGCGGCCGATCCTCGACCCCGAGGTGGTGCGGCACGGCGACCACGTCCACGTCGGCACCGCCACCTACGGGCGACGGGAGCTCGACGAGGCGCGCAGCATCCGCGACGAGGAGGACGGCACCAACCGGGACCTGCACCAGCTGCTGCAGGCCGGTGAGCTGCCCAGCACGCTGCCCCGGACCATGGTGGGGGCGACCGGTGGCCTGATCGCGTTCAGCCTCGGCCTGACGCTGGTGGCCGGCCCGATGTTCGGTTTCACCGACCGGGCAGCCGCCGACATGCTCGAACGCGACCCCTACATCTCCTCCGTCCTTCCCGGAGGTGCCCGATGAGCCCGGTGCTGAAGCAGCGGCGCGACGGCAGCCTGCGGCCGGCGAGGTACCGGTCCCTGCAGTGGCCGGTGATCGCCTGGCTCACCGTGGTGTGGATGGCGCTGTGGGGCGACGTGTCGATCGCCAACCTCCTGGGCGGGATCCTCGTCGGCGTCGTGGTGTGCCTGGTGTTCCCGCTGCCACCACTGCGGATGCAGCTGCGGATCCGGCCGTTGTGGCTGGCCTGGCTGGTGGTCCGCTTCCTCGCCGACGTCGTCGTCGCGAGCGTCGACGTCGCGTGGAAGACGCTCCAGTTCCGCCGCTCGCCGCGCAACGCGGTCATCGAGGTCGACCTGTTGACGCAGTCCGACTTCGTGCTGACCATCGTCGCGGAGATGGTCTCGCTGGTTCCGGGCAGTCTCGTGGTGGAGGCCCGCCGCTCCACCCACACGCTGTTCCTCCACGTCCTCGATGTCCGTGACCTGGCCGGGGTCGAGCAGTTCCGCAGCCGCGTCTTCGCCCTCGAACGCCGGGTGGTGCTCGCGCTCGGCGCCGAGACGGCTCATCTCGAGACCTCAACGGAAGGATCGCCACCGTGACCGTCGTACTCGCCCTCTGCGTCGGCATGCTCGCGCTGGCCGCGCTGCTGCTGGTGATCCGGATCGCCCTCGGGCCGACCATGCTGGACCGCGTGGTCGCGCTGGACGTCCTGGTCGCGGTGATCATCTGCGGCCTCGCCCTGGAGGCCGCGGCCAACCGGCACACGACCACCCTGCCGGTCCTGGTGGTGCTGAGCCTGGTCGGTTTCGTCGGCTCGGTCAGCGTGGCCCGGTTCACCCGGGGAGTCGACGACGTCGAGGCGGAGCACTCATGAGCTGGGGTGCGGTGGCGGACGTGATGTCGGCGGCACTGCTGGTGACCGGTGCGCTGCTCGCACTGATCGCGGCCGTCGGCGTGCTCAGGTTTCCCGACGTGCTCACCAGGATGCACTCGGCGACCAAGCCGCAGGTGCTCGGTCTGATCCTGGTGCTGCTCGGACTGGCGTTCCGGCTGCGCGACCTCGGATCGCTCGGGCTGCTGTTCCTGGTGGCGCTGTTCCAGCTCGTCACGTCCCCGATCGCCAGCCACATGGTCGGCCGGGCGTCGTTCCGGGCCGGTCAGGTGCGCCACGACCTGCTGGTGGTCGACGAGCTCAGCGACGTGCTCCCCGGCCACGAGGAACCCCGCGGCGCCCCCTGACTTCTCCGCCGAGCCGTCACCTTTGGCGGGTCGAGCCGTCACCTTTGGCGGGTCGAGCCGTCATGTTTTGCGGAGACCGGGCCTCGCGTGCAAACAACCGGACGGGCCGCACCTTCAGGTACGGCTCGCCCGGTCGATGGTGCGGCTTGCTCAGCTCCCGGTCTGTGACCAGCGCGGCTTGCGGGGACGCTCGGGTGCCCGGTT
>DATFGA010000193.1:0-3201 GCA_035249775.1 Nocardioidaceae bacterium | reverse complement strand
CCCCACACCAGCACCCCGCCGGTGACGATGAACGCGAAGGGCGTCAGGTCCATCTCCGCGAACGGTCCGATCCCGAAGTTGTGCAGCAGGTTCGCCACCCACGGGAGCAGCGCCGCGGACACCAGGACAGCGGCGCTCACCCGGTAGACCCGGGCCAGTCTCGCCATGCTCAGCACGAACAGGCCGGTGGCTCCGAGCACCAGCACGTTGCTGTAAGCGAGGTGGACCCAGAACAGCGGACCGGTGCCGACGACCGGGATCTCGTCACCGGTTGCCGAGGCGGGATAGAACCTCAGGAGGTCATGGGTCGCGGGGACGGCCAGCAGGATCCAGACCACGACCGGCTCGATCGCGAGCAGCAGCAGGAGCCGACGGGTCACCCATCGAGTGCGACCGGTGTACTGCAGCACGAAGACGAGCCAGGCTGGTGGGAGCAGGCTGACGCCGACGTACTTCAGGTCGCCCCAGCGGATCCGGGCCTCCAGGTCCGTGGTGCTGAGCTCGATCGCGTAGAACCCCGCCCACCACGCGACCGCGGCGAGCAGCACCGCCAGGCTGAGCCCGGAGGCCGAGCCACGACGGATCCACACGTAGCCGGCGAGCACCGCGAGAACCGCTCCGGCGGCCACCATCGCGCCGGTGAGCACACCCAGCACGAGTCACCACCTCTCAGCGCGCGTTCTGTCGACGTTTTTACTTTAAGAGACGTGGTCGGCCGAAACTTGTAAACGCCGATCTCGAGCACAAGTCGTGACCTGAGGAGGTCGCCGCTCTGCTCGACTCAACCGCGCCCGTTCGCGGTGTCGGCACGGCCGATCCCTGCTCGGGAGGTGGTTGGTACGTTGGATACATGAGCGAGTCGTCGGACGAGGACCGGATCGAGAGCCGCGCCGAGCTGTTGCCCGAGGAGGTCGCCGCCGGCAGCGATGACCCGGACCAGCAGGCGCAGGCGATCCTCGCCGACTCCGACGAGCGCACGGACCACCCGGAGAAGACCCGGGACGAGTCGACGCAGACGCCGGGTCGCTCCACCGGCAGTTGAGTGCTCGACGCTAGGGCGCCGAGCTTTGGGTCGCCGGAGGCGTCACAGTCGCACACATGTGCTGAAGCAGTACGCCGGCGCGCGGCGGAATCGTGCTACTCCGGCACATGTGTGCTGGAGTAGCTCTACTCGGGGAGCGGTCCTCGACGCGGGGCTGGGTCGGCCGGGTCAACGGCGAGGAGGTCCCCCTCCTCGGATCCGTTCTCGGATCCGCCCTCGGGCTCCCACCGCAGCAGGTCTCCGGGCTGGCATCCGAGCGCCTCGCACAATGCGGCAAGCGTCGTGAAACGCACTGCCTTGGCACGCCCGTTCTTGAGAACGGCCAGGTTGGCGGGCGTGATCCCGACTCGCTCGGCGAGTGCGCCCACGGACATCTTGCGCCGGGCCAGCATCACATCGACGTCGACGATGATCGGCATCAGATGACCTCGTCCAGCTCCGCCCGCAGGTGGTTCGCTTCGACGTCGCGGGCGACCGCCTGAGCGAGGAGCATGCGCAGCACCATGACGATCAGTGCAACCCCGGCGATCATCACCCCCGCGCCGCCAATCAACAGGACGATCCCCGGAGCGACGGCTTCGCCCGGGGCGAGGACCACACCCATGGCGAATGTGAGCAGGGAAGCCGTTGCGATCGCGCCGAACACGATGTCCACGTAGCGGAAGGCGGCGTGGGAGAACACCGTCCCCCGGCGCACCATCGTCAGCAGGCGCCAGACGCAGAGGGCGGTGACCTGGACGGTCACGATGCCCAGGATCACGATCACGATCAGCGAGGTCCGGACCGCGGCGGGCGCTTCCTCGAGATCCGTCCAGAGCAGCGGCATCATCACCGCCTGCACGAACAGCGAGCCGGCGAGAACCATGGCGAGCACGATGCGCAGCGCAAGGACGGTCAGCTTTCCCATCAGGTCTCCCTCGATCGAGTCACGACAGGAATATATCGATAAACGATAGATCACACAAGACTTCAGGAAAGCGCCTGGGGGCACGTCAGACAGGGATCGAAACCCGGGGTCAACCTCGGGATGGGATCGCGGAGCGTAGATCAACGCGGCAGGCAATGCAGTCACGCAGTAGGGCGGGTGGGACTCGAACCCACGGCCCAAGGATTATGAGTCCTCTGCTCTAACCGACTGAGCTACCGCCCCTCGGTGGAGAAACCTACCGGTGGCTCAGGACTTCGCGGACGTGGGGTTCGCTGTGTTCGTCGATGGCCGCGGCAGCGCAGCGACGCCAACCGGCAAGTCGTCAGGCGTCCGCCGTTCGCACGCGCCACCAGAGAGCGACCAGACCAACCACGGCGGAGACAGTGCTCGCGCCCAGCAGGAGCACCAGCAGGAACGTCGTGCTCAACCCCGACTCATCCAGGCTGCTGTCCGCGGGTCCGCTGAGGGCGCTGGCGTTCTGCTGCGCGTCATCGGGAGCCTGGGCTCGTTCCGGCTGCGCTTGGTCGCCACCGGAGGTTTCCGGCTCAGGATCTCCGGCCGTGACACTGCCCGCCGCGGCGTTCCCGACGGCCGGCGATCGGCGCGGCACGAGCGGAACGCCGGCGATCTCGACGGGCTCCTGCGGACGGTCGACTACCGCGGCCGTAGCGCACTGTGGCGGTCCCGGGTTCGCACAGCGAGGCGATGCGGCATCTTGCGCTGCTCCCGACGAGGACGGGCCGGTCGGCGGCAATGCGGACGAGCCGCCTCCTCCGGACTGACCCCGAGGTCCGTTGCCGGAGGTGCCGGCTGGCTCGTCATCGGACTTCGTGTCCGACTGCTGGTCCGGTGTCTGCGCCGGCCCCTTGTCCGACTTGACCGGCCCCTTGTCCGGCTTGGCCGGCGTCTCGCCGGCGTTCTGGTCCGGCGTCTGAGTCGGCGGCGCAATCGGCCCGACCGGGTCCGGGTCCGTCCCTGTCGGCTCGTCGGGTGTGACCGGGCCGGGGTTCTCAGGCTGGACTGGCTCGCCGTCGTCGGGATCGTTCGCCGGGTCGTCGGGAAGATCCGGCTGGTCCGGCTCATCGGGCAGGTCCGGCTCGTCGGGCTCGTCCGGCTGATCGGGCTCATCGGGCTCATCCGGCTCATCGGTGTCGACGTCGTCCGGCTCGTCCATCTCCTCCTCATCCGGCTCATCGTCGGAACCGCCGGAACCGCCGCCACCAGGTCCCTT
>DATFGA010000192.1:0-11588 GCA_035249775.1 Nocardioidaceae bacterium | reverse complement strand
CTCTCGCAACGAGGAGTAGGGCGGGTTGCCGCTGTTCTCGAACCACCACGCTGGCTTCGCGTCCAGCCCCAAGTCCCTGACGGCCGCCGTAGCAAGTCGGCACTCGGTCGCGTAGTGCTCGAGGAGCTCCTCGTCGCTCTGCTGCTCTGGTGCCGTCCAACCGTCGTAGCCCTGGGGGATCTCCACGGGCTCGGCCGCCATGACTGCGCGGAACCACACTCGCTCCACATCGAGGGTCAAGTGCCGGATAAGACCTCGTGGCGTCCAGCCCGAGGGAACAAGTGACCGACGACGAGCCTCCGGTGGCAAGGCCCACACCTGTGCTGCGACATGCGTCCGCTTGGCATCGAGCCATTCCAAAAGTTCACTCTTGCTGGTCCGCTCCAAGTCCATCTCCACTCCAGCAGTCAACCTGACCTGGTCGATGCACTCACCATGGGGTGGTGATCAGCGACCCACGCCGGCTGATCCGGCTCGCTCTCGAGGTGTCACGGGGTGTCGAGCAGCACACAGTCCAGCAGTGCCGGGCTGCAGCGCGCCATCCGCTGCTGTTGACCGTCGGTCACCCGGGCGACGAAGAACTGGTTGTCCTCGAAGGTGAAGGCCGTGTTGCTGAAGCGCCATCCCTCCGGGGGCGAGAGCACGCCCTGGCTGTCACCGTCGAGGCGACGGACCCGGATCTCGTCGTACTCCCTCACGTCGCCCACGATCTGGTTGGCAGGGACCCACGCCACCCACTCGTCGGAGACGTCGGCCATCCCGAAGTTGGGCAGGTCCACGATCGGGACCAGCTCGCCGTCGGCCGTCAGGTCGGCGAGGTAGACGTGGCCGCTCCCCGGATCGCGGGCGTCACCCGTGCCGTCGATGACCACCAGACCCGCGTTCGTCGCCTGCCAGACCAGCTGGCCCGGGGCGGTCTGCGTCAGGTCAACCGTGCCGCCGTCGACGAACGGGCGCCACAGGACGCCGACGCCTCGGCCGCTGGCGATCACCCAGCCGTCGTCGGTGACGGCTCCGATGCGGGTGCCGACCCCGTCGTCGTCTCGCACGGGGACCGACGCGGGGATGCCCATCCCCTCGCCGTCCGGCGCGGTCTGGAACCCGTTCAGCTCACCCTCGGTGGACAGGTAGGCGAGGTACTCACCGTTGGGTGACACGACGGGCGGTTGCTCGAGCGCGACCCTCAGCGGTTCGGGCGCTCCGCCGTTGCTCCACGACCACACAAAGGGGGGCTTCACCGCCACCCAGGCGTCCGTGGTCCCGTCGACCCAGTCGTAGCCGGGGAACGACTCGTCGCCCACGTGCACGACCCGCTCGAGCAGGTAGGGCACCGTCGGCGGCCCCGTGGGCACCGCCTCCGGCAGCAGGTCGGTCGCGTCGTCGGTGACCACTTCGGTCGGTCGTGGGGCCGGCTGGGGTGTGCTGCCTCCGTCAGGTCGGAGGCTCACCAGCGTGGCCAGAGCGATCAGCACCACGGCGGCGGCCGCCAGCACCGGCTGCCAGACGAACCGCGACGGCGGGTCCGCAGGCACGTCCGGCAAGGGCGGGACCTCCACGCGGTCGGCGACCTGGCGCAGCTCGCGCGTCAGCATCTCCTCGAACTCCTCGTGCATCTCAGCCCTCCTTCCCGTCGGACTCTGGTCTGGTCTGGTCGTCGGGCGCGCCGAGCGCGGCCCGCAGGCTCTTGAGGGCGCGGTGCGCCGTGGACTTCACGTTGCCGCGCGAGCAACCGAGCGTCTCAGCGATCTCCATCTCGCTCAGGTCCTCGAAGTAGCGCAGCACGATGACCGCGCGCTGCTGCGGCGGCAGCTGCTTGATGTGCGGCCAGAGCACCATCCGCTCGTCGGACGTCCCCGGAGCACCTCCGGCCGTGCCGGTCGCACCACCCCACTCCGGGATCTCGTCGGTCAGCAGCTCCAGCCGGCGCCCCTTGGGTCGCTTGGACGAGAGGAACGTGTTGGTGAGGATCTGCCGTACGTAGGCGTTCGCCGAGTCCGAGGCGCTGACCTTCGCCCACGCACGGTGGGCCTTGATCAGCGTCTGCTGCGCCAGGTCCTCGGCGTCCGCGTGGTTGCCGGCCAGCAGATAGGCGCTGCGGTAGAGCATCGACCAGGTTGCGGCGGCGTACTCCTCGAAGGAGGGTGCGTGCGTGCGCGTCGCCGAGAACATGTCCACCTGCTCACCCTGCACCCCTGTGGTGCTGTCTCACCCCACCTGACTCCTGATGTCGGCGGAAGGTTGCGTCGGCATAGGTTGCTTTTCCATCGATGACGACGCTCGAGCCACGAGCGTGGACTGGTACGGGGACGTCACGATGACTCCGCCGTAGGGCATGCAAAAACCCGGCCGTTGCTGACGGGGGATACAACAACGACCGGGCAGCAATTAATGTACGGGTGGTTGACTCCGCGATCAACTGGAACCCGATGATATGGCCTAGGTCACCCCGAGATTCGCAGCGATGGTCTAGTCAGACTCAGCGGATCGTCAGCTGGCGGTTCGCCAGGCCGGATCTGGCGGAGCGCTCCTCGGTGGTCAGCGGGGCGTCGTCGGCGAGCACGCCGTCGAGGTCCTTCGCGAAGCGGGCCGCCGGCTCCTCGAGCACCGCGGCACCGGTCCCGACCGGCAGGTCCCACACCGGCACCAGCCGACCGTGCGCGCGGAACATCCCGACCAGGCGGGCGCCCTCGGCGATCTTGTCCTTGCCCGCGACGTGCAGCTTCGCCAGCGCGGACAACAGCTTCTCCTCGTCGTACGGCATCACCCAGCGCAGGTGCTCCTTGGTGCCCACGTTCGTCCAGTAGGCCGCCTCCACCGACGCCAGCCGTTCGGTCGGCATCGCGGCGGCGTTGGCGCTCTCCAGCGACGCGGCGACGGCGCCCGTCGGGTCGTCCACGTCAGCGATCCAGAAGTCGAACCCCTCGTGCACGGTGACCTCGAGCGGCCCGTCGGTGACCAGGTCCTGAAGCCGCGGCCCCTCCCCCGGTGCATCGGTGAGCCCGACGACCGAGCCGGGTGCCGAACCGAGCGCCTTCTCCAGCGCCGCCGCCAGGTCCCGGCTCGGGTCACCGAAGTTGTGCTGCACCTGCAGTCCCAGCCAGATGGTGCCGTCCTGGCGGACCAGGGCGGGCGCGGCCATCGGCAGCAGCGAGCAGAGTACGACGGAGCGTTCAGCGTGCTCTGCTGAGGAGAGCGTGATCGGGGCGGTCGCGGCCGGCACGATCTCGCGCATCGCGATCACGTCACATTCCCCGGGCAGCCCCTCGAACGGACGGCCGACGTACACCTGGGGTGGCCCGGAGGGGTCGCCGTGGCAGGCCTTGTACCGGCGGCCGGAGCCGCACGGGCACGGCTGGCGCGGACCGACCTCCCCGGCCGGGACCTTGGACGTGGCTTTGACTCGCGACCGCTTTCCCATGACGCGAAGGCTACTTCAGGCCTCGGTTCAGCTGAGCGAGAGGAGGGCGTGCACCGTGGACCGGGTGCGACTCTGCTCGGCCCACCAGGACAGCGCGAGCGTCTCGACGATCGCCATCCCGCGTCCGGCCAGCGCCGAGGACGGGGCGTTCAGCTTGCGGGGCCGGGTCGGGCTGCCGCCGTCGGTGATCGAGAGCCGCAGACCGCGCTCCTCCGGGCGCCACGAAACCAGGATGTTGCCGTCGGCCAGCGGGCTGGCGTGACGCACCGAGTTGGCCACCAGCTCGGAGACGACCACCCGCGCGTCCTCGATGTGCTCGCGGGAGGTCCCCTGGTCGGCCATCCATTTCTTGAGCTGCTGACGGGCCACCGCGACCGAGGACGCGGCAAAGGGAACACGCAGCGTCACCGGTGCGTGCTCGGCCCGTACGGAGCGTGTCGCCACGCTTTCAACCCCTCTGCTCGATGGCCTCAGCTGTCCAAGAGTGCCCAACGCTGGTGGAGGTCAAACACCTCGGGCCAGATGAGCTACTGCCGCCCCCGGCCGGTCGGTGATCACGGCCTCCACCCCGAGCTCGACACAGAGGTCGAAGTCTCCAGGCGTGTTCACCGTCCAGACGTGGATGCGCCGTCCGTTCCGCCGCAGTTTACTCGCGAACCGCGGATTTTCTCGGAGGAGCTCGATCCCCGGCCCGGCGATCCAGTCCTGGCCGGTGAGGTTCTTGGTCAGCTGCCAGGCGTAGAGCCGGTCGATCAGCAGCACGATCTCGAGGTCCGGCGCCATCCGCTTGACCCGGTTCAACGCGACCCAGGAGAAGCTCATCACCCGGACCGGGGAACCCTTGCCGGCCCAGCCGAAGTCCTCCAGGAGCTCCACCAGCCGGCGCTCGACCAGGCCGCCGTAGCGGGTCGGGTGCTTGGTCTCGATCGCCAGGTCGACCGGGCGGTCGTAGTCGGACGCCGCCTCCATCAGCCGGCGCAGCGTGAGCACCCGGCGCCGTTCCTCGTCGACCTCGGGGGCCTCGTCGTCCAGGTCGGCCCAGGGGTTCTTCCACGACGCGAAGTCCAGCTCGTCGAGCTGCGCCAGGTCCATCGTGGACACGAGCCCCCGCGCGTTCGCCGTACGGTCGACCCGCCGGTCGTGCACACAGACCAGATGCCCGTCGGCGGTCAGCCGGACGTCGCACTCGAGTGCCTGCGCCCCTTCGTCGAGGGCGGCGACGTAGGCGCCCAGCGTGTGCTCGGGGTTGGCGTGGCTCGAGCCGCGGTGCGCGACGACCTGGGGCCGCCCCGGTTCGCTGTGCTGCATGGGGTCAATCCTGGCATCCTGGTGAGATCGATGGACCCACGCGGGTGCTGCCGGGCAGCGTGTCGCCGCGTTGCCTCAGGCCCGTTGGGTGCGGAGGAACTTGCCGAAGTGCGGGACGGTGAAGGCCACCGTGCCTCGTTCGGAGGAGTAGACCAGCCCCTTCTTGATCAGGCCGTCCCGGGCCGGGGACAGGCTCTGCGGCTTCCGGCCGAGCGCTTCGGCGACCTGTGCGGTGGTGACCGAACCGTCGTCGTTGTCGGCGCCGAGGGTGGCCATCGCCCGCATGTAGTCGCGTTCGGCGGGGGTGGCCCGGTCGTAGCGGGCGCCGAAGAAGCCGATCGCGAGCTCGCCCTCCGCCTCCGGGGAGGCCTCCTGCACGTCGGCGACCGCGATCGGGCTCTGCACCGCGACGTCCCAGGTGACCTTGCCGTAGGCCTGCACGAAGTAGGGGTAGCCGTCGGTGAGCCGGTAGAGCTCGTCGAGCGCCTGCGGCTCGTAGTCGACGTTCTCGGTGCCGGCCGGCACCAGCAGCGCCCGGTCGGCCATGTCGCGCGGCAGCCGGTCCACGACCACGTAGCGAAACAGCCGCTCGGCGTACGACTTGCTGGCCGCGAGCGCGACCGGCAGGTGCGGCAGGCCGGCGCCGACCACGATCAGCGGTGCACCCTGCTGGCTGATCTCGTGGCAGGCGCCGCACAGCGCGGCGAGCTCGGAGACCGGGATGTCCTGCATCTCGTCGACGAACAGCGCGATGCCCACCCCGAGGTCGGCGGCCAGGTCGGCGACGTCGGTGAACAGCTCGATCAGGTCCAGCTCGAGGTCACCGGAGTCCGCGCGGCCCTTGGTGGCCGGAACGTCGGTCGGCGGCTGCCAGCGGATGCCCTTGCGGTCCTCGAGCCGGGTGCGCAGCGCGAACGACTTGATCACCCCGGCCACCGCGTCCACCCGGTCCGGGTCCCGGTGCCGGTGGGCGACCTCGCGGACGGCGGCGTGCACCGCCTGGGCGAGCGGCAACCGCATCGACTGGTCCGGCCGGGCCTCGACCTTGCCTGTCCCCCATGCGCGCTTCACCGCCAGGCTGCGCAGCGCGTTGAGCAGCACGGTCTTGCCGACCCCGCGGAGTCCGGAGAGCACCATGGAACGCTCGGGTCGGCCGGCGGCGACGCGCTCCAGGGTCACCTCGAACTGCCGGAGCTCACGGTCACGACCGGCGAGCTCGGGCGGCCGCTGACCGGCGCCGGGCGCATAGGGGTTCCTGATCGGGTCCACGTCAGCACAGTATCCGGGTGTCTAGGCAAAACCGTAGACATCACTAGCGAGTCGTATCGACGTGTAGCGGACGGCGCCGATGGGGACAGGCCGGGGCATGACCCCGTTGCAGCTCGCGTGGGCTGTCAGCCTGCTGGTCACCCTGACCGCGCTGCCGGTCGGGGCGGTCCGGATGATCGCCTACCGCTCCGGTCAGATCGACCACACCCAGACCCTGTTGATCGCCGCGTCCGTGGCGCTCAGCATCGGGGTGGTCGCGTTGCTCGCGCTGCTGGTGACCTCGGTGATGCTGCTGACCTGACAGGTACGACGCACCGGGTCAGCCGGCGAGGTGGTCCGCCTCCTGCATCCCCGGAATGAACGAGGCGCGCGCACCGTCGTACGCCTGGGCCAGGCCGGCACGCAGGACGTCGATCAGGTCGGGGACCTCGTCGATGGTGAGCCGGAAGGTGCCGGCGCAGGTGCCGTCGCGCCACAGCGAGAGCACCACCACACCGGCCTCGGAGTGCCACGACACCCGCAGCGCACGCGAGCCGCCCCGCGCGTCGAGGAAGACCTCGCCGGTCGCGGGCACGTGCGATGCGGTCTGCATCCCCCCATTCTGCGCATTCGAGGCACGCTTGTCAGTAGTCCGCGACAATCCGGTGGACTCCCTATGCTGGGTCCGTGCCCGAGCTCCCCGAGGTCGAGGCCCTCGCGCTGGACCTGCGAGGGCGGCTGGCCGACCGCGCCATCGTCCGCGTGGACATCGCCGCGTTCAGCGCGCTGAAGACCTTCGACCCGCCGCTGTCGGCGTTGCAGGGCAGCCTCGTCGAGGACGTCACCCGGCACGGGAAGTTCCTGGACATCCACTCCTCCGGGTTGCACCTCGTGATGCACCTGGCCCGGGCGGGATGGGTCCGCTGGCGCGACGAGGTGCCGGCGCTGCCGCCCAAGCCGAGCAACAAGTCGCCGCTGGCGGCGCGGGTGGTCCTCGACGACGGGGCCGGCCTCGACATCACCGAGGCGGGAACCAAGAAGTCGCTGGCGATCTACGTGGTGCGCGACCCGGCCGACGTACCCGGCATCGCCCGGCTCGGGCCCGATCCGCTCTCCGACGACTTCACGATCGAGGTCTTCCAGCAGATACTCGCCGACGCGGGGCGCGCGCAGATCAAGGGCGTGCTGCGTCACCAGGGCACGATCGCCGGGATCGGCAACGCCTACTCCGACGAGCTCTTGCACGCGGCCCGGATGTCGCCGTTCAAGCCCGCCTCCAGCATCGACGGGGACGACCTGCGGGTGCTGTACGACGCGATCCGGACCGTGCTCGGTGAGGCCGTGGCGCGCTCTCGCGGGCTGGCCGCCGCCGAGCTGAAGGGTGAGAAGAAGAGCCACCTCGCCGTGCACGGGCGGACCGGCGAGAAGTGTCCGGTCTGCGGGGACACCGTGCGCGAGGTGTCGTTCGCGGACTCCTCCCTGCAGTACTGCCCGACCTGTCAGACCGGCGGGAAGCCGCTCGCGGACCGGCGGATGTCGAAGCTGCTGAAGTAGCGACGACGTCGTGTGGCGACCCGTCAGGAGCCGATCAGGTCCTGCATGGTCGCCACCTCCTGCGACTGCGAGTCGACGATGTCACCCGCCAGGTCGACGGCGGGCTTGTACCGGCCGTCTTCCTGCTCGGACTTGGCCATCTCGATCGCGCCTTCGTGGTGCTCGATCATCATCTCGAGCCACATCTCCTGGAACTCGGTGTCGGAGGTGTTCTCCAGTGCGTCGATGTCGTCGGCGGACATCATCCCGGGCATGTCCCCGTGGTCCAGGTCCCGCATGGAGTCCGACAGGTCACCCGCACCGTGACCGGCGTTCACGTGGTCGCGGATGGTCTCCGGGATCTGTTCGTCCCAGTCGGTGAGCCAGCCGGCCAGCGTCTCGATCTCGGGGGCCTGCGCGGCGCGAACGTCCTCAGCGAGGGCCTCGACCTCCGGGTCGAGCGGTCGGTCCATGGTCAGGTCGACCATGGCCAGCGCTTGGGCATGGTGCTGGATCATGTCGCTGGCGAAGGCCACATCGGCGTCGTTGTGCTCGGTAACGCTCACCTGCGCCGACGAGTTGTCTGCGTCGTCGCCGCAGGCGCTCAGTCCGACGGCGAGGGCGAGCCCGAGGCTCAGTGAGCCCAGAGCACGGGTGGTGCGCATGGTGGTTCTCCTGGTGGCGTCGTGGGTGCGGGCCGGCGTCAGTCGTTCTCAGCCGATGTGCTGGCTGCGCAGACGCAGGGCGTTGCTGATGACACTGACCGACGACAGAGCCATCGCCGCGGCCGCAATCATCGGTGAGAGCAGCAGCCCGAACACCGGGTAGAGCACACCGGCGGCGATCGGGATGCCGGCGACGTTGTACATGAACGCGAACACGAGGTTCTGCCGGATGTTCGACATGGTCTTGGCCGACAGGTGCCGTGCGCGCACGATACCGGTCAGGTCCCCGTTGAGGAGAGTGACCCCGGCGGACTCGATGGCTACGTCGGTCCCGGTGCCCATGGCGATGCCGACATCGGCCGCCGCCAGGGCGGGCGCGTCGTTGACGCCGTCTCCGGCCATCGCGACGACCCGACCCTCGTCACGCAACCGCTTCACCACATCGGCCTTGTGGTCCGGAAGCACTTCGGCCTCGACCCGGTCGATGCCGAGACGCCTGGCGACCGCTTCGGCGGTAACCCGGTTGTCACCGGTCAGCATGACCACCTCGATGTGGTCCGCACGCAGCGCCTTGATCGCCTCGGGTGTGCTCTCCTTGACCGGGTCTGCGATCGCGAAGATACCGGCGGACTGCCCGTCCACACCGGCGAAGATCACGGTCGCTCCGTCGGCCCGCAGCCGATCCGCCTCGACTGTGAGCCGGCTGGTGTCGATGCCCTGACTGGCCAGGAAGTCGCCGTTGCCCAGCAGCACGCGACGCCCTTCGACGGTGCCGAGAACGCCGCGTCCGGCGGGTGAGTCGAAGTCGGCGACGTCCGGGACGGTGATTCCCTTGTCGCTGGCGGCGGTGAGAATGGCTTGCGCGAGCGGGTGCTCGGACGCCCGCTCCACGCCGGCGGCCAGACGGAGCAGCTCGTCGACGTCGAGGGCCGACTCGGCTTCCGCACCAGTGGCGGGGACGATTCCGGTGACCGCCGGGCGGCCCTCGGTCAGGGTGCCCGTCTTGTCGACGACCAGCGTGTCTACCTTCTCGGTCTGCTCCAGCGCCTCCGCGTTCTTGATGAGGACGCCGAGCCGGGCTCCGCGACCGACGCCGACCATGATCGACATCGGGGTGGCCAGTCCGAGAGCACAGGGGCAGGCGATGATGAGCACGGCGACTGCGACGAGCAGGGCGTGCGCGAGCGGCGGCTCGGGCCCGACCAGCGCCCACACGAGAAACGCCACGATTGCGACCCCGATGACGGTGGGGACGAACACCGCGGCGACCCGGTCCACGGTCCGCTGGATGGGCGCACGCGAGCGCTGCGCCTCGGCGACCATGGTCACGATCCGGGCCAGCATGGTGTCGCGTCCGACCCGCTCGGCGCGCATCACGAACCCGCCGGTCGTGTTGATGGTGCCACCGATGGCCGGGTCACCGGGCTCCTTGCTGACCGGCATCGACTCCCCGGTCACCAACGACTCATCGACCGACGAGCGTCCCTCCTCCACGACGCCGTCCACGGGCACCTTCTCGCCCGGACGGACCCGCAGCCGGTCGCCGATCTGCACCTGGTCGAGCGTGATCTCCTCATCGGTGCCGTCGGCGCGGACCCGGCGGGCGGTCTTGGGACTCAGGTCGAGCAGCGCCTTGATGGCTCCGGAGGTCTGTTCGCGTGCCCGGAGCTCGAGCACCTGACCCAGCAGCACGAGCGTGGTGATCACCGCTGCGGCCTCGAAGTAGACATCGACGGTGCCGTCCATCCGGAACGCGTCGGGGAAGATCCCGGGGGCGACGGTGGCGACCACGCTGAACAGCCACGCCACCCCGGTGCCCATCGCGATCAGCGTGAACATGTTCAGGTTGCGGGTCCGCACGGACTGCCAGCCGCGCTGGAAGAACGGCCAGCCACCCCACAGCACCACCGGCGTCGCCAGGATCAGCTGGACCCAGTTCGATGCCGTGGGCGAGATGAGGTCATGGATCGCCGGGACGAGGTCGCCGCCCATGCCAAGGATGAGGACCGGCAGTGACAAGGCGACGCCTACCCAGAACCGGCGGGTCATGTCGCGCAGCTCCTCCGAGGGTCCGGTGTCGGCAGTCACCGTGACCGGTTCCAGCGCCATGCCACAGATCGGGCACGCCCCCGGGCCGGCCTGGCGGATCTCGGGGTGCATCGGGCACGTGTACTCCACGACTTCGCCGTCCGCAGGCGACGGAGCGGGACCGGCTTGCGTCTCGTGCCCGTGTCCTGCGTGGCTGTGGTCTGCATGGTCATGCTCGGTGTGCGACGGGGTCGCGTACCGCCCGGCATCGACCTCGAACTTCGCCTTGCAGTGGGCAGAGCAGAAGTAGTAGGTCTCTCCAGCGTGGGAGGCCGTGTGTTCGGCAGACGTCGGGTCGACCGCCATGCCGCAGACCGGGTCGGTGACCTGGTGGGCGGTGGTCGACGCTGGGTGTTCCGTGTGACTGCTCATGCCATCCACCATACCCCTAGGGGGTATCTTGTCAAGTGCGCTCCACCTCCTGTCGATGTGGCCCACCATGGCACCCGGCACGCGGGCATCGGTGGGCAGTTGTGTGCATCTGGACTGAAACGGTCACCGACGTAGGCTGGAGGTCATGAACTACGGCGCCATCCCCACGGTGGACATCGAACGCGTCCCCGACCCCGTACCGGAGGGTCTGCACGTGCTGGACGTTCGCGAGGACGTCGAGTGGGCGTACGGCCACATCGAGGGTGCCCAGCACATCCCGCTGATGCAGCTCCCGGGCCGGATCGACGAGCTACCCGACACGAAGACGCTGGTGGTCTGCAAGGTCGGTGGCCGCTCCGCGCAGGCGGTGGCCTACCTCCAGGCGCAGGGCCGCGACGCGGTGAACCTCGACGGCGGCATGCTCGACTGGTCCTCCGCCGGCCGGCCGATGGTCAGCGAGACCGGCGCCACCCCCCAAGTCGTCTGACCCGGACCCACCACCCCACCCACCCTTCGTTGAGACGTGCGGTTTTCCCCGTCGAGACGTGCATTTTTCACCGTCGAGACGCGGAGTTCTCACCATTGAGGCGTGCAAGGTTCGCGTTCGAGACGTGGAAACTTGGCACCCGGAACACGGACGGACGGGCCGCGACTTCCCGCGTCTCACGCCCGAGAACCCCTGGCCTCGACGCGTAAGAAAGGCACGTCTCGAACGCGAAAAGAGCGCGTCTGAACGGCGAAAAGGGCGCGTCTCAACGGAAGGGGGCGGGGAGGGGGAGGTCGAGGGCGGCGCGGAGCTGGCGGACGTACGTCGCCCGGGGGACCTCGACCACGCCGAGGGAGGCCAGATGCGGTGTGCACCACTGCACGTCGAGCAGCCGCTGGTCGGCGTACTCGTCGCGCAGGATCTCCACCAGGCCGACCAGCGCCACCTTCGAGGCGTCACGTGCCCGGTG
>DATFGA010000191.1:0-3063 GCA_035249775.1 Nocardioidaceae bacterium | reverse complement strand
CGGCCGGGGGAGAGCTGGTACGGCGCACCGGCACGCCGTAGCGCAGCGAGCACATCGAACTCCCACGACTCGAGCCCGTGTGCGGCGAACGCCGAGCGGCGCGCCCGGTCGAGGTGGTGACCCAGACGGCTCACCCGGCTGAGCACCTCCATCGGGCGCAGGTCAAGGTCCGCGCGCTCGCGCTGCCACGCTTCAACGAGTCGGTCCACTTCATCGCGCATGAAGACATGGTACTCATCGAGATTCTTGACATCGAGAGATGTGCCGGGCCAAACTTCTCTTGACATCAAGATAGTTGGGAGAGTCCATGAGTCAGGGAGAGTCGATGAGCCGGCACAGCTGGGACCCGGAGCGGTACCTCACCTACGCCGACGAGCGCGGTCGGCCCTTCCTCGACCTGATCGCCCGGATCGACGCCGCGGACCCGCAACGGGTCGTCGACCTCGGCTGCGGTCCGGGCAACCTCACCGCGATCCTCGCGAAGCGGTGGCCGGAAGCGGACGTGGAGGGGATCGACTCGTCCGTGGAGATGATCGAGAGGGCCAACACCCAACAGGTTCCTGGCGTCCGCTTCGAGGTGGCCGACCTCCGTTCGTGGCAGCCGATGCACCCGGTCGACGTACTCGTCTCGAACGCCACCCTGCAGTGGGTGCCCGGCCACCTCGAGCTGCTGCCGTCGCTGGTCGCGCGGGTCGCACCGGGCGGGTGGTTCGCCTTCCAGGTGCCCGGCAACTTCGCGGAGCCGAGCCATGTCCTGTTGCACGAGCTCGCCGCAGATCCGCGGTTCTCGCCGCACGTTGCCGGGGTCGCCCGGCCCGACGGCCACGACCCGCAGGTCTACCTCGAGGCGCTGCTCGAGCTGGACTGCCGGGTCGACGCGTGGGAGACCACCTACCTGCACCTGCTGCACGGCGAGGACCCGGTGTTCACGTGGATCTCCGGGACCGGCGCGCGGCCCACGCTCCAGGCGTTGCCGGACGAGGTGCGGGACGAGTTCGTCGCGGAGTACAAGCAGCTGCTCCGAAACGCCTACCCGGCCGGCCCGCACGGCACCGTGCTGCCGTTTCGCCGGGTGTTCGTGGTGGCACAGGTGCCCGCGTGATCATCCGCGAGGCGACGCGCGACGACCTGCCGGTGATCATCGAGCTGCTGCACGAGGACGTGATCCGCGAGGTCGACGAGTCCGCGGTCGCGGCCACGGCGTACGGCGATGCCTTCGACGAGATCACCTCCGACGCCCATCAGCAGCTGCTCGTGGGCGAGGTGGACGGCGAGGTGGTCGCGACTGCCCAGCTGACCTGGGTGCGGCACCTGACCTACGTCGGCGGTCTGATGTGTGTCGTCGAGTCGGTGCGGGTGCGCTCGGACCTGCGGGGGCGCGGGCTGGGTCGCGAGCTGATGGAGCACGTGATCGCGCTGGGGCGGAACCGTGGCGCGGCGCGGGTGGAGCTGACCACCAATGCGCAGCGGCTGCGGGCCAGACAGTTCTATGACGACCTCGGTTTCGTCGCCTCGCACGTCGGGATGAAGTACTACCTAGGAGGACAGCGATGAGGTTGCACCACGTCCAGGTCTCGTGTCCCGTCGGCGGCGAGGACGCCGCCCGCCGGTTCTACGCGGATGCGCTGGGGATCCCGGAGGTCGCCAAGCCGCCCGTGCTGGCCGCCCGTGGCGGCTGCTGGTTCCGCGGCGAGCAGGTGGAGATCCATGTCGGCGTCGAGGGCTCGTTCGCGCCGGCCACCAAGGCGCATCCGGCGTTCCTGGTCGAGGACATCGAGGCGGTCGCGGAGAAAATCGGCGGTTTCGGGTTCCCAGTCAGGTGGGACGAGGAGTTTCCTGGGTACAGGAGGTTCTACACCGCGGACGGCAACGGCAACCGGGTGGAGGTTCTCGCTCCTTCCTGACCTCGCGAGGCGGGCCGGCGGAAACCTACGGTTGCGTAAGTTACGGTAGCGTAGGTAATGCGCGGGTCGAGGTACCCGCCGGAGGGAGTCAGATGAGCACGGCACCGTTGACCCAGACCGAGATGCTGCTCGAGCTCGAGCAGGTCGTCGAGGAGAACCTGAACCGGCACCTGAAGGTGGCCAAGGAGTGGTTCCCGCACGAGTACGTCCCGTGGAGCGACGGGCGCAACTTCGACGGCGTGCTCGGCGGTGATGCGTGGACGCCCGAGGACTCGAAGATGTCCGACGTCGCGCGGTCCTCGCTCATCGTCAACCTGCTCACCGAGGACAACCTGCCGTCCTACCACCATGAGATCGCCAGCCTGTTCGGGCGCGACGCGGCGTGGGGCAGCTGGGTGCACCGGTGGACCGCCGAGGAGGGTCGGCACGGGATCGCGATCCGCGACTACCTGCTGACCACCCGCGCGGTCGATCCCAACCAGCTCGAACAGCTGCGGATGGACCACATGTCCACCGGCTACGAGTCCGCGCACAGCCAGGACCTGGTCCGCTCGCTGGCCTACGTCTCGTTCCAGGAGCTCGCCACCCGCGTCTCGCACCGCAACACCGGCAAGCTGACCGAGGATCCCGTCGCCGACCAGCTGCTCGCGCGCGTGGCCACCGACGAGAACCTGCACATGATCTTCTACCGCAACCTGCTGGGCGCGGCGCTCGAGCTGGACCCGAGCCAGACCATGGTCGCGATCAACGACGTCGTCCAGACCTTCCAGATGCCCGGCACCGACATCGCCGGCTTCCAGCGCAAGGCCGTGGAGATGGCGATCGCCGGCGTCTACGACATCCGCCAGCACCGCGACGACGTGGTGATGCCTGTGCTGCGCTACTGGAAGATCTTCGAGCTCGAGGGCCTCGACGCCGAGGGCGAGAAGGCGCGCACCGCTCTGGCGGACTTCATGGACGGGCTGGAGAAGCAGGCGTTGAAGTTCGAGGACAAGCGTGACGCGCTGAAGGAGCGGATGGCCCGGCGCGCCGGCTGAACCATCCGCTCGCAGCATCGAGGAGGCGCCCGACGCGGGTCTGCCGGGCCTGGTGTTCACCTACGTCTGGGCGCTGGAGGACGAGCGTCACAGGCGGCGGCTGGTGCAGGAGTACGTCGAGA
>DATFGA010000190.1:0-27778 GCA_035249775.1 Nocardioidaceae bacterium | reverse complement strand
GCGGGTCGTGGAGAAGCAGGCCCCGGTGACCGAGGTGCTCCTGGTGCTGGACGCCACCACCGGGCAGAACGGGATGATCCAGGCCCGGGTCTTCCGCGAGGTCGTCGACGTCACCGGCATCGTGCTGACCAAGCTGGACGGCACCGCCAAGGGCGGGATCGTCGTGGCGGTGCAGCGCGAGCTCGGCGTGCCGGTCAAGCTCGTCGGCCTGGGGGAGGGCGCGGACGACCTGGCGCCGTTCGACCCGGAGGCCTTCGTCGACGCTCTCCTCGGCGACCCCTCCTGACCCCCTCCTTCGTTGAGACGCGCCCTTTTTCCCGTTCAGACGCGCTCTTTTCGCCGTTGAGACGCGCTCTTTTCGCTTTTCAGACGTGGTCTTTTCGCCTCGTGCCCAACGACCTCTGGAAGGCGCGAGTGCTCACGCTTGACGGAATCGTGCGTGCTTCCACGGTAAATACTTCGCGTCTGAAGCGCGAAAAAGGCGCGTTTCAACGGTGAAAAGAGCGCGTCTCAACAGGAAGATGGGGGAGGGCTAGGGCTAGGCGTGGATGCCGTTGAGGGTGAAGTCGACCAGCATCTCGACGTCGTCGACGGTGGGCATGGGGCGGTTGGTGATCGCCCTCGCCGCGAGCAGTCCGCCCAGCCACTGGACCGTTGCCAGCAGGTCGATGTCGTCGCGGACCTCGCCTCGCGCGATGGCGCGCTCGTACATCCGGCACGCCTGGTCCTCGGCGCGTTCGGTGGAGGCCCGGTACAGCGCCGCGATGCGCGGGTCGCGAACCGACTCCGCGATCGACATCCGTAGGTAGGCCTGACCGGCCGGCGAGTTCACGAAACCGAGCACGTTGCGGAAGCTCTCGACCAGGTCGGAGCGGATCGAGCCGGTGTCAGGGTCGGGGATCTCCGCGGAGTAGATCTCCTGCATCGCTGCGACCGCGAGGTCCTCCTTGGAAGGCCACCGCCGGTAGACCGTCGCCTTGCCGACGCCGGCCCGCGCCGCCACGTCGTCGACGGTCATCTTGTCGAAGCCACGTTCCAGCATCAGCTCGGCGGCGGCTTCGGTGATCCGGGTGTCAGTCTCCGGGTTGCGGGGGCGACCACGGCCGCGCCGTACCGGGGCCTCGGGCTGGTGCGTTTCCACGACGTTCGTCATGGAACTAACGATACGGGCAGTTCCGATACGAATCCACGATTCAGGTACGGAAATGCAGTTCATCCGGTCGTAACACGTCCTGCGATCTCGTCACCGGCGCGCAACACAGCTCGTCGCCCGGCGAAACGTCGCCCCGCCAGAGTCGTGGCTCACCGGGGTACGTCGGGCCGGCCACTGTCGTCCGGCCCGGACCGCCCTCCGTGACACGACACGAGGTTGAGGAACATGACCAACACCGGCGACACCGCCTGGGTCCTCACATCGGCAGCACTTGTGCTGCTGATGACACCCGGGCTCGCTCTCTTCTACGGCGGCATGGTGCGCTCCAAGAGCGTGCTGAACATGATGATGATGAGCTTCGGGGCGCTCGCGCTGATCAGCGTGCTGTGGGTGCTCTACGGCTACTCGATGGCCTTCGGCGACGACGTGGGACTCGGCCTGCTCGGCGACCCGACCCAGTACCTCGGGCTGAACGGCCTGATGGCAGATGTCACCGGCGAGGCCGGCGGACTGCCGCCGATGGCCTTCGTCGGCTTCCAGGCGGTCTTCGCGATCATCACGGTCGCGCTGATCTCCGGGGCCATCGCCGACCGCGCCAGGTTCGGCACCTGGATGGTGTTCGCGGGCGTGTGGGCCACGCTGGTCTACTTCCCGGTCGCGCACTGGGTGTTCGACTTCTCCACCGGCGATCACGTCGGTGGCTGGATCGCCAACGACCTGGCCGCGATCGACTTCGCCGGCGGGACCGCGGTGCACATCAACGCCGGTGCCGCGGGCCTCGCGCTGGCGCTGGTGCTCGGCCGGCGCGCCGGCTTCGGCAAGGAGGCGATCCGTCCGCACAACCTCCCGCTGGTGATGCTCGGAGCCGGGCTGCTCTGGTTCGGTTGGTTCGGGTTCAACGCCGGCTCCGCCCTCGCTGCGAACAACCTGGCTGCAGTCGCCTGGGTCAACACGCTGGTCGCCACCGCGGCCGCCTCACTCGGCTGGCTGCTGGTCGAACGGCTCCGCGACGGGCATGCAACCTCCCTCGGCGGCGCCTCCGGGGTGGTCGCCGGCCTGGTCGCGATCACCCCGGCCTGCTCGGCGCTGTCCCCGGTCGGCTCGATCGGGCTGGGCCTGGTCGCCGGCGGCCTCTGCGCGCTGGCGGTCGGCCTGAAGTACCGATTGGGGTACGACGACTCGCTCGATGTCGTGGGCGTACACCTCGTCGGCGGAATGGTCGGGACCATCGGCGTCGGGTTCCTGGCCACGGCGGCCGCCCCGGCGGGGATCGACGGGTTGTTCTACGGCGGCGGGGTCGACCAGCTCTGGCGGCAGGCGGTCGGCGCCGTGGTGGTGCTGGTCGTCTCCTTCACGGCCACCTACCTGATCGGAGCTGCCCTCCAGAAGACGATCGGCTTCCGTGTCGACGAGGAGCACGAGGTGGCCGGCATCGACCTGGTCACGCACGCCGAGACGGCGTACGACCTGCACTCCACCTCCAGCAGCCGCAGCAGCTCGCCCGGAGCGGTCGCGACGGCAGGACGGGACCGGGCAGAGGAAGCAAGCGAGAGGAAGGTGAAGGCATGAAGCTCGTCACCGCGGTGATCAAGCCGCACAAGTGGGAAGAGGTCCGCGAAGCCCTGGAGACCTTCGGTGTCACCGGGATGACCGTCAGCGAGGTCAGCGGCTACGGCCGGCAGAAGGGGCACACCGAGGTGTACCGGGGCGCGGAGTACGACATCGCGCTGGTGCCGAAGATCCGGATCGAGATCGTCGTGGACGACCCGGACGCCGACGACGTGGTGGGCATCATCGTGAAGACCGCGCAGACCGGCCGGATCGGCGACGGCAAGGTGTGGGTGGTGCCCGTCGACGGGGTGGTCCGGGTCCGCACCGGGGACCGCGACGAGGCAGCGCTCTGACCGCACCGTGACCGCAGCGGAGAGAAGGCAGCGCACGGACGCCGCCGACGCCTTGTGCGCGGTGGCGTTCGCCGCTGCCGTGAGCGATCCGGACCCAACAGGCCTGGCGCTGCTCGCGGTCGGTGGCTACGGACGCGGGGAGCTCGCACCGTTCAGCGACCTCGACGTAGTCCTCATCCACGAAGAGGACGTGGAGGTGGGCGAGGTCGCGAGCCGCCTCTGGTACCCGCTGTGGGACTCCGGTGCGACGGTCGACCACTCGGTGCGGGCGATGTCACAGGTGACCGCCGCTGCCGAGAACGACCATCGGGTGGCGCTGGGTCTGCTCGACGCCCGGCATCTCGCGGGAGACCCGTCGCTAACCCTCAGGCTGCGCACCACGCTGCTCGCCGGCTGGCGTCGCGATGCCCGGCGGCGGCTGCCGGAGCTGCGGGAGTCGGTGGCCCGCCGAGGTCGCCGGACGGGCGAGCTCGCGCAGGTCTCCGTGCCGGACCTGAAGGAGTCCGCAGGTGGGCTGCGCGATGCCACCGTGCTCAACGCGCTGGTCGCGACCTGGCTGGTCGACGTGCCGCACACCGACCTCGAGCGGTGCCGCAGCCGGCTGCTCGACGTGCAGGACGTGCTCCAGGACGTGGCCGGGCGCGGTACCGACCGCATCTCGCCCGAGCTGTGGGAGGACGTCGCCGCCGGCCTGTCCCTTGCGGACGCCGAGGCCGCCCAGCGGCACGTGCGCGGGTTGGGCCGCCGGATGGCCCACCTCAGCCGGCTCACCTGGCGCCGGGTCGACGCGGTGCTGGCCACGCCGCCCCGAGCAGGATCGCAGCGTGGCCCGGTCCTGCAACCGCTCGCCCATGGCCTGGCCCTTGCGTCCGGCGAGGTGGTCCTCGACCGGCGCGCGGAACCCGGCCGGGACCCGTTGCTCCTGCTCAGGGCGGCCGCGGAGGCCGCCGAGCGCGACGCCGTGCTCGCCCCGGCAACAGCGGCCAGGTTGGCCCGCGAATGTCCCGCACCGCAGGAGCCGTGGACCGCGGAGGCCCGGAACCTGATGGTGCGCCTGCTGTCGGCCGGGCAGGGGCTGCTCGGGGTCTGGGAGACCCTGGACGAGACCTCGGCCCTGGACCGGCTGCTGCCGCAATGGGACCGGGTCCGTCTGCTCCCGCACGCCTCGCCGGTGCACCGGTTCACCGTCGACCGGCACCTCGTGGAGACCTGCATCGAGGCGTCGGCGCTGATCCGGCGGGTGAGCCGTCCCGACGTGCTCCTGGTGGCGGCGTTGCTGCACGACATCGGCAAGGGAGGGCTGCTCGACCACAGCATCGCGGGCGAGCCGGTCGCCGCGGACGTCGCGCGCCGGATGGGTTTCACCGGCACCGAGGTGGACCTGGTCCGCAGGCTGGTGCGGCACCACCTGCTGCTCACCGAGGTGGCCACCACCCGCGACATCGAGGACCCGGCGACCGTCGCCCTCGTGGTGGACCGCGTGGTCGACGTGGAGACCCTCGACCTGCTTGCAGCGCTCACCGAGGCCGACGCCCGGGCGACCGCAGCCGCGGCGTGGACCTCCTGGCGCGCCGGCCTGGTCGGCCACCTCGTCCGACGCGTCCGCGCGGCCCTCACCGACTTGTCAGGCGCTACGTCCCCTATAGCGGTTGCACCGCCTGACAAGTCGGTGGAGATGGAGGTGGAAGTGCGCGAACGGGTGCGGCTCGATCCGGGACGGGTCGACGTCACGGTGGAGCCCTCGACCGGTGGCAGCCGGGTCACGGTCGTGTCGGGGGACCGGGTCGGCCTGCTCGCGGCCGCAGCCGCCACCTTCGCCGTACGCCGGATCTCCATCCGGGCGGCCCGGGCATGGACGCAGGGGGAGTACGCCGTATCCGTCTGGGAGGTCGATGACCCGGGTCCGGATCCGGCACTGCTCCGCCAACAGCTGGAGGCGATCCTCGAGGGCAGACTGGATCCTGGCCGGATCCCCACGCGCCGCCAGCGGCTCGCGCCGTCCGTCGCGGTCCGGCACGACGCGTCCTGGCAGGCGACCGTGCTCGAGGTCCGCGTCCAGGACCGACCGGGCGTGGTGCACCTGGTCTGCGAGGCGCTGGCCGCGCTCGAGGTCACGGTCAGGTCCGCGCACCTGGCCACGTTCGGCCCGCAGGCGGTGGACGTGTTCTACGTGCAGGAGCCCGCGGCGGGTGCGCTGGGTGAGGAACGGGCCGCGGCCGCCGCGCACGCTGTACGGCGGGCGCTCGGTGGCACGGTTACCCTTGACGCCTAACGCCGTGCGGCCCGATCTGCCGCGGCGGACCGATGACCCGTCATGGACACGAGGACTGACCACCATTGTTTGCGACTCTTTCTGACCGGCTTGCCGACACGTTCAAGAACCTGCGTGGCAAGGGCAGGCTCTCGGAAGCCGACATCGACGCGACCGCGCGGGAGATCCGGATCGCGCTGCTCGAGGCCGACGTCGCGCTGCCGGTGGTCAAGCAGTTCGTCGGCGCGGTCAAGGAGCGGGCCCGTGGTGAGGAGGTCAGCGGTGCGCTGAACCCCGCTCAGCAGATCATCAAGATCGTCAACGACGAGCTCGTCACGATCCTCGGCGGGGAGACCCGGCGGCTCCGGTTCGCGAAGACCCCGCCGACGGTGATCATGCTCGCGGGTCTTCAGGGCGCGGGAAAGACGACCCTCGCGGCGAAGCTCGCGCTGTGGCTCAAGGAGCAGGGCAACAGCCCGCTGCTGATCGCGGCCGACCTCCAGCGGCCGAACGCGGTCTACCAGCTGCAGGTCAACGGGGAACGGGCCGGCGTGAAGGTGTTCGCGCCGGAGCCCGGCAACGGGGTCGGCGACCCGGTGGCGGTCGCCCGCGCCGGCGTGGACGAGGCCCGGCGCACCCTGCACGACGTGGTGATCGTGGACACCGCCGGCCGGCTCGGCGTCGACGAGGAGCTGATGCGACAGGCCGCGGACATCCGCGACGCGGTGCAGCCCGACGAGGTGCTGTTCGTCGTCGACGCGATGATCGGCCAGGACGCGGTGAACACCGCTCAGGCGTTCCTCGACGGGGTGGGCTACGACGGCGTCGTGCTCACGAAGCTCGACGGCGACGCCCGTGGTGGTGCCGCGCTCTCGATCGCCTCGGTCACCGGCAAGCCGGTGATGTTCGCCTCGGCCGGTGAGAAGCTGACCGACTTCGACCTGTTCCACCCCGACCGGATGGCCTCCCGCATCCTCGACATGGGCGACATGCTCACCCTGATCGAGCAGGCGGAGAAGACCTTCGACCAGGAGCAGGCTGCCAAGGCCGCAGCGAAGCTGACCGGCAAGGGCGGTGACTTCACCCTCGACGACTTCCTGGAGCAGATGCAGGCGATCCGGAAGATGGGCTCGCTGTCGAAGATCATGGGCATGCTGCCCGGCATGGGCCAGTTCCGCGAGCAGCTGGAGAACTTCGACGAGCGGGAGATCGACCGGATCCAGGCGATCATCCAGTCGATGACCCCCGCCGAGAGGCACAACCCCAAGGTCATCGACGGTTCCCGGCGGATGCGGATCTCCAAGGGGTCCGGCACCCAGGTCTCCGACGTGAACCAGCTCGTGGACCGGTTCTTCGAGGCCCGCAAGATGATGATGTCGATGGCCAAGGGCGGCGGCATGCCAGGGATGCCGGGCATGCCAGGGATGCCGGGGATGCCCGGCGCGGGCAAGCGCGGCAAGGGCAAGCAGGCCCCGAAGAAGGGCAAGGCCAAGCGGGTCTCGGGCAACCCAGCCAAGCGCGCGCAGCAGGAGAAGGCCGCCGCGCAGAAGAGCTCCGACGGCGGCAACCCGTTCGGCCTGCCCCAGGACGGACCGGAGGCGAGCCCGGAGGACTTCGAGCTGCCCAAGGAGTTCTCGAAGTACCTCCCCAAGCAGTAGCCCGAGACACGGGTTCACCTCCGCGCGATAGCGTCGGCGCATGAGTGCACTGAGGTTCCGCGGCGTCGTGCTGCCGGAGGGTGAGAGCAGAGACCTCTACGTCGTCGACGGGAAGGTCACCTACGAGCCGGTCGCCTCGGCCGAGCTCGTCGCGGAGGGCTGGATCGTCCCCGGCCTGGTCGACGCGCACTGTCACATCGGGCTCGACGCGAACGGCGCCGTCCCCGAGGACGTCCAGGAGGAGCAGGCGCTCACCGAGCGGGAGGCGGGGGCGTTGCTGCTGCGTGACTGCGGATCGGCGGCGGACACCGCCTGGATCCACGACCGGGACGACCTGCCGCGGCTGATCCGCGCGGGCCGGCACATCGCGCGGACCCGCCGCTACATCCGCAACTACGCCCACGAGATCGAGCCCGAGGACCTCGCCACCTACGTCGCCAAGGAGGCCGAGCGCGGGGACGGCTGGGTGAAGCTGGTCGGTGACTGGATCGAGCGCGACGCCGGCGACCTCACCCCGTCCTGGACCCGTGCGTCGCTGGACGAGGCGATGCGTACGGCGCACGAGCGCGGTGCCCGGGTGACCGCCCATGTGTTCGGGGAGCACGCGCTTCCGGACCTGATCGACTCCGGGATCGACTGCATCGAGCACGGCACCGGGCTGAGCACGGACCTGATCGACACGATGGCCGCGAACGGTGTCGCGCTGGTGCCGACGGTCAAGCAGCTGAACAACTTCCCGAGCTACGCGGCCGCCGGCGAGGAGAAGTTCCCGAAGTACGCCGAGCACATGATGGCGCTGTTCGCGCGGCGTCGGGAGACGATCGGCGCCGCCCACGAGGCCGGCGTGGCGATCTACGCGGGAACCGACGCGGGCGGGGTGCTGCCGCACGGCCTCATCGGCGACGAGGTGCTCGAGCTCACGTCGTACGGCCTCAGCCCGGAGCAGGCTCTCGGGGCCGCCTCCTGGCGTGCCCGGGAGTGGCTGGGCCTCGACGGGACGCTCGCCGAGGGGACCACCGCCGACTTCGTGGTCTTCGACGCGAACCCGCTGGAGGACCTCGGCGTGCTGAAGGACCCGAAGCGGATCGTGCTGCGCGGCGCCGTCGTCGGCTGAGGCTGAGCGGCCCGAAGCGGCCGATTGGAACCGCGACGGGTGTCTCTGGCAGAATGTGCGGTCGAGTCCTGCGTGCTCGGACCCTCTCATCCGGGCGGCGCAGCGTCCGCCGAGCGAATCGACCCGGTCCCCACCTGGTTCCGAGACGCTCACCCACACACAATTCTCAAGGAGACACCACACTCGTGGCCGTCAAGATTCGTCTGAAGCGCATGGGCAAGATCCGTGCGCCGTACTACCGCATCGTCGCCGTCGATGGACGCAAGAAGCGCGACGGCCGGGTGATCGAGGAGATCGGCAAGTACCACCCCAAGGAGGAGCCCTCGCTGATCGAGGTCAAGTCCGAGCGGGCGCAGTACTGGCTCGGCGTCGGCGCGCAGCCGTCCGAGGCCGTGGCCGCGATCCTCAAGGTCACCGGCGACTGGCAGAAGTTCAAGGGTGAGGCCGGCTCCGAGGGCACCCTGAAGGTGGCCGAGCCCAAGCGGGACAAGGCCGAGATCTTCAACGAGGCGCTCAAGGAGTCCGCGAACGAGCCGAAGGCCGAGGCGGTGACCAAGAAGTCGTCGAAGAAGATGGAGGCCCCCGCAGGGGAGGCGCCGGCGGCGACCGAGACCCCCGGTGCGGAGACCCCCGAGGGCGCCACCGAGGAGGCAGAGGCCGCCGAGGTCAAGGCGCTTGACGCCGACAAGGCCGAGGAGAAGGCCGGCGGCGAGGTCCCGGCCGACAAGGCCGGCTCGAACGTCGACAACCCGAAGTCCGACTCGGGCACCGAGAACGAGGCCTGAGCCGGATGCTCACCGAAGCGCTCGAGCACCTGGTCCGGGGGATCGTCGACAACCCCGACGACGTGAACGTTCGCGACAAGCAGCTGCGGCGCGGCTCGATCCTCGAGGTGCGGGTGCACCCGGAGGACCTGGGCAAGGTGATCGGCCGCGGTGGCCGCACCGCGACCGCGATCCGCACGGTGATCAACGCGCTCGCCGGCAAGGGTGGGGCCCGCGTCGACTTCGTGGACGTCGACCGGCGCCGCTGACCGGACGTACGACGCAACACTGCTCCACCACGAGATGGGGAGGCCGGGAACGGCCTCCCCATTTCGTCGTCACTAGGGTCGTTGTCAGCGTTGGACCGACAGCGTGGGAACGACAGCCGTCACGAGGAGGATCGAGGCGATGAGCACCACCGACGTGGTCGTCGGCCGGATCGGCAAGGCGCACGGCATCAAGGGCGAGGTCTCCGTCGAGCTGCGCACGGACGAGCCGGACCGCCGCTTCGCCGACGGCACGGTCCTCGCCACCGAGGCGCCCGGCGGCGGTGCCCCGCACGGGCCGGACCGCCCCGTTTCGCTGACGGTGCGGGCGACCCGCTGGCACCAGTCCCGGCTGCTGGTCACCTTCGCCGAGATCAAGGACCGCAACCACGCCGAGGCCGCGCGCGGGCTGCTGCTGGTCGCGACCGTCGACGCGACCGAGCTCCCCGAGGACCCGGACGAGTTCTACGACCACCAGCTGGTCGGGCTCGAGGTGGTCACCACCGACGGACGACCGGTGGGTGAGCTGGTCGAGGTCCTGCACAGCTCAGCGCAGGAGCTGCTGTCGATCCGCGCCGAGGACGGCCGCGAGATCCTGGTCCCGTTCGTGTCCCAGCTGGTGCCGACGGTCGACGTACCCGGTGGCCGGGTCGTCGTGGAGGACCGGCCCGGGCTGCTGACGCCGGCGGCCGACGACGAGGGCGGCGGCGCCTGATGCGCATCGACGTGGTGTCGATCTTCCCCGACTACCTCGCCCCGCTGGACCTGTCCCTGGTCGGCAAGGCCCAGGAGTCCGGGCTGCTCGACGTGCGGGTGCACGACCTGCGCCGCTGGACCCACGACCGGCACCACACCGTCGACGACACCCCGTACGGCGGCGGTGCCGGAATGGTGATGAAGCCGGGTCCCTGGGGCGAGGCCCTCGACGAGATCACTCAGTTGTCAGACGGTGAGGCGGCCATGGCCACCCAGGAGTCTGACAACTCGGTGACCAGGTCGGCGACGCTGATCGTGCCCACCCCGTCGGGGGAGCCGATGAGTCAGCACCTCGCCGAGGAGCTCAGCGCGAAGCCGTGGCTGGTGTTCGCGTGCGGCCGCTACGAGGGCATCGACCAGCGGGTCGTCGACCACGCCGCCACCCGCTTCGACGTACGCGAGGTCTCCATCGGCGACTACGTGCTCAACGGCGGCGAGGTCGCCGCTCTGGTGATCATCGAGGCCGTGGTCCGGCTTCTGCCCGGGTTCATGGGCAACCCCGCGTCGTTGTCCGAGGAGTCGCACGCGACCGGGGAGGGCGGCGGCCTGCTGGAGTACCCCGTCTACACCAAGCCGCCGACCTGGCGCGGGCTCGACGTGCCCGAGGTGCTGTTCTCCGGTCACCACGCGCAGATCGCCCGGTGGCGTCGTGACCAGGCGCTGCGGCGTACGGCGGAGCGGCGACCCGACCTGCTCGCGAAGCTGTCGCAGGGGGCACTCGACGACCGCGACCGGCAGGTGCTGGAGCAGCCCGTGGATTTCGTCGCCGAGTAGCGGCTGTGGCAGACTTGGACCTCGGTCCTGCGCGTCGCGACCGCACGTCTCGAGACGTGGGTCGGCGGTCCACCTGCCACAGGGGGAGTGCCGCACGGCGCAGCAGCGGGACCAGCATGATCACACCACACCAGTTCCGTGGGTGACCTGTGGCGCTCGCGAGGAGACATCATGACCAACGTCATTGACCAGCTCGACGCGGCCGTCGCCCGCGACGACGTGCCTTCCTTCCGCGCCGGGGACACCCTCAAGGTGCACGTCAAGGTCGTCGAGGGCAACCGCTCGCGTATCCAGGTGTTCCAGGGCGTCTGCATCCGTCTGCAGGGCTCCGGAATCCGCCGCACCTTCACCGTCCGCAAGGTGTCGTTCGGCGTCGGCGTGGAGCGCACCTTCCCGCTGCACACCCCGATCATCGACCACGTCGAGGTCGTCACCCGCGGTGACGTCCGTCGCGCCAAGCTCTACTACCTGCGCAACCTGCGTGGGAAGGCCGCGAAGATCAAGGAGTTCCGCGAGGCGACCCCGTCGAGCTGACCATCCCTTGGTTAGGCTCACCGCGTGACTAACGCGTCAGACAACGCCGACCGCGGCCCCGTCGACCAGTCGGAATCGGAACCCTCCGAGGACGACACCACGACGGGGCCGCGGTCTGCTGCTGTCCGGCGCCCCGAGAACGGCAACCGGCGCTCCAAGGACGGCAGCCGCCGCTCCAGGGACGACAAGCAGCTGCCGATCTGGCAGGAGATGCTGCTGCTGCTGGGGATCGCCCTGGTGCTCGCGATCGTGATCAAGGCGTTCTTCATGCAGGCGTTCTACATCCCCTCGGGATCGATGAACGACACGTTGGTGCTCAACGACCGGATCCTGGTCCAGAAGGTCTCCTACTGGGGCAGCGACGACGCCGAGCGGGGCGACGTGGTCGTGTTCGCCGACCCGGGCGGCTGGCTGAGCAACTCGGAGGTGCGGACTGCCACGAACCCGGTGACCAAGGCGCTGGAGCTGTTCGGCCTCTATCCCACCGGGGGACATCTGGTGAAGCGGGTGATCGGGGTCGGCGGCGACACCGTGGCCTGCTGCGACGACCGGGGCAGGGTCACCGTGAACGGAGTCGCCCTGAACGAGAAGTCCTACCTCGCCGAGGGCGAGAAGCCGTCGCTGATCGAGTTCGAGGTCGAGGTCCCCGAGGGCTACATCTGGGTCCAGGGCGACAACCGGTCCAACTCCGCGGACTCCCGGGTGCACCTCGGTGATCCCGGTGGCGGGCTGATCCCGGTCGACGACGTGGTCGGCAAGGTCTTCATGGTGGTGTGGCCGCTCGACCACGCGAAGATGCTCGAACGTCCGGCGACCTTCGATGCCGTCGGCTGACATCGGCCAGCTTCCCGCGTGACAATGGATCGGTTATGAGTGTGCTGCCCCGAGGACTGACCGTGCGCCGCGACGCCGGCCTGTACGGCTACGAGCGTGCCTTGCGCCGGGCCGGGTTGGCGCCGATCGCCGGCGTCGACGAGGCCGGCCGCGGAGCCTGCGCCGGTCCGCTGGTAGCCGCCGCCGCGATCCTCCCCGAGGGGCAGCGGGGACAGGTCCCCGGGCTGGCCGACTCGAAGCTGCTGACCGCGAAGGCCCGGGAGCGCTGCTACGAGCAGATCCTGAAGCGGGCGGTGGCCTGGTCGGTGGTGGTGGTCGGTCCGGACGAGTGCGACCGGCTCGGCATGCATGTCGCGAACGTGGAGGCGTTGCGCCGTTCCCTGGCCCGGTTGGACGTGCGCCCGTCGTACGTCCTCACCGACGGGTTCCCGGTCGACGGGCTGGAGGTCCCCGGTCTGGCGATGTGGAAGGGCGACCGGGTCGCCGCCTGCATCTCCGCGGCGTCGGTGATCGCCAAGGTGACCCGGGACCGGATCATGTGCGACCTGCACGAGCGGTATCCCGCGTACGAC
Source organism: Nocardioidaceae bacterium (assembly GCA_035249775.1). Lineage (GTDB taxonomy): Bacteria > Actinomycetota > Actinomycetes > Propionibacteriales > Nocardioidaceae > Nocardioides_C. Next base: position 15,198 of record DATFGA010000190.1, on the reverse strand, counting down.
TTCCTCACCCACAAGGGCTACATCACCTCGGCGCACTCCGCGGCCCTCGACGAGCACGGGCCGTGCGAGATCCACCGCCGGCGGTTCGTGAACGTACGGCGCGCGCTGGGTGAGTCCGTGCCCGACGACGCGGAGGATCTCGGGGACAATGTCCTCGACGAGCTGGTTCACGAGTCGATGGAGGCGCAGTCAATGGAGATCGGCCGATGAGCGCCGAGGACCTCGAGAAGTACGAGGCCGAGATGGAGCTCCACCTCTACCGCGAGTACCGCGACGTGGTGGGGATCTTCAAGTACGTCGTGGAGACCGACCGTCGCTTCTACCTGTGCAACCAGGTCGACGTGAAGGCGCGCACCGAGGCCGGTGACGTGTTCTTCGAGGTGTCGATGACCGATGCGTGGGTGTGGGACATGTACCGGCCGGCGCGGTTCGCCAAGAACGTGAAGGTGCTGACGTTCAAGGACGTCAACGTCGAGGAGCTCAGCGAGTCCGACATCGAGCCGCCGAAGGGCTGAGCGTCCTCGGGCGGAAGCCAGATTTCGTCCACAGGGTCGGCCCGGGCGTGGTTCTCCACGGTTGTCCCGGTGATCTCCGAAAGCGTCGCCGCCGTGCGCGAGTGTGCTCACGGAGGTACTCATGACGACGACTGCACAGCAACGCTCGGCACTGGGCGAGTACGGCGAAGGCCTGGCCGCGCGTCACCTGACGGAGGCCGGCATGGTCCTGCTGGACCGGAACTGGCGCTGCGACCTCGGTGAGATCGACCTGGTCCTGCGCGACGGGCGGGTGCTCGTCATCTGCGAGGTGAAGACCCGGTCGTCGGTCGCCTTCGGCACGCCGCTGGAGGCGGTCGGCGCGAGGAAGGCGGCGCGCCTGCGGCGGCTCGCCGCACGGTGGCTGGCCGACCACGCGATCCGTCCGGACGAGGTCCGGATCGACCTGGTCGGCGTGCTGGTGCCGCGTGGCGGGGGCGTGCAGGTCGACCATGTGCGGGGAGTGGCCTGAGATGGCTGTCGCCACCGCCCGCACCATCTCGCTGCAGGGTGCCACCGGTTACCTGATCGATGTCCAGGTCGACGTCTCCCAGGGCGTGGTGATGACCGCGATGGTGGGCCGGCCGGACGCCTCGATCAGCGAGGCCCGGGACCGGTGCCGGGCGGCGGTGACCAACAGCGGGTTCGACTGGCCGGCCACCCGGCGGGTGACGATCCTGCTGTCCCCGGCCGACCTGCCCAAGCGCGGGCCGCACTTCGACCTGGCTATCGCCGTCGGCACGCTCGCGGCGTCGGGGACCGTTCCTCCACGCGCCCTGGCCGGCGTGGTGTTCATCGGCGAGCTGACCCTGGACGGCCGGCTGCGGTCGGTGCCCGGAGTGCTGCCGATGACGATGGCCGCGGCCTCACGCGGAGTCGGCTGCGTGGTCGTTCCCGAACCGCAGGCCGAGGAGGCTGCGATGGTGCCCGGGATGGCGGTGATCGCGGTCCGGTCGCTCGCGCAGGCCGTGGCCGTGCTCCGCGACGAGGAGGTGCCGGCCGCGCCGCCGGTGGAACCGCTCGCCAGCGGCCCGCTCCTGTCGTGGCGCGGCGAGGAGCGGATCAAGGACCTCGACATGGCCGACGTGCTCGGGATGGCCGATGCCCGGTATGCGCTCGAGGTCGCCGCGGCGGGTGGCCACCATCTGATGCTCAGCGGTCCCAAGGGTGCCGGCAAGACGACGTTGGCCGAGCGGATCCCTGGTCTGCTCCCGGACCTGACCGTCGAGGAGTCGCTGGAGCTGAGCGCGATCTACTCGCTCGCCGGCTGCCTGCCCCCGGGCCAGACGATGATCACCCGGCCGCCGTTCCTGGCTCCCCACCACTCGGCGTCGAAGACCAGCCTGCTCGGCGGCGGCACCGGCCGGGTGCGGCCGGGCGAGGTCAGCCGGGCCCACACCGGTGCGCTGTTCCTGGATGAGTTCCCCCTCTTCAACTCCGACATCATCGAGGCGCTGCGCCAGCCGCTGGAGAGCGGTGAGATCACCATCGCCCGCGGCGAGGAGTCCGCGACCTTCCCGGCCCGCTCGATGTTCGTGATCGCGTGCAACCCGTGCCCGTGCGGCGACTACCACCCGACCAACCGCGACAACCTGTGCACCTGTTCCGAGGTCAAGCGCCGCGAGTACCGCAAGAAGATCAGCGGCCCGATCGCGGACCGGATCGACATCACCCGCCACATCGAGCCGGTGCGTGCCCACGAGATGCGGGACCCGCTGTCGCGGCCGGAGCCCTCGGCGGCGATCCGCGCCCGCGTGTCGGCCGCCCGGGGACGACAACGTGAGCGGTACGACGCGACGCCGTGGCGGCTCAATGCCGATGTGGCCGGACCGGCGCTGCGAGAGCGCTGGCCGCTGACGGAGGAGGCGGACCTGCAGCTGACCGAACGGGTCTACGCCGGTGAGCTGACCCGGCGCGGCGCGACCCGGGTGCACCGGCTGGCCTGGACGGTCGCCGACCTGCGCGACGTGGACCGGCCCGGCACCGGTGAGCTCGACATCGCACTGCGGCTGCGCACCGGTGAGCCGCTGAGCCTGGACACGCTCGTGGTGGGTGTCCGATGACGGAGCGTTCGACCGGACGAGCGACCGAGCGGGTGGCCAGGGCGGCGCTGAGCCGGCTCGGCGAACCCGGCGACGTCCGCCTGTCGACGCTGGTGGGGCAGCTCAGCGCGAACCAGGTCTTCGACCTGCTCCGCAACGAGCAGGACCTCGCCGGCGTGCACACCGACGTCGCCGCGCGTCTACGGGGACTCGATCCCGAGCGCGACCTGGAGCAGGCCGCCAAGGCCGGGATCCGGTTCATCTGCCCCGAGGACGACGAGTGGCCGACCGCGCTGGACGACCTGAACCGGGCCGAGCCGTTGCAGGGCCGGGGCGGGACGCCGTTGGGGCTGTGGGCCAAGGGACCGCTGCGGCTCTGCGAGGCCTCCGCGCGAGCGGTGGCCGTCGTGGGTTCCCGGTCGGCCACGAGCTACGGGGCCGGCGTCGCCTCGGACCTCGGCGCCCATCTCGCGGGACAAGGCGTCTGTGTCGTGTCCGGGGCCGCGTTCGGCATCGACCAGGCGGCCCACCGGGGTGCCCTGGCCGCGCGCGGGCCGACCGTCGCGGTGCTGGCCTGCGGGGTCGACCGGGCCTACCCGTCGGCGCACAAGAACCTCCTCGACTACATCGGCGACGTCGGCCTCGTGGTCTCCGAGCTGCCGCCCGGCTGCGCGCCCACCCGGTGGCGGTTCCTGTCCCGCAACCGGGTGATCGCCGCCCTGGCACAGGGCACGGTCGTGGTGGAGGCAGCGGTCCGAAGCGGAGCGCTGAACACCGCGAGCTGGGCGTCCCGGCTCCACCGGGTGCTGATGGGCGTGCCGGGTCCGGTCACCAGCGCACCCTCCGAGGGAGTGCACGAGCTGATCCGCTGTCGGGACGCCGCGTTGGTGACCAAGGGCGCGGACGTGCTCGAGCTCGTCTCGCCGGCCGGCTCCTTCGTAACCGCGGAGGCGCGTGGTCCGGAGAGCCCGCGAGACCGGCTCAGCGCACGCGAGCAACGGGTCCTCGACGCGGTCCCGGTCGCCACCCACGCCGGTGGGACGTCGATCGCGCGGGCCGCCGGCTTGTCCGAGGCCGATGTGCTCGACGTGCTGGCGCGGATGCGGATCAAGGGCTTTGTCGAGGAGGTGGACGACCGCTGGCGGCTCGCCCGGGAGTGATCAGCGGTCTGGGAGCGGCCGATCAACCCGGGATGCCGGTTGCTGACGACACGTCCGCCGAACTGTTCATGCAGCGCTGGGACGTCGAATGCGGAGCCTAGGCTTCGAGGGTGAGCAACGAGGTGGAGCCGTCCGTTACCGGCTCGCGCCCTGCGGACGGGCCGACCGAGGCCGGACAGAACCGCGGTGGGAGCGACGCCGACGCGGACGTGCTGCCCGAGCCGATGGCGGCCGTGCTCGCCGACTACGAGCGGCACCTGACCTCCGAGCGCGACCTGACCCCGCACACGGTGCGGGCCTATCTCGGTGACATCGCCGGCATGCTCGAGCACGCTGCGCTCCTCGGCCACCAGGACGTGTCCACCCTCGACGTACGCACCTTGCGCAGCTGGCTGGCCAAGCAGCAGACCATGGGCAAGTCGCGGACCACTATGTCCCGGCGGGCCACCGCCGTCCGGGTGTTCACCGGATGGGCGCAGCGCACCGGCCGCAGCCAGACCGACGCCAGTGCCCTCCTGGGTTCACCCAAGGCTCACCGCACCCTGCCTCCCGCACTGCGCGTCGACGAGGCCCGCGACCTGCTGGAGGCGGCGGCGGTCCGCGCCGACGACGGCAGCCCGCTCGGCAGGCGCGACGTCGCGATCCTGGAGCTGCTCTACGCCACCGGGATCCGGGTGGGCGAGCTGTGTGGGCTCGACGTCGACGACGTGGACCGGGAGCGCCGGGTGGTCCGGGTCTTCGGCAAGGGGCGCAAGGAGCGGTCGGTCCCCTACGGGCAGCCGGCCGGCCGGGCGGTGGCCGCGTGGCTCGAGGTCCGTTCCCGGGTGGCCGTGCCCGGCGCCGGCGCAGCGCTGTTCCTGGGTGCGCGCGGACGCCGGATCGACCAGCGCGCGGTGCGTTCGATGGTGCACGCCCGGTTGGCCGACGTTCCAGGCGCCCCGGACCTCGGCCCGCACGGGCTGAGGCACACCGCGGCCACACACCTGCTGGAGGGAGGCGCAGACCTGCGCACCGTGCAGGAGCTCCTGGGACACGCCTCGCTGGCGACCACTCAGATCTACACGCACGTCACCACGGACCGGCTGCGTCAGGCCTACCGGCAGGCCCATCCGCGAGCGTGATGAACCGGGGGAGCGCGCCGACGAGGCCCAGCAGAGTGGAGGAGGGGCCGGGCGGCAGCGCCGAGAACAGGGGCAGCAGCCGCACCGGCCCTGCTCCGACCAGCGTCAGCGGGTCCAGGTAGGTCTCACCTTCCAGCAGCCCCCAGTGTAGGCAGCTGCGCGGCCAGCAATGGCTGGGGAAGGAGCCCAACACGCCGATCGGGTCACCGGCCCGCACCCGGTCACCGACCGTCACCGTCGCGTCGACCGGCTCATACGTGGTCCGGGTGGCGCCGTGCACCACCACGACGACGCCCCGCCCGGCCAGCATCCCCGCGAAGCTCACCGTCCCAGGGCGGGCCGCACGCACCGTCTGGCCGGGTCGACCGAGCAGGTCCACGCCGCGATGGCCGGGGCCCCACTGCTCCGCCGGCGGTGCGAAGTCCTCCACCACCTCGGCTGGAGGGCTCAGCGGCCAGACTCCTCCGTCGGGGGCCGGTTCGGTCCCGGGGCCGGTCCAGAGGGCGGTCACGGCGAGCAGCGGAGCGAGAATCAGGTGGATGACGATGCCGGTCATGGTCCGAGGATGGGCGGCCGCGTCCGTCGTACCAACCGCGGTTCCGGCGGCTGTGGACAGGCAGGCGCGGTGGCAGCCTGGGGACGGCGGGCCGTTGCGCCGCAACTGACTCGCCGTTTTCCGTTCACGGCAGTTCCGTGACCCGGGTACGACGTGACGAGATGCAGCTCTCGGCCGCCCACGAACATGCGCCTTGTCACGTCGTACCGCATTGCCTGGCCGTCGTGGAGGTGGGCCGACGTGCGGGCGCAAGGATCCGGGCTTCGGCGGGGTGAGGCTCGACCGGCGAGTGTCGTGAGCCCGGCGTGGGTCGGTCGCAACGGCACCCATCTCCGCTCGGGACGGTGCCGTTGCGACTGACTGAGCCTGGTCCCGGCTACCTGGGCGGTACGACGTGACAGGACGCATGTTGTGGACCGGGGTGAGCTGCTTCTCGTCACGTCGTACGTGGCATTCGTCTGGAAACGGCCGGGAGTCAGTCGCATCGACAGGTTTCTAGGCGGGTTCCGGTGCCGTTGCAACTGAGTGCGCCCACTGAGGCGGGGTGGCGGGGGCCTGCGTGGACGGCGGGGACGGCGGGACTGCGGGGACGGCGAGGACGGCGAGAGGGCCGCGGCCGATTAGGGGACGGCGGCGTTCCTCGTCTAGAATCGCCGGTGGCAACCCGTGCATGTGGGTTGACCTCGCACGCTCGCACTCCGCAACGAGCCGTTCGGTCTCCTCGAGGCCTGGCGGGTCACCGCGGGCGACGTCCTTTCAGTCTCCGAAGGCCACCCGGCCGGACGAGTCCGGGACGCGCGTCGGGCGTCAGGGCAGGCAGCACCCGCTGACCTGCGACAACTGAAGCGACCCGCTCATGTGGGTGCAGGGCTGACAGGTTTTCGCCTGTCCGCGTGCGCGCGCGTGAAACGGTCACCTGACCAGGAGGAACGAAGGCCATGGCCGTCGTCACCATGCGCCAGCTCCTTGAGAGCGGCGTCCACTTCGGGCACCAGACCCGTCGCTGGAACCCCAAGATGAAGCGCTTCATCTTCACCGAGCGCAACGGCATCTACATCATCGACCTGCAGCAGTCGCTGGCCTACATCGACCGCGGCTACGCGTTCATCAAGGACACCGTCGCCAAGGGCGGCACCGTGATGTTCGTCGGCACCAAGAAGCAGGCCCAGGAGGCGATCGCCGAGCAGGCGACCCGCGTCGGCATGCCCTACGTCAACCAGCGTTGGCTCGGCGGCATGCTCACCAACTTCCAGACCGTGCACCAGCGCATCAACCGTCTCAAGGAGCTCGACGAGATCGACTTCGACGACGTCGCGGGCAGCAGCCGCACCAAGAAGGAGCTGCTGCAGATGAAGCGCGAGCGCGACAAGCTCGACAAGACCCTCGGCGGTATCCGTGACATGACCCGCACGCCTGCGGCCGTGTGGATCGTGGACACCAACAAGGAGCACCTCGCCGTCGAGGAGGCGCGCAAGCTCCGGATTCCGATCATCGCGATCCTGGACTCCAACTGTGACCCCGACCTGGTCGACTACCCGATCCCGGGCAACGATGACGCGATCCGTGCGGTCAGCCTGCTCACCCGCGTCGTCGCCGACGCGGCTGCCGACGGCCTGATGGCCCGCTCCGGCGCCAAGAGTGGCGACGAGGCCGGCAAGGAGCTCGGTTCGGAGGAGCCGCTGGCCGAGTGGGAGCGCGAGCTGCTCGAGGGCCAGGCCGATAAGGCTGCGGTGCAGGCCACCGGCGGAGACGCCGCGAAGACCGACACCCCGGCTTCGGAGTCCACGGGCGCGAGCGCGGAGACCACCGAGGCGCCGGCCAAGGCCGAGGAGGCTCCCGCCACCGAGGCTCCCGCCACCGAGGCTGCCGCCACCGAGGCTGCCGCCACCGAGGCTCCTGCTGCCGAGTCCACCGAGGCTCCTGCTGCCGAGTCCACCGAGGCTCCGGCCGCCGAGTCCACCGAGGCTCCGGCCGAGGGCGAGACCAAGGCCTGACCTGCGTTCGCGATGCGGGGGAGCCGGGCAGCGCCCGGTTCTCCCGCTCCGCGCGGTAGTCGTCCCGCTTTCCCACGAATCTCCAAATCACGAAGCTACGAGGTAATCAGTCATGGCGAACATCACCGCCGCAGACGTCAAGCGGCTCCGCGACCTCACCAGCGCGGGCATGATGGACAGCAAGAAGGCACTCGAGGAAGCCGACGGCGACTTCGACAAGGCCGTCGAGATCCTCCGGATCAAGGGTGGCCAGAAGGCTGCCAAGCGCGGCGCCGAGCGGACCGCTTCGGCGGGCCTCGTCGCCACCGCCGGCACGGTGCTCGTGGAGCTCAACTGTGAGACCGACTTCGTCGCCAAGAGCGATGAGTTCGTCGCCACCGCACAGCGCATCGCCGACGCGGCGGCCGAGGCCAAGCCCGCCGACGTCGAGGCGCTGAAGGCCGTCAAGCTCGGCGACTCGACCGTCGGCGAGGTTGTCGAGGGTCTGGCCGTCAAGATCGGCGAGAAGATCGAGCTCGGCAGGGTCGCCGTCTTCGATGGCCCCGTCGTGTCCTACATGCACCGTCGTGCCTCCGACCTTCCGCCGGCAGTGGGTGTCCTGGTGGAATACGAAGGCGACGACGAGGGCGCGGCCCGCTCTGCAGCGATGCAGGTCGCGGCGATGCGTCCGCAGTACGTCTCCCGGGACGAGGTCCCCGAGGACGTCGTCGCCAAGGAGCGCGAGATCGCCGAGGCCACCGCGCGCGAGGAGGGCAAGCCCGACCAGGCGCTGCCCAAGATCGTCGAGGGCCGGGTGAACGGCTTCTTCAAGGACGTCGCGCTGCTCGACCAGCCGTCGGTCCAGGACAGCAAGAAGAACGTCAAGGCCGTTCTGGACGAGGCCGGCGTGACCGTGAAGCGGTTCGCCCGCTTCGAGGTCGGGGCCTGATCAACTAGGGTTCACGCCAACAGACTGATCAGAGGAGGCCGGTTCCGTGGAGCGAAGCTCAGCACCAGGGGAACCGGCCTCCTCGTCTTTCCCGGACAGCCGCAGCGGCCGGTCCGACCAACTCGACCCGACCGCTGAGGGGAACACCGTGACGGCCTACAGACGCGTCCTGCTGAAACTGTCCGGCGAGGTCTTCGGCGGCGGCAAGATCGGCGTCGACCCCGACGTGGTCAACGGGATCGCCCGCGAGATCGCCGAGGTGGTCCGCGGCGGCGTCCAGGTCGCGATCGTCGTCGGCGGCGGCAACTTCTTCCGCGGCGCCGAGCTGCAGCAGCGCGGGATGGACCGCTCCCGCGCGGACTACATGGGCATGCTCGGCACAGTGATGAACTGCCTCGCTCTCCAGGACTTCCTGGAGAAGCAGGGCGTCGAGACCCGGGTGCAGACGGCGATCACGATGGGCCAGGTCGCCGAGCCCTACATCCCGCGCCGGGCGATCCGCCACCTCGAGAAGGGGCGCGTGGTCATCTTCGGGGCCGGCGCCGGGATGCCGTACTTCTCCACCGACACCGTCGCGGCCCAACGTGCGCTGGAGATCGGCGCCCAGGTGATCTTGATGGGCAAGCAGGGCGTCGACGGTGTCTACGACGCCGACCCGCACACGCACCCCGACGCGGTGAAGTTCGACCACCTCACCTACGACGAGTTCCTCGCGCGCGGCCTCCAGGTGGCCGACTCCACCTCGGTGAGCCTGTCGCGGGACAACAACATGAACATGATCGTGTTCAACCTGTCCGTCGAGGGCAACATCGCGCGCGTGGTCCAAGGTGAGAAGATCGGTACGACGGTCTCGCGGGACGCCTGACCGGACCGCGGCTCGGGCCGCACCCTGAAGTTTTCGACGAACGAACAAGGAGCAGTCGTGATCAACGAGACCCTCTCCGAGGCCGGCCAGAAGATGGACAAGGCCGTGGAGGTCACCCGGGAGGACTTCGCCGCGATCCGCACCGGCCGTGCGCACCCGTCGATGTTCGCCAAGATCACCGCTGACTACTACGGTACGCCGACCCCGCTGCAGCAGCTCGCCTCGTTCACGGTGCCGGAGGCGCGGGTCGTGATCATCGCCCCCTACGACATGGGCGCGATGACGGCGATCGAGAAGTCGATCCGCGACTCCGACCTCGGCGTGAACCCCACCAACGACGGCAAGACGCTGCGCGTCGTACTCCCCGAGCTCACCGAGGAGCGGCGCAAGGAGTACATCAAGATCGCCAAGACCAAGGCCGAGGACGGCAAGATCTCGGTGCGCAACATCCGCCGCAACGCCAAGCAGGCGCTCGACAAGCTCGAGAAGGACGGCGAGGTCGGCAAGGACGACGTCACCGGCGCCGAGAAGAAGCTCGACGCGCTGACCAAGAAGCACACCGACTCGATCGACGAGCTGCTCAAGCACAAGGAAGCCGAGCTGCTCGAAGTCTGAGCCGCCCGCAGATTCGATGAGCACACCCGACACGCCGCCGGCCTCCCCGGAGCCGGCGGAGAAGAAGAGCCGCGCCGGTCGCGACCTGCCGGCAGCCATCGCCTCGGGCGTGGTGCTCCTCGTGGTGATCGCCGCGTCGCTGTACTTCTGGAAACCGGCGTTCGTGATCGTGGTCACCGCCGCGATCCTGATCGGCATCTGGGAGCTCAAGAAGGGCTTCGCCGTCAAGGGCATCCGGGTGTCGCAGGAACCGCTGATGGTCGGGGCCGTGGTGATGCTGGTCGGGGCGTACGTCGCCGGGGCACCTGCCCTGGTCACGGCCCTGGCGGTGACCGCTCTGGCGACGATGTTGTGGCGCCTCCGGGGTGGGGTCGACGGCTTCGTCCGCGACGCAACGGCGACGGTGTTCACGGCCGTCTATGTCCCTTTCCTCGCCGGCTTCGTGGTGCTGCTGCTCGCGGAGGACGACGGTGCGCTCGGCGTCGTGACGTTCGTTCTGGTCACGATCGCCTCCGACATCGGCGGCTACGCAGTCGGCGTCCTGGCCGGGAGGCATCCGATGGCCCCGGTGATCTCGCCGAAGAAGTCCTGGGAGGGTTTCGCCGGGTCGACGGTCTCCTGCGTTGTCGCCGGATGGGCCACGGTCGTCTACCTGCTGGACGGCGCCTGGTGGGTCGGCGTGCTGCTCGGTCTGATCACGGTGGTGATGGCCACCCTCGGTGACCTGTGCGAGTCGGTGATCAAGCGCGACCTCGGGATCAAGGACATGTCCGCGGTGATCCCCGGACACGGCGGCCTGATGGACCGGCTCGACTCGCTGCTGGCAACGGTGGCCCCGACCTGGCTGCTCCTGCACTACCTGGTGTTCTGAGTGACCCCGACCGCCTCGACCGGCGGGGCAGGTTCGAGCGGCGGACGGCTGTTCCTGGTCCGGCACGGCAAGCCGTCGGTGCAACCCGGGCTCGCCCCGGATCAGTGGCAGCTCGACCCGGCCGGCCACCCCGCGATCGAGTCGCTGCGCGAGTCGGGCCGGCTGCCGGCGTACGCCCGCTGGTTCTCGTCACCGGAGCCGAAGGCGCTGGATACGGCACGGCTGCTCACCGATGCCGAGATCACCGTCGTGGCCGACCTGCGCGAGCACGAGCGCGGTCCCACGCCGTGGTTCGACGACCTCGCCGAGTGGCGGGCGCTGGTCCGGCGCGTGTTCGCAGAGCCCGACCGGCCGGCGTACCCGGGCTGGGAGCCGCTGCGCGCGACCCGCGACCGCGTCGTTCCTGCGGTGCGCGCGATCCTCGCCGCACACCCCGGCGAGGACGTGGTGCTGGCCGGGCACGGGACCGCGTGGACCGCGCTGAGGGCGGAGCTGACCGACAGCCCGCCGGACCTCGACGCCTGGGACGCGCTGGAGATGCCCGACGTGTGGGTCCTCCCCTCGGACGTCATCGCAGGTGGTCGCGATCACAGCCGATTCGGATGACGTCCGCGGAAGTGGCACACTGGATCGGTTATGTCTGAGCCCACCAAGACGCTTCCCCTGGTCTTCAACGAGCCGCGCGGCCGCAAGAAGCCGCCGCGCCATCTCGCCGACCTCAGCCCCGCCGAACGCAAGGAGCTGGCGGTCGGGATGGGCCTGCCCGGCTTCCGCGCCAAGCAGCTGTCCACCCACTACTTCTCGCGGCTGGTCGACGACCCCGCCCAGATGACCGACCTGCCCGCCGCCGAGCGCGCATCGCTGGTCGGCGAGCTCCTGCCGGAGCTGATGACTCCGCTGCGCACGATGGAGGCCGACAAGGGCACCACCCGCAAGACGCTGTGGCGACTGTTCGACGGCGCGCTCGTCGAGTCGGTGCTGATGCGCTACCCCGACCGGGCCACGATGTGCGTGTCCTCCCAGGCTGGGTGCGGGATGGCCTGCCCGTTCTGCGCCACCGGCCAGGGCGGCCTGCAGCGGAACATGTCGACCGGTGAGATCGTCGAGCAGGTCGTCGCCGGCGCCCGCGCGCTCGCCCGTGGCGAGGTGCCGGGCGGTCCCGGCCGCGTCTCCAACGTGGTGTTCATGGGGATGGGCGAGCCGATGGCCAACTACAAGGCCGTGATCGGAGCGATCCGGCGGCTGACCGAGCCGGCCCCGGACGGGCTCGGGATGTCGGCCCGCGGGATCACCCTGTCCACCGTCGGGCTCGTGCCGCGGATCAACCAGCTGACCGAGGAGGGCATCCCGGTCACGCTGGCGCTGTCGCTGCACGCCCCCGACGACGAGCTGCGCAACGAGCTGGTGCCGATCAACACCCGGTGGTCGGTGCACGAGGCGGTCGAGGCGGCCTGGAACTACGCGCGCGTCACGAAGCGCCGGGTCTCGATCGAGTACGCGATGATGCGCGACATCAACGACCAGGGCTGGCGGGCCGACCTGCTCGGCGAGGTGCTCACGTCGTACGGCGACTGGGGCTGGGTCCACGTCAACCTGATCCCGCTGAACCCGACTCCCGGCTCGAAGTGGACCGCCTCCCGCCGGGAGGACGAGCGCGAGTTCGTCCGCCGGCTCGAGGCCAAGGGCGTGCCGACCACGGTGCGCGACACCCGCGGCCAGGAGATCGACGGTGCCTGCGGACAGCTCGCCGCGGTCGAGGCCTGATCCGCAGCAGGCTCCACGCGGGTCTGCCCTAGGCTCATGGTCGTGAGCTCCAGCGGCGCTTCGTACTACGACGACGAGGCCGGTGTCTACGACGAGACCCGGGGTGGCCAGCCGCGTGCCCAGGCCGCTGCCGAAGCGGTCGCGTCCCTGGTGCCCTCCGGCGGGGTCGCCGTCGACGTCGCGGGCGGCACCGGCATCGTCTCGGCGGAGCTCGCGCGGATGGGCTGGTCCGTGCTCGTCTCGGACCTGTCGGTCGGGATGCTCCAGGTGGCTGCCGAACGGCTGCCCGGCCGGGTCCTGGCCTGCTCGGCCGACCGGCTCGCGCTCCGCGACGCATCGGTCGACCTGGTCACCACGATCTGGCTCCTGCACCTGCTGCCGGTCCCGGTCGCGGACCAGGTGGTCGCCGAGGCGGCGAGAGTGCTGCGCCCGGGAGGTCATCTCGTGACCACGGTCGACAAGGACCTGGCACATGGCCGCGCCCGGCGTACCAACGCCGACCACGGTGAGCGGGTCACCGACGTCGCCCGCCGGCACGGTCTGGGGTTCCTCGGCGGCACGTCGTTCACCGCCAGCACCCAGTGGCGCTCGGCCGACGGCGGCCAGGTGTTCGCGGTCTCGGCCTACCGCAAGGAGGGCTAGGGGCGGGCCAGCAGCGGAGCCACCTCGGCCAGGTCATCGACGAGGTGCACGACCGGCTCCATCGCCCGGCCGTGGGCCAGCGACTCCAGCAGCGGCCACGCGGGCACCACGTTGGTCCAGTAGTCGCGGCCGACCAGCACCATCGGCGCCACCGTGGCCGGGTCGGCGTAGTAGTTCTCGCAGGCGTCCTGGAAGATCTCCTGCACGGTGCCGCCGGCCCCGGGCAGGAACACGATGCCGGCGGCGCACAGGTGCAGCAGGATGTCTTCGCGGATCGCGTTCTTGAAGTACTTCGCGATCGAGGTCGCGAACGGGTTCGGCGGCTCGTGCCCGTAGTGCCACGTCGGGATGCCGACCGAGCGGTTGCCGTCCGGCCACCGTTCGAGCACGGCGAACCCCGCCTGCGCCCAGTCGGTGATCGAGGGCCGGAAGCTCGGCGTGGCCGCAAGCATCGAGAGCGCCTGGTCGACCTCCTCGAGGGGACGGTCGGCGAGGTAGGCGCCGAGGTTGGCGGCCTCCATGGCACCGGGTCCGCCGCCGGTGCACACCAGCAGGTCCTTCCCCGCGAGCTCGTGGGCCAGGTGCGCCGCGGCGGCGTACGCCGGCGAGCCGCGCTCCAACGCATGGCCGCCCATCATCCCGACCAGGTCGACGCCCTCCACGCAGTCACGCAGGGCGTCGTCGATGGCGTGGTCGTGCAGGGCCTGGGCCAGCGAGACGTCGAGCGTGGCCGGCTGCTGCGACCAGGCGTAGATCCGGGCGTCCGGTGTCTGCTCGTAGGACGAGTCGATCCCGTCGTACAGCTCCTGCGGGGAGTAGAGCGCCGCGCGGTAGGAGTTGACCGGCACGTCCGGGACCACGGGGAAGATCAGCGCGCCGCGCGAGCGCAGCAGGTTCTCCGCGCCGTCGGCGAACGCGCAGCCGAGGAAGAGGGCGCCGGCCACGTCGAGCCGGCCGAGGTCGTCGCCGCGTCCGGTCAGGTCGAGCGCCTGCAGGGACCACCCGGCCATCGAGGTGGCACCAGCGGCGACCCGCTGGTCGAACTCGTCGAGGGTCTCCACCTCGATCGTGCGGCCGCGTTCCTTCTTCACGCCGCCCATCCTGGCACCGACTTGTCAGACGGGTGAGCGGCTATGGCCACCCACGCGTCTGACAACTCGGTCAGAAGGCGTGCGCCAGCAGGTCGGAGAACAGCTGGTGCTCGTCGGCGAGGTCGTCGGCGAGCCCCCGGGCCCGGAACCAGGTGCACACGTTGTGGCAGTCGCGCATCAGGAAGTCCATCCCGGCCGGGTTGCCGACGATGTCGACCGCCTGCGGCAGGTCGATGATCACCAGCCGGTCGCCGGCGGCGAGGATGTTGTACGGCGACAGGTCACCATGCGCGATGCCGTGCCGGGCCAGCTCGGCCATGGCATCGCGCAGCTGGTCGAAGTAGGACCCGAGCAGGGGGCGGTCCGGCCTGGTCTGCGCCAGACGCGGTGCGGCCTCGCCGTCGACGGAGACGAACTCCATCAGGATCTCCGTGCCGTCGATCTGCACCGGGTAGGGGACCGGGATCCCCGCCGACCAGAACCGCTTGAGCGCCTCCCACTCGGCCCACGCCCACTGTCCCGCGGCGACGGCGCGACCGTGGTCGGTCTTCTTCGCCATCGCCCGCGCGTCGCGGGAGTTCCGGGTCCGGCGGCCCTCGGTGTAGGTGCTGCTGCGGTGGAACGAGCGGTGCTCCTCGGTGCGGTAGCGCTTGGCCGCCAGCACCACGTTCTGGTCCGGGTCGCCCTCGACCGCGCGCTCGAGCAGGAAGACGTCGGCCTCCTTGCCGGTCTTGAGGACGCCGAGGTCGGTGTCGATCGCGGCCCGGTCGGTGACCACCCAGTCGGGAAGAGGTTCGGGCCCACGGCAGAGAGGCTCCACGTCCCAGTAGTTGCTCCACCGTCGGCCGTCGGCCCACGGTTCACCGTCGGGGCCGTCGACGGCCTGGAAGTCGAAGACGAAGAACGGGTCGAGGTCGGTGCCCTCGGAACCTTCGGTGCTCTCGGTGTGGCTAGCGGAGGGGTGCTCCGGGAAGTAGACGTCGTGTGACATCGGTAGGTGTGCTCCATGAGTGAGA
>DATFGA010000189.1:0-2691 GCA_035249775.1 Nocardioidaceae bacterium | reverse complement strand
GACAGCCGGGGTGACACCCGCTCGGACAACCGCAGCGACCGCTCCGACACCCGCAGCGACCGCTCCGACAGCCAGGACGGCCGGGACCAGGGCAACCGCACCCAGTCTCGCGAGGACAGCCGCGACGGTCGCAGTGACAACCGCAGTGACAACCGGGGCGACGGCCGCTCCGACAACCGGGGCGACGGCCGTTCGGACAACCGCGGCGACGGCCGTTCGGACAACCGCAGCCAGGGCTCGGGCCAGGGCGCCGGAAACCGCAGCAGCTACCGCGACGACGACGACCAGGCCGGTGGCCGGCGCAACCGTCGCCGCCGCGGCCGGGACCGCGACCGGCCCAGCGGCGGGCGTGACCGCGACCGCGGGCCACGTCGCGACGAGCCGGACACCCAGATCCGCGAGGATGACGTGCTCGTCCCGGCGGCGGGCATCTTGGACGTGCTCGACAACTACGCCTTCGTGCGGACCAGCGGCTACCTGCCCGGGCCGAACGACGTCTACGTCTCGCTGTCGATGGTGCGCAAGTACGGCCTGCGCAAGGGTGACGCGATCACCGGCATGGTCCGTCAGTCCGACGGCAGCGACCGCAAGGAGAAGTTCAACCCGCTGGTCCGCCTCGACAGCATCAACGGTGCGGACGTCGAGGCTGCCAGGGGCCGGGTCGAGTTCTCCAAGCTGACCCCGCTCTACGCCTCCGACCGGCTCCGTCTCGAGACCGAGGCGAACATCCTGATCACCCGGGTGATCGACATCGTCGCCCCGATCGGCAAGGGCCAGCGCGGCCTGATCGTCTCGCCGCCGAAGGCCGGCAAGACGATGGTGCTGCAGGCGATCGCCAACGCGATCACCACCAACAACCCGGAGACCCACCTGATGGTCGTGCTCGTCGACGAGCGCCCCGAAGAGGTCACCGACATGCAGCGCACGGTCAAGGGCGAGGTCATCGCCTCGACCTTCGACCGTCCCGCCGACGACCACACCACGGTCGCCGAGCTGGCCATCGAGCGCGCCAAGCGTCTCGTCGAGCTCGGCCACGACGTGGTCGTCCTGCTCGACTCGATCACCCGCCTCGGCCGGGCCTACAACCTCGCCGCTCCGGCGAGCGGCCGGATCCTGTCCGGTGGTGTCGACTCCTCGGCGCTCTACCCGCCGAAGCGGTTCTTCGGTGCCGCGCGCAACATCGAGGACGGCGGCTCGCTGACGATCCTCGCCACGGCGCTGATCGAGACCGGCTCCAAGATGGACGAGGTGATCTTCGAGGAGTTCAAGGGCACCGGGAACATGGAGCTGC
Source organism: Nocardioidaceae bacterium (assembly GCA_035249775.1). Taxonomy (GTDB): domain Bacteria; phylum Actinomycetota; class Actinomycetes; order Propionibacteriales; family Nocardioidaceae; genus Nocardioides_C. Next base: position 1,400 of record DATFGA010000189.1, on the reverse strand, counting down.
GGCTGCGGCGCGAGTTCGCCGACAAGCGGATCTTCCCGGCCATCGACGTGGTCGCCTCCGGCACCCGTCGCGAGGAGCTCCTGATGAGCAAGGAGGAGATCTCCATCGTCTGGAAGCTCCGCCGGGTGCTCTCCGGTCTCGACGGCCAGCAGGCGCTCGAGCTCCTGCTGGAGCGGTTGAAGAAGTCGCAGAGCAACGTCGAGTTCCTGATGCAGGTGCAGAAGACCATGCCGACCACGGGCAACGGCCGCGACTCCGACTGAGTCGCGCCGGACCGTGCACGGCCGGTGAGGGGTGGGTCCGACAGGGCCCACCCCTTCTGTATGCACATGTGACGAGATGTCACTGGTTATCCTCATCTCCACAGCCCGCTCGCCGGGTACTCGGGCAGCATTCAGCACAGGGGGAGACCCATGGCCAAGATCGTCGTGGCCGACGACGATGCCGACATCCGTGAGCTCGTGGCGTTCAAGCTCCAGCAGACCGGTCACGAAGTCGTGGCCGTCGGGGACGGTGCGGCCGCGGTCGAGGCCTGCCAGGTCGACGTGCCCGACCTCGTGGTCCTCGACGTGATGATGCCGGGGATGAGTGGGCTCGACGCCTGCCGGGCACTGCGGCTCGACGCTGCCCTCGCCAAGGTTCCGGTGATCCTGCTGACGGCGCGCGCTCAGGAGGCCGACATCGAGCAGGGGTTCAACGCCGGCGCGGACGACTACGTGGTCAAGCCGTTCAGTCCGCGTGAGCTGGCGTCGCGGGTCGCCGCGGTGCTGCAGCGCAGCCGCTCGTGAAGGACCTGTTCTGGGTCCTGCTGCTCGTGTTCGGGGGTCTGGCAGCATCACTGATCTGCCTGCTCCTCGTGGTCCGGATCGCCGGAGAGCTGCGTCGTACCCATGTCGAGGAGCGCCGGGACGTGGTGCGCCGGCTGGTGCTCACCGCCCTGATGGGTGAGGAAGCCGAGGCCGCGCGGGCCATCCGGGAGCTGCGGACCCGGTCCGGTGCCGCCGGCGACCAGGTCGAGGAGCAGATCTTCACGATGCTGCCGAAGGTCAAGGGTGACTCCCGCTCCGTGCTGGTCGAGGTGCTGCTCGGCCGTGGCGCGGCGGGTCGCGCGTACCGCCGGGCGCGGGCCCGGTCGCTGGTCCGTCGCAGCCGCGGCGCCTACCAGCTCGGTGTGCTCGGTCAGCCCGAGGCCGTGCCGACGCTCATGGGACTGCTCGCCGACAAGCGGTTCCTGGTCCGCAGGGTGGCCGTGCGCGCGCTCGGTCAGATCGGCGAGCCCACTGCGGTCACCTCGCTGCTGGACGCGGTCACGGTGGACCCGACGCTGACCCGTGACGTGATGGCCGCCGTACGCCGGATCGGCAGCCCGGCCGCCGTACCCCTGCGCACGGAGCTCGCCG
>DATFGA010000188.1:0-8079 GCA_035249775.1 Nocardioidaceae bacterium | reverse complement strand
CGGGGCCATCCTCGGACGAGGGGCCGGAGGTAGATACCTGGGGTGGCTCCTAGCATTCAACGATGCGAGAACCTGACGCTACCTTCTCTGACCCGCGACAAGCCGTCTTCTACGACGTCTTCAACGACGACCGGAGCGACCTCGACGCCTATGTGACGATCGCGGACGAGGTCGAGGCTCATCGCGTAGTCGACGTCGGCTGCGGGACCGGTTCGCTCGCTGTCCGGCTCGCCGAACTGGGATTCTCCGTCACCGGGGTTGACCCTGCTGGAGCCTCTCTAGACGTTGCCCGGGCCAAGCCAAACGCCGAACTCGTGACGTGGGTCCACGGCGACGCCACCTCCCTCGTCGGCCTCGAGGCTGCCGCCGACCTTGCCTTGATGACGGGCAACGTGGCGCAGGTCTTCGTCTCTGACGAGGACTGGTACGCCACCCTGCGCGCTATCCGGAGATCTCTACGTCCCGGCGGCTGGTTCGTCTTCGAGACCCGACGATCCGAGGTCCGAGACTGGGAGACCTGGGACCTCGCGCCGTCCCCGGTCGCCCTGCCAGACGGCCGTACGGCCGTCGTGTCATGTACCGTAACCGAGGTCGCGCTCCCCCTTGTGACCTTCGAGGGATCGACCGCCATCGGGGAGGAGATCATGCGATCTACCTCGACCTTGCGCTTTCGCGAACGCAATGAGCTCGAGCGTGACCTTAGCCGCCACGGGTTCAACCTCCTCGAAGTACGCGATGCCCCTGATCGTCCGGGCAAGGAAATGGTCTTCCTGACCCAAGTCAGGGACGGCGACGACGACAGGAGGTCCTGACCCAGCGCTCCAATCGCCCTCTGCTCCGCGCATGATCGGACACGCCCCACTTCACGCGACGGTCGCCATGGAGACTGCTCCTCGGCGCCGACGGCTGCCTTCTCTGCATGCGCGGGCTCATTTGCACTCCAGACGACGATGGCAGGACAGGCCGGTTGGTGAAGCGGTGCAGCTCGGTGAGCTGCAGAGCGCCGGTGTCTGTTTGATGTCGCTGAGGATGCCGCCGGCTCCGATGCGGCGGATTGTTGATCATCACCGATCAGCCGGACACTCACGCCGTGGTCGATGGCGAATTCGACTGCGGTGTCGCGGGACAAGTGTCGGCCATGCCGGCCTCGTTGATGATGATCAACGTCGCCGGTCCGACCCCCGTCGCCTAGTCCGGAAGTCCGCCGTTTCGCAGCGACCAAGCCAGTGCCGGCTAGTCGCCCAAATGGCACAACCGCCTCCAAAAGTTCACTGGTGTGTCAGGAGTCTGGAGAACTCTCGCTTCAGCGGGCGAGCTTCGATTGAGTACAGCCAACCAAGGGTAAGCAGCATTTACGACGTGGCGTGGCGGTACCACCAGGTCACGCCACAGGTTCGGCGGGCTCAAACCGTGATGCCCGTCGAGCTGCTTACTTTCTTGCTTCCCGGTAACACTGAGCCATGTGTCGACCAAAGATCAGGCCCTCTCCGCAGAACTCCACGGCGAAGCCCTATTCACCGCCCGACCGCCCCAACTCCAACCCCTAATTGAGCATCTAAGAACACGACCATCAGCGAAGGCAAGTAGGTCGAAGGGGATGCGCCAATGCACCCCCTCCGACCTGCTGGCTGAAGCATCGCACCTACATCCGGACGGCAGACAGATGTCCAGGCGCAGGTGCTCCTAATCGTTATGGCCGTGTCCCTGCGCGTAGCTGCGATCAGCCGTCCAGAGGCCCACGTCGCCGCGTAGCGGCCCGCAGCGCAGCGAGGATACGCGGAGCGGCAGAGCGGCGCAGCGCCGCCTTAATCTAGGAGAGCCAATATCGGCAGTGCAGGTGATCGTCTGCTGTCCGCGCGGAACCTTTCGGCGTCGTCACAGATCCGTCCCGAAGGCCAGCGTTAGCGTGGCGGCTGGGCTGTGTCGCGATGGAGGGGTGCATGGATCGAGCCGAGATCGTCGCGGAGCTGGAGCGGGCTCGGACGGACTTTCGCGGGCTCTTGGACGCCGCGACGACGGCAGAACTGCGCGCGGGCACCCATGAGACCAAGTGGAACAACGAGCAGTTGCTGTTTCACATGCTGTTCGGCTACCTCCTGGTGCACAACCTGCAGCCCCTGGTCGCTGTCCTGACCCGGTTGCCACAGCGCGTCTCGAAAAGGTTTGCGGCGATTCTCAACGCCGGCACCAGGCCGTTCCATGTCGTCAACTTTGTCGGCTCCCTCGGCGGTGCCCGGGTCCTCGGGTACGGCGGCATGGAGCGCCTGATGGACGTTGTGATCCGGCGGCTTCAGCGGTCAGTTACTCAGGCCTCCGACGATGCCCTTGATCGGGGAATGCACTTCCCGACCGGCTGGGATCCATACTTCGCCGACTACATGACCGTGCGGGAGATCTTCCACTACCCGACGCAGCACTACGAGCACCACCGCCGCCAACTGACGCTGACTTCGATAGCCCCGACCACGCCCTGACTGGCTGGACAGCGAGGGTTAAGTGCGGGTTGGGGTCAATTCGGCGATGAGGTTCTCGACGCGCTGGCGGATCTGGTCGCGGATGGGTCTGACGTGGTCGAGATCCTGTCCGGCGGGGTCGTCGAGGACCCAATCTTCGTAGCGCTTGCCGGGGTAGAACGGGCACGTGTCGCCGCAGCCCATGGTGATCACGACGTCGGAGGCCTTGACGGCATCGGTGGTGAGGATCTTAGGTCGCTCGGTGGCGATGTCGATGCCTTCCTCGGCCATGGCTTGGACGGCGACAGGGTTGATCTTGTCGGCGGGTTCGGAGCCGGCGGAGCGGACCTCGACAGCGCCGCCGGAGAGGTGGGTGAGGTAGCCGGCGGCCATCTGGGACCTTCCGGCGTTGTGGACGCAGACGAACAGGACGGACGGCTTTTCGGGCATAGGTGCTCTCTTCTGAGTCGGATGCGCGTGTGGGTTAGATGCCGAGGTCGCGGAGCAGGGTGGTGACGCGGGCTTGGAGATCGTCGCGAATGTCGCGAACCGTGTCGAGGGGCTGGCCGCTGGGGTCGGGCACCTCCCAGTCGAGGTAGCGCTTGCCGGGATAGATCGGGCAGGCGTCACCGCAGCCCATCGTGACGATGACGTCGGCGGCATGCACCACACCGGTGGTGAGTGGCTTCGGGTAGGCCTCGGTGAGACTGATGCCGCGTTCGGCGAGCACGGTGATCACGTCGGGGTTGATCTGGCCGGTCGGTGCGGAGCCGGCGGAGCGGACATGCACCTTGCCTCCGGACAGGTGCTCCGCCAGGGCGGCGGCGAGTTGGGAGCGGCCGGCGTTCTGTACGCAAATGAACAGCAGTTCCGGGACCGGCTTGGCGATCCGGCCGTCGGCTTGCGCGGCGGCGGTCAGCTGCTCGCGGGCGAACCGGGCGACCAGCACGGGCAGGAAGTCGGGGAACTTAGCGGAGGGTTCGAGCCGCATCCGGGCCTCGTCGACGGCGGCGGCGACTGAGTCGCGGGAGAACACACCCTCGTAGGTGTAGGCGAGGTCGTCGACCAGGGCGACGTAGTCGCCGCTGGGTCGGGCGGACGGGACTGTACGGATCATCGGTGGTCCTTGCGTTGGGGGGTAGAGGGTGCGGGCGGTGAGGTAGCCGAGCGCGCCGCCGATGGCCTGGCAGAACAGGAACGCGGGGACTGAGGCGGGGCTGATGCCGGCGAAGGTGTCGGAGAGCGTGCGGGCGATGGTGACGGCGGGGTTGGCGAAACTGGTGGAGCTGGTGAACCAGTAGGCGGCGGTGATGTAGGCGCCGACCGCCCAGCCGATGTGCTGGGGGCGGCCCGTTCGGCTAAGCGCGGTGATGGTCAGTACCAGGCCGGCCGTGGCGACCACTTCGGCCAGCCAGATCCCCGGCCCCGTCCGCTCGGTGGAGGCGAGCGTGATGGGCGGCTCGCTAAACATCAGGTTGGCCAGCACTGCCCCGGCCGCCCCACCGAGCAGCTGCGCCGCCACCGTCAACGCGGCCTGCTGGGTGCTGATCAGGTGGGTGAGGCGTTCCAGCACAGTGACTACGGGGTTGAATGCAGCCGAGACTGGCTGCAGCACCACGATCAGCACGGTGAGGGCCGCTCCGGTGGCGATGGCGTTCTCCAGCAGCTGCAGCCCGGTGTCGTCGGGCGAGAGCCGTTGAGCGGCGATCCCGGACCCGATCACGGCGGCAACGAGGAGGCCGGTGCCGACCGCCTCGGAGAGCACCCGGGCACCGAGCCGGGCCGGCGCTGCCGTCCCCCGTCGGGTGTCGATCGTGAGCGCGTCGAGGTCGCGGCTCATCGTGTGGCCAGAGCGGGGACGCGGCAGTCCGCCGGGACGGGCGGGTCGTGCGCGAGGCCGCGTCGTAGCCAGCCGGTGATGCGTCGGGCGTCGTGGCCGGAGCCGCGGACGGTGGCCGAGGCAGGTCCGGTCTGACCGGGCAGCCCGACGTAGCCCAGTCGAGGGACGGTGAGGCTGCGGCCGCGGCAGTGGATCGGCCAGCCGTCAGCGTTGAGGGCGCCGAGACCGGCCAGATAGTCGACGTCGGGCCGGTAGCCGGTGGCCAGGATGACCGCTTCAACCGGCTCGGCGGTGCCGTCTGCCCAGACGACACCATCTGGGGTGAGCCGGTCGAACATCGGCCGACGGTCCAGCCTGCCGGCGGCGAACGCGGCGGAGTAGCGGCCGTCGTCTAGGACCATAATCGAGCGGGCGCCGTCGCTGCGGCCGGGAGACAGCGCTTCCAAGCCGGACCAGCGGGCCCAGTAGTGCACATCGAGCCCGAGGGGACGCTGCGACTGGAACCGGATCGGGTGTCGGCTGGCGACGGTCACGGTGGCGACCTGGGCGAGTTCGACGGCGACCTGTACGGCGGTGTTGCCGGCGCCGACCACCACTACTCGTTGCCCGGCGAACTGGTTCGGGCGGCGGTAGTGGGCGGCGTGCAGGAGGGTTCCGGTGAACTCGGCCAGACCGGGAAGGTCGGGGACATGCGGTCGGCCGAAGCCGCCGGATGCTGCGACCAACCCCCGCGCGGTCAGCCGGTCCGCGCCGGCTAAGTCCAGGTGAAAAGCCTGCCCATCCCACGCCGCATCGAGGACCCTGCTGTCGATTTGGACCGGCAGGTCGAACCGGACGGCGTAGTCACGCAGGTAGTCGGTGATCTCATCCCGAGTCGGGTACCGGTTCGGCCGGCCGGGCAGCCGCATCCCCGGCAGCGCGGAGAACCGGGCCGGCGAGAACAGCGTGAGGCTGTCGTAGTACGACGGCCAGGACCCGCCCACATCGGCAGCCGCCTCGAGGATCAGCACCTCGAGCCCCGCATGCTGCAGCGCTTGGCCGGCGGCCAGGCCCGACTGCCCCGCCCCGACGACAGCGACATCGACCGTCCGATGGCCTCGACGCAACATCGGGTCTGCCGTGTCGAACGCGGTCATCGGCACCCGCAGCTGGCCGGCACGCCGGCCGTAGTGCCGCAGCAAGAGGCCTTGGCATCGGTCGAGCAGCACGCGGTGCTGGTCGCGTGATCACAGCAGACCGCCGACTCGGTGTGGGCTTCCGCCGAGGTCTGGATCACGATGTCCTGTGCGCGGGCGGCCGTATTGGTCGGTGTGGCCCCGCCGGGCTTGACCGCCTGGATGATCGCGTTGTGCATGCCGTCGGCAACCTGCTGGGTAAATCGCACCGACAGGCCGTCGAAGCCCACTGCCGCCAAGCCCGCGATGTACTCGGACCGGGACAGCGCGCCGGCGATGCAGCCGACGTAGGAGCCGCGCTCCGCCCGCTCGGCCGGGGTCAGGTGGTCCTCGGCGACCACGTCAGAGATCCCGATCCGGCCGCCCGGCGCGAGCACCCGGAACATCTCCGCGATCACCTTCGGCTTGTCGACGCTCAGGTTGATCACACAGTTGGAAATCACCACGTCGACAGAGCCGTCGGGTAGCGGGACGTCCTCGATGGTGCCCTGGACGAGCTCGACGTTGTCGGCGCCGGCTTCGGCGGCGTTGGTCCGGGCCAGCTCCAGCATCTCCTCGGTCATGTCGACCCCGTAGACGTAGCCGGTGGGCCCGACGCGCTTCGCTGAGATCAGGACGTCGATGCCGCCGCCCGACCCGAGGTCAAGCGCCCGCTCCCCCGGCCGAAGATCTGCCACCGCGGTCGGGTTGCCGCAGCCGAGGCTGGCCGCCACCGCCGCCACCGGCAGGTCGTCCCGGTCCAGCTGCGCGTACAGGGTGCTGCCGAACCGCTCATCGTTCTCGACGGCAGGCGGGCAACAGGACGCCTGCCCGGCACTGTCCCGGACGGTCGAGGCGGCGGCGGCGTAGCGGCTGCGGACCTGCTCGCGCAGGTCGGCGCTGGCGGTATCGGTCATTAGATTCTCCAAGTCGTCGGCATCGAATTGATGTCTGTCGATGCATCCTAGCAACATCGTATCGATGCCTGTCAATCAATCAAGTACGCTGTTGGCATGGGATTACCGATGGAGCCGCTGACGGTGCTGGAGACCTGTTGCTCGCCGGTCGCCGGCGAGGTCCTCGACCAGGCCGACGCCGAGCGGCTGGCCAGCGCGCTTAAGGCGATTGCCGACCCGGCCCGGCTGCGGCTGATCTCGATGGTCGCTGCGTCTGAGTCGGGCGAAGTGTGCGTCTGCGACTTCACCGGCCCGATCGGGCTCTCGCAGCCGACCGTCTCCCATCATCTGAAGATCCTTGTCGAAGGCGGCGTTCTAGCCCGCGAGCAGCGCGGCAAGTGGGCCTACTACCGGCTGGTCCCCGACGCCCTCGACACCCTGGGTCGGCTCATCACCAAGCCTGCCCTGGTCAGCTGACCGGCTGGCGGGGAAGCAACTCGGCGAGAACGAGGCGAAGCAGAAGGCCGCCGGCCTCAACGTCGCCCCCGCTGGCGCCCGATCGGCACCCTCGGGAACCTCGACCCCGCGGTGTGGCACACGATCTCCGCTGGGCGAGCCGATCGATGTTCCCGAGAGGACGAATCTGGGGTCGGTTACGGTGATCGAGATCCACGCGGCGGCGCCTCCCTCTTTCCCCTATGCTTACCCAACAGTCAAGAAGTCTGTAACGACGGTTTGTGGAGGCCGCGAAGGCCGGCGGAGCAATCACCGGAACTAACATCACGACCGGGGAAGTGCTCGACGAGTGGGAAGTCGGCCCACAACCGGGCCAGCGTCCGCTCAACTAGAGCCCCGGTCCGTAGCCTCGCGCAAGTGTGTCTCGAGCGATCGGCTCTCGTACTCGCTCCTCAAGGATCACGCATCCCGACCTCGGCGGCCGATGAGAATCTCCGGTCACCCTGGTCAGTCTCCCCACAACCGATTGGAGCGCAATCACCGATCGAGGAGCGCGAGGATGTCACTCACACGGATCCACAACTTGTCCATCTCGCTCGACGGCTTCGCCACCGGCGAGCCGCAGTCCGCCGATGCACCCTTCGGCCATGCGGGTGAGCGTCTACACGAGTGGATGTTTGGTACCCGGTTCTGGGACGCGGGCGGAACCGCCGGAGTCGACAACGCCTTCGCTGAGCGCCACAGTCTGGGCATCGGCGCCGAAATCATGGGCGCCAACAAGTTCGGCCCGCCCGGCTGGCGGGACGACCCGGACTGGAAGGGCTGGTGGGGCCCGAACCCGCCGTTCCACACACCGACCTTCGTGCTCACTCACCGCCCGCAGCCCTCGATCGAGATGGAGGGCGGCACCACGTTCCATTTCCTCGCCGCCCCCCCTGCCGAGGCGCTCGAGACCGCCCGCGAAGCAGCCAACGGCCAGGACGTCCGGATCGGCGGCGGCCCCACCGTCGTACGCGACTTCCTCGCCGCCGGGCTCGTCGACCACATGCATCTCGTCCAGGTCCCGATCGTGCTCGGCCGCGGCGTCCGGGTCTGGGACGGGCTGGAGGCCCTCGAGGATGCCTACGAGATCGAGGCGGTCTCCTCCCCCAGCGGCGTCACCCACCTCACGTTCACGCGGAAGGCCGTCTCGTGAAAGCCGACACCAACCGCGGGGCCTGACCCGGCGGGCGGGGCGTGGACGGCGTCGGGAATCCCCGCAACACTGACAGACATGGGGG
>DATFGA010000187.1:0-5999 GCA_035249775.1 Nocardioidaceae bacterium | reverse complement strand
CCAGGTCGCCGACGCGATGCTGGCGCTCGGCGTCATCTGACCGTTCCAGCACTTGTGTGCTGGAGCAGCACGGGCGAGCGCGAAAACCGTGAAACACCAGCACACATGTGCGATTGCGGCCGGCCCGCCTGGGAGAGCGCGCACCGGCGACCCGAGCCGGCACCGACACGGCGAAGGCCGCCGACGAGAGATCTCGTCGGCGGCCTTCGCTGTTGCTGCGTTCGGGCGACCCGTCCTACAGGCCGTCGACGCGGTCCGCCGGAGGAGTGATCCCCGGGTGGGCCGTGAGGTACGCCGCGAGGTTCTCGAGGTCCTCGCCCGCGCCGAGCCGGTTCGTCCCCTGGGCGAAGGCGGTGAACGAGTCGCCGCCGTCGGCCAGGAAGTTGAGCGTCGCGACCCGGTAGGTCTGGCTCGCCACGATCGGCTCACCGTTGAGCATCATCGACCCGGGCACCACGTGACCGGAGACGGTCGGCTGCTCGTTCGGAGCCGGCGCGGCCCCGTCCCACTCCCAGGTGTAGGTGAAGCCCTCGGAGACCCCGAGCGACAGCATCGGCCGGGAGCCCCGGTCCTCGGTCGCCTGGTACTGCTGGTTCAGCACGTCCTCGATCTGGGCACCGGTCATGTCCAGCGTCACCAGGATGTTGTTGAACGGAGCCACCTCATAGGTCTCAGCGAAGGTGATCTCACCGGGCGCCTCCCCGTTCGAGATGTCGTCGTAGAGGAAGCTCGCGCGCACGCCGCCGGTGTTCATGAACGCGATCTGCGCGCCGCCGTTCGCCTCGGACTCGGTGCCCCACAGGATCGCGTCGGCGACGAGGTCGACCATCGGCGTCTCCTCGCAGCGACAGGTGTTCGAGTCACCGGTGATGTCGGTGTTCGGGGCCAGCGTGCCGACCACCCGCCCCGCGAGCGGTGCGGAGAGCCTCTGCCAGAAGTTGATCAGCTTGGTCTCACCGCGGTGCGGGTTCACGTCCCGGGTCACCAGATGGTTCTCCGCCATCGACTTGCCGCGCTGGACCTGGCCGCTGCGGGTGTTGATCACCAGGTGCGTCTCGGTGAGCACCTGCCCGTACGACGACGCGCTGGTCACCAGCCGTCGCTTGCCGTCCGGGTCCTTGATCTTGCAGATGTAGGGCTGGTGGGTGTGGCCGGTGACGATGAGGTCGATCTCGGCGTGCATCCGCTTCGCGATCCTGACGACCGGGCCGGAGATGCCCTCACAACCGTTGTAGGTGCCGGCCTGGTAGCCGCCCTCGTGCATCAGCACGACGATCGACTTCACGCCACGGCGCTTGAGCGCGCGCGCCTTGCGGTTCGCGGTCTTGACCTCGTCGAGGAACTTCACCCGGGACACGCCCGCCGGGCTCACCAGCGAGGGGGTGGCCTGCAGCGTCATGCCGATGAAGCCGACGCGAACACCCTTGACCCGCTTGACGGAGACGCCCTTCATGAACGCCTTGCCGTTCGACTTCCGCACGACGTTCGCACCGAGGTAGTCGAAGTCGGCACCGGCGTAGGGGATGTCATTGCCCTGCGCGTCCTGGAAGCAGCCGCTGGCCTGGCAGCCGCCGCGGATCATCCGCTTCAGCTCCCGGGTGCCCTCGTCGAACTCGTGGTTGCCGACGCTGCTGACGTCGAGGCCGAGCATGTTCAGCGACTCGATGGACGGCTGGTCCTGGAACAGCCCGGACAGGAACGTCGAGCCGCCGATCAGGTCACCGGCCGCGACGGTCAGGGTGCTCTTCGGCTGCTGCTTCTCCAGCGCCTTCACGTGGGAGGCGAGGTACTCCACGCCACCGACGGGCGGGGTGCACGGGTCGGGCCTGGGCTCGTCCTCACAGGACGGCGGCAGCGGGGACTGCGGGGAGTCCGTCGCCTCGAGGTGGCCGTGGTAGTCGTTGAACGACAGGATCTGCACGTCGACGGTGCGGCGGACCGGGCGGTTGTCCCCGTCCCCGAGCCGCTTGCCGTCGTCGGTCTGCACGCTGGTTGTCTGGCTGGTCACTGCGGCGTTGGCCGGCAGGCCTGACAGTCCGCCCAGGCCGGCGAGTGCCGTCGCACCCGCGACGACTGTCGCCAGGGCGGCCCGGCGTGGACCCCCCGCTGTGTGTCGAAATCTCATCTATGCCCCTCGTTCATGGATAGCTCCGACCCACGCCTGACCAGCGTGGGATGCGTCACATTACATCGAAAGAGGGCGATTTGCGGTAGCGCCAGGATCCTCGAGAACCTCCTGCCGCAGCCGGAGCCCGAGCAGCGAGGCCGCAAGCAGCGTGCCACCGGCCACGAGCAGTCCCCCAGCGGCGCCGAGCGAGCCGTCGGTCCAGTCGAGGACCGCCTCGGGCACCACGACGGTGACGGCGACGACTCCCGCGGCGAGGTAGGGCCAGGCCGGCCGGACGACGAACAGGACGAGCACCGCTGCGGCGACCGCGGCCGAGGCGATGTAGGCGACCCAGCGGAACTCGTCGTCGAAGGCGGGGATCTGCGCACCCACGAGCGCAATCACACTGCCGATCACCCGGGCCGATGCCACCTCGGCCCAGACGCCGCGCTCGGCCAGCACCACCCAGCCGGCGCCGGCAAGCAGCACCAGCAGCCCGAACGCGACCGGCTCGATGTCGCCGATCTCATCGAGCGCCCAGGGCACGGTGAGGAACGCGCCGACGGCGATCCCGAGCTGCCCGACCACGGTGGGCGCGAGGAGGTAGCCGACGGCGGCGACGAGGAGCAGGGTGAGCGAGGCGAGCAGGGCTTCGGTGGAGTTCGTCGAGGCCAGCGTCTCCCCCGCCTGGAGCCCCACCGTGGCAGCAGCGGTGGCCGCTCCGGCGGTGAACAGCAACCCCGTGAGCCGCCGCCGTACTGCCCCTCGACCGTCCCGGGACGCGACCGTCTGCTTCCCGGTCAGCAGGAGCGCGAGGCCGGCCACGACCAGGACCGCGGTCGCCGCGCCGAGCAGGCCGACGCGTTCACCGGAGGTGAGCCCGCCCCACCGGCTGGCCAGGAAGATGCCCGCGGCGGCCACCACCAGCGAGCCACCGAGGTAGCCGGCCAGCTCGGCGAAGCGGCGGCGCAGCGGTGCGGGGGCGGCGACGGTGCCACCGAGGACCGCGTCGACGGTGAGGAGCGCCTCGCCCCGCCGCCCGGCGTCGACCAGGCCGCGGTCCACCAGCGCCGTCACCACCGTCGCGCTCCGGGTGTCGTGCACCCGGCGAATCTCTGCATGTGTTGTCATGCCTCGATCCTGGCGCGACGAAGGCCCCCGCCCCAGAGTCGTCGTACTCAGGTCCGGTACTCAACTTTCCGGACCGCTAGTCGAGTCCGGTCGGGTCCGCGGGTACGTCGACGGCGTGCTCGCGCAGCAACGGCAGCGGGATCACGTCGAGGGCGCGTTCATGGGTGCAGGCGAGTACGACGGGCGGCGCAGCTCCGTCCTGGTAGGCCTGGAGCCATCGTGCTGCGACCACGCACCAGCGGTCCCCCGGCTCGAGACCAGGAAACCGCCACTCCGGCCGGGGCGTCACCAGGTCGTTGCCGACCTCCTGCTGATGGGCGAGGAACTCGCGGGTGACCACCGCGCAGACCGTGTGGCTGCCGATGTCCTCCGGGCCGGTGCTGCAGCACCCATCACGGTAGAAGCCGGTGATCGGGACCGACCCACACGTCTCCAGCTCCCCGCCGAGCACGTTCAGCTCGGGTCCGGTGTCGTCGGGTCGCGGGCTCACGACCCCAGCGTTCCACGAGAACGCTCCCGGGTCAGCAGGTAGATCGCGGCACCCGCGCGAAGGTTCGCGGCGAGGCCGTGCCGCATCCGGGTCGCCTTCTCGTCCAGGACGATGCGTTCCTCGACCCGCATGCCCACCGACGTGAACAGCGCCTCGAGGTCGGCGAGCGTCGAGAGGTGGATGTTGGGGGTCTCGTGCCACGGGTGCGGGAGCTCGTGCGAGACCGGCATCCGGCCGCGCAGCAGCAGCCCGACGCGGTGCCGCCAGAGACCGAAGTTCGGCACCGAGACGACGCACCGTCCACCGATCCGGCCGATCTCCTGGAGCACCTCGGCCGGTCGCCGGGTCGCCTGCAGCGTCTGGGACATCACCACCACGTCGTACGACGCGTCCGCGAACTCGCCGAGCTGCTCGTCGAGGTCGACCTCGATCACCGGCACGCCGCGGCGGATCGCGGCGAGCACCGCATCAGGGTCGATCTCCACGCCGGTGCCGGAGCAGTCGCGCTCCTGGAAGAGGTGGGCGAGCAGGTCGCCCTCCCCGCAGCCGAGATCGAGCACCCGGGAGCCGGCAGGGACCAGGTCGGCGACCAGGGCCAGGTCGGGCCTCACCCTCCGGCTCCGTCCAGGAACGCCTCGATCGTCTCGTGGTAGCCCGGCGGCCGGAGCAGGAACGAGTCGTGGCCCCACGCCGAGCGGATCTCCCGGAAGCTGGTCGGCACGCCGGCATGCTCCAGGGTGCGCACGATCCGCCGCGAGTGCGCGGTGTCGAAACGCCAGTCGCTGTCGAAGGAGACGACCAGGAACCGGGTCCCGCCGGCCGCGATCCGCTCGGCGGCGGCGGGGTCGGCGAAGGGGTCGAAGTAGTCCATCACCCGCGTGAGGTAGAGGTAGGACAGCGCGTCGAAGCGGTCGAGGAAGGTCTCGCCCTGATGGTTCAGGTAGCTCTCGACCTGGAAGTCCACACCGAGCCCCATCCGGCTTCCGGCGGGCTCGTCGCCCTGCAGGCGGCGGCCGAACTTCTCCGTCATCGCCTCCTCGGAGAGGTAGGTGATGTGGGCCATCATCCGGGCGATCGCCATCCCGAGGTGCGGGGGCCGGCCGTTCTCGGCGTACCGGCCGTCGCTGAAGTCGGGGTCACGCATGATCGCCTCGCGCGCCACCGCGGAGAACGCGATGTTCTGCGCGGTCAGCCGGGAGGAGGCCGCCACGACGACGGCGTCCCGGACCTGCTCGGGGGCGTCGACGGCCCACTGCAGCACCTGCATCCCGCCGAGCGACCCGCCGACCGCGGCGCGCAGCCGGTCGATGCCGAGGTGCTCGAGCAGCCGACGGTGCACGCTGACGAAGTCGGTCATCTGCAGCATCGGGAACTCCAGCCCGTAGGGCCGCCCGGTGTGCGGGTCGGTCGACGTCGGGCCGGTGGTGCCCTGGCAGCCGCCGAGGAGGTTGGGGCAGATCACGAAGAACCGGTCGGTGTCCAGCGCCTTCCCGGGTCCGATCAGGTTGTCCCACCAGCCGACGCGGGCCGGGTCGCCGTGGTGGCCGGCGGCGTGCGCGTCTCCGGTCAGGGCATGGCAGACGAAGACCGCGTTGTCCCGCTCCGGGGCGAGGGTGCCGTAGGTCTCGTAGGCCACCTCGACCGGTCCCAGCCGGCGACCACCGGCGAGCACGAGCGGGTCGTCCTCGGTGAAGAGGACGGCCCGCTCGGTCCGGGTGAAGCCCAGTGAGCCCTCGGCTGTCGGCATTCCTATTTGGAGGCCGCCAGCGCCTGCTCGAGATCGGCCAGGATGTCCTCGACGTGCTCGATGCCGATCGAGAGCCGCACCATGTCCTCGGGCACGCCGGCCGCCTCGAGCTCCTCGGGCGTCAGCTGCGAGTGCGTGGTGGTGGCGTTGTGGATCGCCAGCGACTTCGTGTCGCCGATGTTGGCCAGGTGGCTGAACAGCTCCAGCGACTCGACGAACTTCTTGCCGCCCTCGCGGCCGGTCTTCACGCCGAAGCTGACCAGGCCGCCGTACCCCCGACCGAGCAAGGTGCGGTCGGCGGTCTCCTTGTAGGCGTCGCCGTCGAGGCCCGGGTAGCTCACCCACGACACGGCATCGTGACCCTCGAGGAACCGGGCCACCTGGAGCGCGTTCTCGCTGTGCCGCTCCATCCGCAAGTGCAGGGTCTCGAGGCCCTGCAGGAACAGCCACGAGTTCAGCGGAGCCACCGCACCGCCGGTGTTGCGGAGCAGCACGGTGCGCGCCCGAATGATGTAGGCGAGGTT
>DATFGA010000186.1:0-3361 GCA_035249775.1 Nocardioidaceae bacterium | reverse complement strand
CACCTCGTTGATCGCATCGCCCATCTTGTGGATCCGCAACGCGTTGGTGGAACCGGGGATGCCCGGAGGGCTGCCCGCGATGATCACCACGAGATCACCCTCGGTGACGCGGCCGATCTTCAGCAGCGCCTCGTCGACCTGACGGACCATCTCGTCGGTGTGCTCGACCTCCGGCGCGAGGAACGTCTCCACGCCCCAGGTCAGTGAGAGCTGCGAGCGGACCGCAGGAACCGGAGTGAACGCCAGGGTCGGGATGGGTCCCCGGTAGCGGGACAGCCGGCGCGCGGAGTCACCGCTCTGGGTGAAGGCGACGGTGTACTTCGCGCCGACCCGGCTGGCGACCTCCGCCGCGGCCTTGGCGATCACCCCGCCACGGGTGCGCGGCGCCCAGTCGATCGCGGCGGTGTTCGGCAACGAGTGGTGCTCGGTGGAGGTGATGATCCGGGCCATCGTCTCCACGGTCTCGATCGGGAACTCCCCCACGCTGGTCTCGCCGGACAGCATCACCGCGTCGGCGCCGTCGAGCACGGCGTTGGCCACGTCGGAGGCCTCGGCGCGGGTCGGCCGCGGTGAGGAGATCATCGACTCCAGCATCTGGGTCGCCACGATCACGGGTTTCGCGTTGCGGCGGGCCTTCTCGATCACGTGCTTCTGCAGGAACGGGACGTCCTCGAGCGGGCACTCCACACCGAGGTCACCTCGGGCCACCATGAACCCGTCGAAGGCCTTGATCACCTCGTCGATGTTCTCGATCGCCTGCGGTTTCTCGATCTTCGCGATCACCGGCAGGAAGACGTTCTCCTCGGCCATGATCCGGCGGACGTCCTCCGCGTCCTTGGCCGAGCGCACGAACGACAGCGCAATGAAGTCCACCCTCAGCTGCAGCGCCCAGCGCAGGTCCTCGACGTCCTTCTCCGACAGCGCCGGAACCGACACCGCGACACCGGGCAGGTTGATGCCCTTGTTGTTGCTGATCGGGCCCGGCACGACCACCTTGGTGTCCACGTCGGTGTCGCTGACCGCCGTCACGATCAGGCGCACCCGGCCGTCGTCGATCAGGATCTGGTCATCCTTGCTGACGTCACCGGGGAGCCCGTCGTACGTCGTGGAGCAGATGTGCCGGTCACCGGGGACGTCGCGGGTGGTGATCGTGAAGTCCTGCCCCTGCTCGAGCTCGACCGGGCCGTCGACGACCTTCCCGAGCCGGATCTTGGGGCCCTGCAGGTCCGCGAAGATACCGACGCCGTGGCCGCTCTCGTCGGAGGCCTGGCGCACCATCCGGTACGCCCGCTCGTGGTCGGCATGGCTCCCGTGGCTCAGGTTGAGCCGGGCCACGTCCATGCCGGCGTCCACGAGCTCGCGGATCCGTTCCGGGGTCGCGGTCGCCGGGCCGAGGGTGCAGACAATCTTCGCTCTTCGCACCCTCCGACCCTATTGGCTACCCCGCGGTCGCCCAAACGCGCGCGTCCGCCCCTGGAGGATTACCACGGTATGCAGGAGATCTGCCGCTCCCCATGGCTTACAACCCATGGGGAGCGGCAGATCCTCGACATACCATGGTGTTCCGCCGCCGGCTCACACCACCAGCGGGCGCTCCGTCGGCGCGATCGGGTACGGCAGCGTGGTCGCACCGGTGAGGTAGGTGTCCACGGCCGCCGCCGCCGCACGGCCCTCGGCGATCGCCCACACGATCAGCGACTGACCGCGGCCCGCGTCACCGGCGACGAAGACACCGTCGACCGAGGACATGTACGACGCGTCACGGGTCACGTTCCCGCGCTCGTCGAGGTCCACGCCGAGCTGCGAGACGAGGCCCTCCTGCTCGGGACCGGTGAAGCCCATCGCGAACAGCACCAGCTCGGCCGGGATCTCGCGCTCGGAGCCGGCGACCTCCTGGAACCGGCCGTCCCGCATCTCGACCTCGCCCAGGCGCAGCGCCCGGACGTTGCCCGACTCGTCGCCGAGGAACTCCTTGGTGGACACCGAGTAGACCCGGTCGCCGCCCTCCTCGTGGGCGGAGGACACCCGGAACGTCATCGGGTAGGTCGGCCACGGCTGGTTGTCCGGCCGGTCGGTCCCGGGCTGCGGCATGATCTCGAGCTGGGTCACCGACTTGGCGCCCTGCCGGTGCGCGGTGCCCAGGCAGTCCGCCCCGGTGTCACCGCCACCGATGATCACCACGTGCTTGTCGGTGGCCACGATCTGGTCGGCCACCTCCTCGCCGAGGGAGGCACGGTTCGACTGCGGCAGGAACTCCATCGCCTGGTGGATGCCGCCGAGCTCCCGGCCGGTGACCGGCAGGTCACGTGCGGCGGTCGCGCCGATCGCGAGCACCACCGCGTCGAACCGCTCGGTCAGCTGCGGCCCGGTCAGGTCACCGCCGACGTCGACGCCGGCGCGGAACACCGTGCCCTCGCGCTTCATCTGCTCCAGGCGCCGGTCGAGGTACTTCTTCTCCATCTTGAACTCGGGGATGCCGTAACGCATCAGCCCGCCGATCCGGTCCGCCCGCTCGTAGACCGCGACGGTGTGCCCGGCCCGGGTCAGCTGCTGCGCGGCGGCCAGCCCGGCCGGCCCGGAGCCGACGACCGCGACCGTCTTGCCGGTCAGCCACTCCGGCGGCTGGGGCCGGACGTAACCGGAGTCCCAGGCCTTGTCGGCGATCGCGACCTCGACGTTCTTGATCGTCACCGGGTCCTGGTTGATGCCGAGCACACAGGCGGTCTCGCACGGCGCCGGACACAGCCGCCCGGTGAACTCCGGGAAGTTGTTGGTCGCGTGCAGCCGCTCGATCGCACCCTCCCAGTCGTCGCGCCAGACCAGGTCGTTCCACTCCGGGATGATGTTGCCCAGCGGGCAGCCCTGGTGACAGAACGGGATGCCACAGTCCATGCAACGACCGGCCTGCTCGGTGATGATCGGCAGCAGCGACCTGCCGGCACCGGAGGGGTAGACCTCGTTCCAGTCCTGCACCCGCTCCTCGACCGGCCGGCGTGCCGCGACCTCGCGGCCGTGCTTCAGGAAACCCTTCGGGTCAGCCATGGAGAGCCTCCATCATCCGTGTGGCGGCCTCGTCCTCGGTGAGGCCTTCCTCCAGTGCCTCGGCCCTCGCCTCCAGCACCCGTTTGAAGTCGCTGGGCATCACCTCGGTGAACCGGGCCAGCGCCGCCGGCCAGTCCTCGAGGAGCTCCGCGGCGATCGTGGACTCGGTCTCCTCCAGGTGCCGGCGTACGACGGCCTCGAGCTCGCCGGCCGCCTCACCCTCGACGGGACGCAGCTCCACCAGCTCGGGGTTGACCCGGCCCTCGTCGAGGTCCAGGACGAACGCGACCCCGCCGGACATGCCGGCCGCGAAGTTGCG
>DATFGA010000185.1:0-21603 GCA_035249775.1 Nocardioidaceae bacterium | reverse complement strand
CGCGACCCGGTCGCACGCCTCGGCGATGATGCCGAGGTTGTGGGTGATCAGCAGCAGCGAGGTGTCGAACTCGCGACGCAGGTCGTGCAGGATCCGGATGATCTGCGCCTCCACGAGTACGTCGAGCGCGGTGGTCGGCTCATCGGCCACGACGAACGAAGGTCGCAGCACCAGCGACAAGGCGATCATCAGCCGCTGCCGCATCCCACCGGAGAACTCGTGCGGGTAGGAGCGGAAACGCGTCGGCGGGATGCCCATCAGCCGGAGCACCTCCATCGAGCGGCGCTCGATCTCGGCGTTCCCGATCCGCTTCTCGTGGGCCTTCAGGGTCTCCTCGAAGTGCTCGGAAATCCGCATCAGCGGGTTGAGCCGGGTCAGCGGCTCCTGGAAGATCATCCCGAGCTCCGCGCCGCGCTTGGCGAACATCTGCTTCTTCGGCAGCGCGAGCAGGTCCTCGCCGTTGAAGCGCAGCTGCCCGTCCATCTTGGCGCCTTCCGGCAGCAGTCCGAGCAGGCCGCGGCCGAGGGTGGACTTGCCGCAACCCGACTCACCGACCAGGCCGAGGATCTCGCCCTTGCGGAGCGTGAAGCTGACCCCGTCGACGGCCTTGACCGGGCCGCGATCGGTGCCGTACCAGATCCGGAGGTCGCGGGCGTCGATCACCGGGCCGTCGGCTGTGGCAGCGCTCGTCGCCCTGTTGGTCATCTCGGTCATCGTTCGTCCCCCTTCTCGACCGGCTCCCGGTCGCCGACGGCGAACCGGGTGTCGTCCTTCTCGGCCAGGTACGTGCTCGGCTCGTGCGGCGGCAGCTGGACCGGGCGCAGCCTCCGCTTGCGCAGCGCCGGGTTCACCGTCTCGTTCAGGCCCTCCCCGACCAGGGTCAGCCCGGTCACCAGAAGCACGATCGCCATGCCGGGGAAGACGGTGGTCCACCAGATCCCGGCCGCGGCGTCGTCGAGCGCCCGGCTCAGGTCGTAGCCCCACTCGGACGCCTCGTTCGGCTGGATGCCCAGGCCGAGGAAGCCGAGTGCGGCGAGCGTGCCGATCGCGTCCGCCGCGTTCAGCGTGCCGATCACCGGAACCGACTGGATCACGTTGCCGAACAGGTAACGACCCATGATCGTGCCGTTCTTCGCGCCGATCGCGCGGGCAGCCTCGACGTACGTCGCCTCGCGCGCACTGACGGTGGTGTTGCGCACCACCCGGTAGTACTGCGGGATGTAGATCGCGGTCAGCGACAGCGCCGCGGCGATGATGCCGCCGCCGAGCGGTCCGCGCAGCAGGAAGGAGAACACGATCGCCAGCAGCAGGGAGGGCATCGCGTACAGCGAGTCCATCAGGAAGACCAGCATCCGGTCGACCCAGCCGCCGACGAACCCGGACAGCAGCCCGAGCGGGACCCCGATCACGACCGAGAACACCACCGAGAGCGCCACGACCTGGACTGCGGTGCGCGCTCCCCAGATCACCCGGGACAGCACGTCGTAGAACTGGTCGTTGGTGCCGAACCAGTGGTCGCCGTCCGGCGGCGCCATCTTGTCGAACTTGACGCCGTCCACGGTCTGCTGGTTGAAGTCGTACGGCGCGATCCAGGGCGCGAACAGCGCGAAGATGACGAAGACAGCCGTGACGAACATGCCGGTGACCAGGATCCACCGGGCCATCCCGCTGGTGCCGCGGATGGGGGAGAGGAGACGGCGGAACATCAGTACCTCACTCGGGGGTCGATCACGGCGTTGAGGACGTCGACCAGCACGCTGGTGACCACCACGACGAGCGCGATGAAGGTCACGATGCCCTGCACCGCCGCGTAGTCGCGGGCAGTGAGGTAGTCGACCAGCTGGGTGCCGAGCCCGGGCCAGTTGAACGTCTTCTCGGTCAGGATGGCACCGGACATCGTCAGCGCCACCTGGAGGCCGATCACGGTGACCACCGGCACCAGCGCGTTGCGGAACGCGTGCCGCCGGATCACGTGCCGTTCGGCGATCCCGCGGGCGCGGGCGGCCTCGACGTAGTCGTCCTTGAGCGTCTGGAGGATATTCACCCGGACCAGCCGGATGAAGACACCGGCGAGCAGCAGCCCGAGCGTGAAGCAGGGCAGCACATGGTGCTGGAGGATGTCGACGACGGCGTCCCAGTTCCCGGCGATCATCGCGTCCACGAGGATGATCCGGGTGACCGGTTCCACCTCGAACTTGGTGATCGGTGAGGCGATGTCGAAGGTCGGCCACCCGGTGGGGGCGACCAGGATGACCAGCAGCAGGCCGGTCCAGAAGATCGGGGCGGCGTAGGTGATCACGCCGAAGATCCGGATGGACACGTCCGAGGCGGTGTCGCGGCGGCGGCCGGCGTACAGCCCGAGCGGGATCCCGATCAGCAGCGCGAACAGGAAGGCGCCGATCGTCAGCGTCAGCGTGGCGCCGCCGTTGTCGCGGATGATGTCGATGATCGGCCGGTTGTCGGAGATGGTCTCGCCGAAGTCCAGCCGGACCACGTTGCCGAGGTACTCCAGGTACTGCACGATCAGCGGCCGGTCCAGACCGAGGGCGGCGCGGCGCTGGTCCAGCGCCTCCTCGTCGAGCTTGCCTCCGACTGCGGCAGAGACCGGATCACCCGGTGCCACCCGGAGCAGGATGAACACGACGGTGATCAGGACCCACATCATGGGAATGATCAGCAGCAGCCGCTGGAGAATGTAACGAGGCAGCGATCCCGAGCCCGCGCTCATCTGGTTCCTTCCTGACAGGGGAAAAGGGAGGGCACGCCTCTGCGTACCCTCCCCCTTCCATGAACTAACCGTTCTTGCTGATCATCCAGAACCGGAAGATGTACGTCGGGTCGAGCGTGTCCGCGACGCCTTCCATGCTGTTGTTCGCCACGGCCACGTTCTGACCGTTCCACGACGGGATCAGCGGGACGTCCTCGGCCACGATGTCCTGCAGCTGGCCGATGATCTCCTCGCGCTCGCCGGTGTCGGTCTCCGCGAGCTCGGCGTCGAGCAGCTCGTTGACCTCAGGGTTGGAGTACCCGTTGGCGTAGAAGCCACCGTCCCGGATGAACGGGGTCAGGTAGTTGTCCGCGTCCAGGATGTCGGGGTACCAGCCGAGGATGAACAGGTCGTAGGCGCCTTCCTTGTAGAGCGTCTGGTACTGCTCCCACTCGGCGTCCTGGGTGTTCACGTCGAACAGCCCGCTGTCGTTGAGCTGCGCTGCGAACTGGGTGGCCTCGTCGACCGCGTTCGGCCCGTAGTGGGTCGGCGTGTAGCCCAGGGTCAGCTTGACCGGCGTCTGCACACCGGCGTCCTGGAGCAGCTTCGTGGCCGCCTCGACACTCGGCTCGCCGTACTTGGCCTCGAACGAGTCCTTCTGGCCACCGAACCCCGGGGGAACGATGGAATAGGCAGGCTCGACGGTGCCGCTGTAGGAGTCCTGCGCGATCGCGGCGCGGTCGATGATCTGCGCGGCCGCCTGGCGGACCGCCAAGCCCTCGGGGGTGTCCCCGACGACCGGGTTGTTCATCTGTGCGACCCAGTAGCGGAACTCCGAGCCCTCGCCCTTGATCACCTCGACCGAGTCGCTGCCCTCCAGGTCGTTCAGGTCGGTCGGGCTGAGCGTGCGCCAGGCGATGTCGACCTGGCCGCTCTCGACGGCCTGCTTGAGCGGGGCCGTGTCACTGAAGTAGGTGACGAAGATCTGCGGGCTCTTCGGGGCGCGGTCGCCCTCATAGGTCTCGTTCGCCTCGAGGACCGCCTGCTCGCCGGGCTTGTACTGGCTGAGCTTGTAGGGGCCGGAGCCGACGACCTGGTCGTCGCCGAGCAGCTTGTCGGCCGGGAAGACCTCCTCGTCGACGATCGACGTGGTCGCGGTCGACAGCACCTTGATGAAGGTGGTGTCCGGCTTGTTCAGGTGGAAGACGATCGTCTTGTCGTCCGGGGTCTCGATCGCACCCTCGGCCACGGCCTGCGGGTCCGAGTCGGGCTCGATGATGGAGCCCAGCAGCACCGAGGAGCCGTTCGGGTCCGCGATGCTGATGTTGCGCTCCAGGGAGAACTTCACGTCCGAGGAGGTGAGGTCGTGGCCGTTGGAGAACTTGAGGCCGTCCTTGAGCGTGCAGGTCACGGTCTGCGCGTCGTCGTACTCGCACGACTCGGCGGCGTCGCCCTGCGGCTCGCTCTGGCCGGCGGGGACGGTCATCAGCTGCTCGAAGATGTTGTACTGCATGTTCCACGAGCCGAAGTCGTACGACCCGGCCGGGTCCATGGCGGTGACGGACTCGGTCGTACCGAGAATCCAGCTCTCGCCGGAGCCACTGGCGCCATCGTTTCCATTGGACGCATCGTCACCACACGCTGCAAGCGTGGCGATCAAGACGCCCGCACTGGCGACTGCCAGTAGTCCTCGTCTGCGGTTCAACTTTCCACCTCACGAATACATGCTCCTACACGGATGTAGGAGCGGAGTGCCGTGGACATTACTCTCACGAGTCGGGCCTGTTCCACAACATCGCGGCCGGGACACGGTCGCAATCTGGCAACGATTAGCCGGATATCGGTCGCGGGAGCGTCGAAAAGTCCAACTCGTCCAGAGTCTTGGCGAACACACGGCGGGGGCCGGGAAGCACCGGGACGTGGTTGGGAACGACCAGGACGGTGCAGCCGGCGGCCTCGGCCGAGCGAGCACCGGTGTTGGAGTCCTCGATCGCCAGGGTCGCGGCCGGCGGGACACCGAGCACCGCCGCCGCCTTCAGGTACGGCTCGGGATGCGGTTTTCCCTGGGTGACCGCGTCGCCGGTGACCACCACCTCGAAGGTGCCCTCCGGCAGGACCTGCAGGATCGGCTCGACGAACCGCCGGTAGGACATCGTGACCAACGCGCACCGCACGCCGTGGGCGCGCAGGTCGACCAGCAGGTCGACCGCTCCCGGGCGCCACGGGACCCGCCGCTCCACGCGGGCGACCACCCGGTCGAGCAGCTCCTCGACGATCCGGTCCGGCTCGAGGTCGATGGCCGCGTGCTCGCGGATGTAGCGGCCGGACACGAGCAGGTCGTTGCCGACCAGGTTCAGCGCGTGCTCCCTGCTCCAGGTGCCGCCGTGCTCCTCGACCAGGTCGAACTCCGACTCGATCCAGTAGGGCTCGGTGTCGACGAGGGTGCCGTCCATGTCCCACAGGACGGCAGCCGGCCAGGGATGGTCCACGGGCCGCCCGTCAGTCCTCGGGCTCGTAGCCGAGGTTGGGTGCGAGCCAGCGCTCCGCCTCGGCCTGGCCCCATCCCTTGCGGGCGGCGTAGTCCTCGACCTGGTCCCGGCCGATCCGGCCGACCACGAAGTACTGCGAGTCGGGGTGCGAGAAGTACCAGCCGCTGACCGCGGCGCCGGGCCACATCGCCATGCTGCCGGTCAGGGTGATCCCGGTGTTGCGCTCCACGTCGAGGAGCTCCCACAGGGTGGCCTTCTCGGTGTGCTCCGGGCACGCGGGATAGCCGGGCGCCGGGCGGATCCCTGCGTAGGTCTCCCGGATCAGGTCCTCGTTCGACAGCGACTCGTCGGCCGCGTAGCCCCAGAGCTCCCGGCGGACCCGCTCGTGCATCCGCTCCGCGAACGCCTCGGCCAGCCGGTCGGCGAGGGTCTCGAGCAGGATCGCGCTGTAGTCGTCGAGCTGCTCCTTGAACTCCATGATCTTCTCGGTGCTGCCGAGCCCCGCGGTCACGGCGAAGCCACCCACGTAGTCCGAGAGGCCGGTCTCCTTGGGGGCGACGAAGTCGGCCAGCGACCGGTTCGGGATGCCCTGCCGGTGCTCGCCCTGCTGGCGCAGGTGGTGCAGGGTTGCGACCACCTGCGACCGGGACTCGTCGGCGTACACCTCGATGTCCTCGGCGCCGACGGTGTTGGCGGGGAACAGGCCGATCACGCCGTTGGCGCGCAGCCAGCTCTCCGCGATCAGCCGGTCCAGCATCGCCTGCGCGTCGTCCCACAGCTTGCGGGCGGCCTCGCCGGAGGCGGGGTTGTTCAAGATGTCGGGGAACTTGCCCTTCATCTCCCAGGCATTGAAGAACGGCTGCCAGTCGATGTAGTCGCGCAGCTCGGCCAGGGGGTAGTCGGTGAAGGTGCGGACGTAGCCGTCCTGCTGGTCGAGCAGCGCCGGGCGAGGCGGCTGGTAACCGGCCCAGTCCATCGGCGTGCGGTTGGCGCGCGCCTTCTCCAGGCTGAGCATCGGCCGGTCGTTCTGCTTGGCCGCGTGCCGGGCCCGCAGCGCGTCGTAGTCGGCCTTGACGTCGGCGAGGAGCCTCGGCCGCTGCTCGTCGGAGAGCAGCGCCGCCACCACCGGGACCGAGCGGGAGGCGTCCTTCACCCACACCACCGGGCCGTGGTACTTCGGCGTCACCTTGACTGCCGTGTGGGCCCGCGACGTGGTCGCACCGCCGATCAGCAACGGGATCTCGAGCCCCTGCCGCTCCATCTCCGTGGCGAAGTTGACCATCTCGTCCAGCGAGGGGGTGATCAGGCCGGACAGGCCGATCACGTCGGCGCGCTCGGCCTTGGCCGTGTCCAGGATCTTCTGTGCAGGCACCATCACGCCGAGGTCCACGACGTCGTAGTTGTTGCACTGGAGCACCACGCCGACGATGTTCTTGCCGATGTCGTGCACGTCCCCCTTGACGGTGGCCATCACCACCTTGCCGTTGCTGCGCTCCTCGTCCCCCGGCTGCTTCTCGGCCTCGATGAACGGGATCAGGTAGGCGACCGCCTTCTTCATCACGCGGGCCGACTTCACGACCTGGGGCAGGAACATCTTGCCGGACCCGAACAGGTCACCGACCACGTTCATGCCGTCCATCAGCGGACCTTCGATGACCTCGATCGGTCGCCCGCCGCGGGCGCTGATCTCCTGACGGAGCTCCTCGGCGTCGGTCTCCGCGTAGTCGTCGATCCCCTTCACGAGCGCGTGCGTGATCCGCTCGCCGACCGGGAGCGAGCGCCACTCCTGGTCAGCGACCTCCTGCTTCGCGCCCTCGCCCGCGAACCGGCCGGCGATCTCGAGCATCCGCTCGGTGTTGTCCGCGCGCCGGTTGAGGACCACGTCCTCGATCCGTTCACGCAGCTCCGGGTCGATCTCGTCGTAGACGGTGAGCGCACCGGCGTTGACGATCCCCATGTCCATCCCGGCGCGGATCGCGTGGAACAGGAAGACCGCATGGATCGCCTCACGGACCCGGTTGTTGCCGCGGAACGAGAACGACACGTTGGACACGCCGCCGGAGACCAGGGCGCCCGGCAGGTTCTGCTTGATCCAGCGGGTGGCCTCGATGAAGTCGACGCCGTAGTTGCTGTGCTCCTCGATCCCGGTCGCGATCGCGAAGATGTTCGGGTCGAAGATGATGTCCTCGGCCGGGAACCCGACCTTCTCGGTGAGGATCGTGTAGGCACGCCGGCAGATCGCCTTGCGGCGTTCGAGGTTGTCGGCCTGGCCGTCCTCGTCGAAGGCCATCACCACGACAGCAGCGCCGTACTTGCGGCACAGCCTGGCCTGCTCGACGAACTGCTCCTCGCCCTCCTTGAGGGAGATGGAGTTGACCACCGGCTTGCCCTGGATGCACTTGAGGCCGGCCTCGATGACCTCCCACTTCGACGAGTCGACCATCACCGGCACTCGCGAGATGTCGGGCTCGCCGGCGATCAGCTTGACGAACCGGTCCATCGCGGCGACGCCGTCGATCATCCCCTCGTCCATGTTCACGTCGATCACCTGGGCGCCCGCCTCGACCTGCTGGCGGGCCACCGACAGGGCGGTCGGGTAGTCCCCGGCCTTGATCAGGTTGCGGAACCGGGCCGAACCGGTGATGTTCGTGCGCTCTCCGACGTTGACGAACAGGGACTCGTCGGTGATGTTCAGCGGCTCCAGACCGGACAGGCGACACGCCCCCGTGGCCTCGACCGGTGTCCGGGGCGGGGTGCCCTTCACCGCGGTCGCGATGCTGGTGATGTGCGCGGGCGTGGTGCCGCAGCAGCCGCCGAGGATGTTGACCATCCCGCTCGTCGCGAACTCCTCGAGCACCTCGGAGGTCTGCTCGGGGGTCTCGTCGTACTCCCCGAACTCGTTGGGCAGCCCGGCGTTGGGGTGGCAGGACACGAAGCAGTCGGCGAGCCGGGAGAGCTCGGCGACGTAGGGCCGCATGTCGGCGGCGCCCAGGGCGCAGTTGAGCCCCACCGCGAGCGGCCCGGCGTGCCGGACCGAGTTCCAGAACGCCTCGGTGACCTGGCCGGACAGGGTCCGCCCGGAGGCGTCGGTGATCGTGCCCGAGATGATCACCGGCCAGCGGCGCTCGTGCTCCTCGAACAGCGTCTCGCAGGCGAAGATCGCTGCCTTGGCGTTCAGGGTGTCGAAGATCGTCTCCACCAGCAGCAGGTCGGCACCGCCGTCGACCAGGCCACGGGCCTGCTCGAGGTAGGCCGCGACCAGCTCGTCGTAGGTGACGTTGCGCTTGCCCGGGTCGTTCACGTCGGGCGAGATCGAGGCAGTCCGGTTGGTCGGCCCGAGGGAGCCGACCACGAACCGGGGCCGGTCCGGGGTCTGCTCGCTCATCGCGTCGCACTCGCGACGGGCCAGCCTGGCCGACTCGAGGTTCATCTCGTAGGCGAGGTCCTGCATGCCGTAGTCGAGCAGCGAGATGGCCTGGGCGTTGAAGGTGTTGGTCTCCACCAGGTCCGCGCCGGCCTGGAGGTACTCGCGGTGGATCTCGCGGATCAGCTCCGGCTGGGTCAGGCTCAGCAGGTCGTTGTTGCCGCGCAGGTCCTGGGACCAGTCCGCGAACCGCTCACCCCGGAACTGCGCCTCCTCGAGCCGGTGCCCCTGGATCATCGTCCCCATCGCGCCGTCGAGGACCAGGATCCGGTCGCGGAGCAGCGCCGAGAGCTGGTCCGTGGCGTCCGGGCGGTGGTCGGGGGCTGACAACAGGGGCGTCCTTGTCCGGGTCGGGGCGCCGACGGTCCGTCGACGAGGCGTCTCAGTCACGATAGGGGCGGCGGCGGGGCGGGCCGACGTACGTATCGCATCCTGACATCGCTGTCTCACAGTGTGTCAACCCGGGAAAACCTGCCCGCGTCGCACACCGTTGGCACCGCCCGGGCGCCCGTCGCGCACTAGGCTGGCCGGGTGATCGAGATCGAAGAAGTCCCGGAGCTGGTGTCCCCGGTTCTCATCGCCGCTTTCGAGGGCTGGAACGATGCCGCGGACGCCGCCTCCTCCGTGGTCGACCACCTGATCAAGGTCTGGGACGCGAAGGTGGTCGCCGCCATCGACCCCGAGGACTTCTACGACTTCCAGATGAACCGGCCGGTCGTCGGCACGAACGACTCCGGCATGCG
This sequence comes from Nocardioidaceae bacterium, assembly GCA_035249775.1. Lineage (GTDB taxonomy): Bacteria > Actinomycetota > Actinomycetes > Propionibacteriales > Nocardioidaceae > Nocardioides_C. Next base: position 12,240 of record DATFGA010000185.1, on the reverse strand, counting down.
CCGGATCACCTGGCCGTCGACCCAGATCTCGGTCGCCCGGCCGCCCGGCGCGCAGCGCGACGTGGTGCTGCTGCGCGGCATCGAGCCGAACATGCGCTGGCGGCAGTTCTGCGCCGAGCTGCTCGCGGCCTCCGACGAGCTGGGCACCGAGCTGGTGGTGACCCTCGGCGCGCTGCTGGCCGACACCCCGCACACGCGCCCGATCCCGGTCACCGGCACGGCCACCGAGCCCGACCTGGCCGACCGGCTCAAGCTCGAGCAGTCCAACTACGAGGGACCCACCGGCATCGTCGGTGTGTTCCAGGACGCCTGCACGCAGATGGACGTGCCGGCCGTCTCCTACTGGGCGGCGGTCCCCCACTACGTGGCGCAGCCGCCGTGCCCCAAGGCCACCCTGGCGCTGCTCGGCCAGCTCGAGGACCTGCTGGAGATCAGCATCCCGCTGGCGGACCTCCCGGAGGAGGCCCGGGCCTGGGAGCGCGGGGTCGACGAGCTCGCGGAGGAGGACGAGGAGATCGGCGACTACGTCCGCGCGCTCGAGGAGACCCGCGACACCGCGGAGCTTCCGGAGGCCAGCGGCGAGGCGATCGCGCGGGAGTTCGAGCGGTACCTCAAGCGCCGCGAGACCGACGACGGGTAGCCGCGCCGGCGCTACAGCAGGATCCCCAGCCGGGCGTCGAGCAACCCCCGCACGTCGTCCGCGCCCGAGCCGTCACCGTCGCGCCGGCCGGCCGCCCACGCGTCGATCGCCTCCAGCGCGGCCGGTGCGTCGAGGTCGTCGGCCAGGCGGGTGCGTACGGCGCCCACGAGCTGTCGTGCGTCCTGGTCGGAGGCGTGCTCCAGCGCGTCACGCCAGGAGGCGAGGCGTGCGTTCGCCCGCTCCAGGTCGGCATCGGTCCACTCCCAGTCCGCACGGTAGTGGCGGGCCAGGAGGGCGAGCCGGATCGCCATCGGGTCGGTCCCCGACTCCCGCAGCCTGGAGACGAAGACCAGGTTCCCCTTGGACTTCGACATCTTCTCGCCCTGGTAGCCGACCATGCCGGCGTGCAGGTAGGCCCGGGCGAAGGTGAGGCCGTCGAACGCGGCCTGCGCCTCGGACGCGCTCATCTCGTGGTGCGGGAACGCGAGGTCGCTTCCCCCGCCCTGCACGTCGAAGGCCTCACCGAGGAAGCGCAGGGCGATCGCGGAGCACTCGATGTGCCAGCCGGGCCGGCCTCGACCCAGCACCGAGTCCCAGGCCGGCTCGCCGGGGCGTTCGGCCTGCCAGAGCAGGCAGTCCAGCGCGTGCTTCTTGCCGGGGCGGTCCGGGTCTCCCCCGCGCTCACCGAACACCGCGAGCATCTCCTGCTCACTGAGCCCGGAGACCTCCCCGAAACGGGGGTCGGAATGTACGGCGAAGTACAGGTCACCCTCGACGTCGTACACGAAGCCCTTGTCGCGCAGCTGCTGGATCACCTCGACGACGAGCGGGATGGACTCGACGGCGCCGACGTACTCGTCGGGCGGAAGCACCCGCAGCGCGGTCATGTCCTCCCGGAACAGCTCGGTCTCGCGCTCGGCGAGCTCCGCCCAGTCGACGCCGGTGGCGGTAGCCCGTTCCAGCAGGGGGTCGTCCACGTCGGTGACGTTCTGGACGTAGCTGACCTCGTGTCCGGCGTCGCGCCACGCGCGGTTCAGCAGGTCGAAAGCGACATAGGTCGCGGCGTGGCCGACGTGGGTGGCGTCGTAGGGGGTGATCCCGCAGACGTACATCCGGGCCCGGCCCTGCGGCGTCGTGGGCTCGACGGTCCCGGTGGCGGTGTTGAAGACGTGGACGGCGGGTGCAGATCCGAAGCCTTCGAGCTGCGGAACATCGGTGGTGGGCCAGGCGCGCATGTGCGCAGCCTAACCAACCGACGCTAGAAGGCCGGCCACGGGATTGCCGGCCATTGCCCCGACGGCAGCGGCATCCTGCCGGCGTCGAGAAGCCGTCGGCACCGGGTCCGCAGCGCCCGCACCTCCTCGGCTGCCAGCAGCCGGTTCAGGGTGACGGCCAGCCCGCTTCGCGCGTCCTCGAGGTCCTCGGTGAGCGCTTCGAGCGCCTGCGCGTCGGACGGGTGCAGCGCCTCGTCGGCCCAGCCCCACAGGACGGTCCGCAGCTTGTTGTCGACGTGGAAGGTGACCCCGTGGTCGACGCCGAACCGGTGGCCGTCGGTCATCGCCAGGACGTGGCCACCCTTGCGGTCGGCGTTGTTCACGACCGCGTCGAACACCGCCATCCGGCGCAGCGGCGCGGTGTCCTCGTGCACCAGGGACACCGGTCGGTCGGCTCCGTCGACGGCGTCCAGCACGTGCCGGTAGCCGTCCGGGACGCTGCCGACGGGGACGATGTCGATCGGGTCCTGGTCCGGGTCCGGTTCCCGCCAGATCTGCACCATGCCGCTGCCGGCCGGCCCGTCGCGGAGCACCGTCAACGGCACCACGTCCCAGCCGAGCGCTTCCGAGACGGTGTAGGCGGCGACCTCCCGGCGCGCCAGCGTCCCGTCGGGGAAGTCCCACAGCGGACGCTCGCCGGTCACCGGCTTGTAGACGCACCGGACCGACCGCTGGTCAAGGCTCACCTCACCGAAGAAGGTCAGGTTGGAGGCCGGCAGGATCCTGCCCTTGAGCTCGAGCTCGCCCTCGGTGATAACGGCGAGCTCGTCGTGCCGGTCATCCACCGGTGCGGCGGAACCCATTGGCGCGGGGGCACAGGTGGCCGTCCGGGTCGACCGGTCCGCCGCAGAAGGGACAGGGGGCGCGCCCTGCGGCGACCACGGACAGGGCCCGCTTGGTGAACGCGCGGGCCAGCCCCGCGGGAAGCCGGACGAGGAGGATCTCCTCAGGGTCCGGCTCGTCGATCTCCTCCTCCGGCTGGTCCGGGCTGATCAGCGCCTCCTCGGTGAACGGGAACACCTCGACCACGATCCGTTCGTCGGCGGCGTCCCAGGACAGGGTCATCGTGCCGGCCCGGAACTCCTCGACGATCGGCTGCTCGAGCGGGTCACCGTCCTCCAGCCCGACCGGCGCCACCGCGGGGACCGTGGCCTCACCCTCGCCCGCGCGCATCACCTCGTCGAGCAGCTCGTCGATCCGCTCGGCGAGCACCGAGACCTGCTGCTTCTCGAGGGCCACGCTGGTGACGCGCGGTCCGGAGCGCGCCTGCAGGAAGAAGGTGCGTTGTCCGGGCGGGCCGACAGTCCCGGCCACGAAACGTTCCGGCGGGTCGAAGCTGTGCACTACGGGAGCCATGGATCCGACCCTATGCGGTCCGGCCGCCGGCACCGCCACCGACGACGGCATCGCTGTCCGCCCGCCGGCGGCGCCGCTTCTTGGCCTTCAGGACCGACAGGTCGCCGGCGAGAGAGTTCACCGACACCACGAACGGACGCAGCGCGGTGTACCGGATCACCGACAGCGAACCCGGGTCGGCGACGATCCGCTGGAAAAGGTCCAGGTGCATGCCGAGCGCGTCGGCGAGGATCGACTTGATCACGTCCCCGTGGCTCACCGCGAGCCACACCGCGTCCGGGCCGTGCTGCTCCTCCAGCCGCGCGTCCCAGGCGCGCACCGCCGCGACGCTGCGCGCCATCATCTGGGCCATCGACTCCCCCTCGGGGAACCGGGCGTTGGCCGGGTGCGCCTGCACGGTCTGCCAGAGCTTCTCCTTCGCCAGCGACCTCAGCTCCCGGCCGGTCCAGCTGCCGTAGTCGCACTCGAGCAGACCACGCTCGGTGGCGACCTTCAGCGGCGTCGGCTGCAATGCGTTGATCTCCCGGGCCGTCTCCCGGCAGCGCTCGAGCGGGCTGGTCACCACCGCCGCGAGCGGCAGGCCGGCCAGCCGCTCCCCCGCCGATCGAGCCTGCGCCAGGCCGAGCTCGTCGAGGTGCACACCCTTGCCGCGGCCGGCGAGGACACCGGTGGCGTTCGCGGTGGTGCGTCCGTGCCGGGCCAGGATCACAGTTGCCATGGCTCAGAGCGTAGTGGCCGTAACCTGAGCGGGTGATCGTTGACAACGCCCTCTACCGCGACGGCGTCCGGGTGCCCGTCGACTGCCCGAGGGAGGACCTCGGCGCGGTCCGGGACGCGGCCCGCGGCGACGGCGACTTCGTCTGGGTCGGGCTGCACGAGCCGACGGCCGAGGAGCTCGACGCCGTCTCGTCGCTGTTCGAGCTGCACCCGCTCGCCGTCGAGGACGCGCTGAAGGCGCACCAGCGACCGAAGCTCGAGCGGTACGACGACGCGCTGTTCCTGGTGCTGAAGACACTCTGGTACGTCGACGAGCTCGATGCCGTGGAGACCGGCGAGATCAACCTGTTCGTGGGCCCGAACTTCGTGGTCAGCGTCCGGCACGGTGAGGGCACCGAGCTGCACTCGGCCCGGCTCGACCTGGAGGGGAAGACGCAGGTCCTCGGGCACGGACCGTCGGCGGTGGTCTACGCGATCTGCGACCGGGTGGTCGACAGCTACGAGTCGGTGGCCTCCTCCCTCGAGGAGGACGTCGACGAGGTCGAGGCGTCGGTGTTCTCCCCGGCCCGCAGCGACGACGCCCCGCGGATCTACGTGCTGAAGCGCGAGCTGGCCGAGATGCGCCGGGCCGTGAACCCGCTGAAGGAGCCGATGAAACGGTTCGCGTCCGGCGTCGTCCCCGGCATCACCGCCGAGGCGGCACCGTTCTTCCGGGACGTCGCCGACCACGTGATCCGGGTGTCGGAGGCGATCGACTCGCTCGACGGGCTGCTCTCGTCGGCCTTCGACGCGGCACTGGCCCGGATCAGCGTGCAGCAGAACGAGGACATGCGGAAGATCTCCGCGTGGGTCGCGATCGCCGCGGTCGGCACCCTGATCGCCGGCGTCTACGGGATGAACTTCGAGAACATGCCCGAGCTCGGCTGGGAGTACGGCTACTACGGGGCCCTGCTGCTGATGCTGGTCGCCTCGGTGGCCCTCTACCGCCTCTTCAAACGCTCCGGCTGGCTCTGACCGAGTTGTCAGACGCGTGGGTGGCTATAGCCGCTCACCCGTCTGACAAGTCGGGTCAGGCGGCCATGTAGCCGAGGCTGACCATGGTCAGGGTGAACGCGCCCAGAGCGATCCGGTAGACCACGAACGGCAGGTACGAGTTCGTGCTCACATACCGCAGCAGCCACGCGATCGCGGCGTACCCGACCAGGAACGACACGATCGTCGCGACCAGGGTGGGCCATGGGCCGTAGGCGTTGTCGCCGCCGGGGATCTCCTGGAGCTCGAAGAGCCCCGCGCCGACCACCGCCGGGATGGCGAGCAGGAACGCGAACCGGGTCGCGGCCTCCCGGTCGTAGCCGAGGAAGCGGCCCATGCTGATCGTCGCGCCCGAGCGGGAGACGCCGGGCACCAGTGCCGCCGCCTGCGCGAGCCCGAGGTAGATGGCGTGGCTCAGCGTCATCCGGCTGATCGAACGGTCGCTCCGCCCGACCCGGTCGGCGATGCCGAGGATGATGCCGAGGACGATCAGCGTGGTGCCGATGATCCACAGGTTGCGGAAGTCCTCCTCGATGATGTCCTTGAGCAGCACACCCAGGATCACGATCGGCATCGAGCCGACGATGATGTACCAGCCCATCCGGGAGTCGAGGGTGCCGCGCAGGTCCGGCCGGTAGAGCGACTGCACCCAGGCCGACGCGATCCGCCAGATGTCCTTGCGGAAGTAGATGAGCACCGCGAGCTCGGTGCCGATCTGGATCACCGCGGTGAACGCGGCGCCGGGGTCGCCCCAGCCGAACAGCTCGGGGAAGATCCGCAGGTGCGCGCTGCTCGAGATCGGCAGGAACTCGGTGAGTCCTTGAAGCATCCCGAGGACCACGGCCTTGAGGAAGTCGAGCACGTACTCTCCTAGTCGGATGCGTCGATCGCCTCGGAAAGCCTACGCACCGGAGGTGACCGTACGACGGAGGCGTACATGTGACGTGTCCGACGGCGAGGCGAACGGACCGATCGAGCCGACCCTCGATAGCGTGCCTTCCATGCAGCAACGGTTCCTGGGTCGCACCGGCCTCAAGGTCTCCCGGCTCGGCCTCGGCACGCTGACGTGGGGCCGTGACACCGACGAGCACGAGGCGCGTGACCAGCTGGTCGCGTTCACCGAGGCCGGCGGAACCCTGATCGACACCGCTGCCGGCTACGGAGACGGCGCCTCCGAGGAGCTGATCGGTTCCCTGATCGGCGACGTCGTCGCCCGCGATGACGTGGTGATCGCCACCAAGGCCGGGATCAGCCGGGCCCGGGGGTCGCGAGAGACCAACACCTCAAGGGGATTCCTGATCAGCACCCTGGACGCGTCGTTGAAGCGGCTCGGTGTGGACCACGTCGACCTGTGGCAGGTGCATACCTGGGTCGACGACATCCCGCTGGAGGAGACGTTGACCGCACTGGACTTCGCGGTGACGACCGGGCGCGCGTCGTACGTCGGGGTCTCGAACTACACCGGCTGGCAGAGCGCCCAGGCGGCGACCTGGCAACGGGCCGCGCCGGGGCGTGCCGTGCTCGCGTCGAACCAGGTGGAGTACTCGCTGCTGAACCGGGCCGTGGAGACCGAGGTGCTGCCCGCCGCCGGGGCGATGGGGATGGGCGTCCTGCCGTGGTCCCCGCTCGGGCGGGGCGTGCTGACCGGCAAGTACCGGACCGGGACGCCGGCCGACTCCCGGGCCGCTTCCCCGCACTTCTCGAACTTCGTCGGGGCCTACCTCACCGAGCGGAACGCGCGCATCGTGGAGGCGGTGGCGCGGGCCGCGGACGGGCTGAGCTGGTCACCGCTCGAGGTCGCCCTGACCTGGGTCCGGGACCGGCCCGGCGTCACGGCGCCGATCGTCGGTGCCCGCACCGCGGCGCAGCTGCGCGGGTCGCTGACCGTCGAGGAGTGCGAGCTACCCGAGGAGATCATCGAGGCGCTCGACGACGTCTCCTCCGACGAGTCCTGAGACATCTGCGCCACGTGCCCGTCGGCTCGTGTCACCATGTCGTCATGTCGCGCGCACCGATCGCCACCACCGCGAAGCGCCGGGCCCTCGGTCCGGGAGTCGAGTACGAGTTCGAGCGGTTGACGCTCTCCCGGGAGTTCTCCCGCAATGTCGTCACCCGGATGCTGGTCGACCGCGCCGAGCACGGCGGCTGGGAGCTGGACCGGGTACGGGTCTTTCCCGACGGCACCCGCAAGGTCGTGCTGCGCCGCAAGATCATCCGGCAGCGCGCCACCGTCTTCGCCTGACCGGCCTCAGGCGCGGTCCAGGAACCGGTCGAAGACCCTGGCACCGAACTCCAGCGCGTCCACCGGCACTCGCTCGTCCACCCCGTGGAACAAGGCGGTGAAGTCGAGGTCGGCGGGCAGCCGCAGCGGCGCGAAGCCGAAACAGCGGATGCCGAGCTTGTCCCAGTGCTTGGCGTCGGTCCCGCCGGACATCAGGTACGGCGCCACCTTCGCCTCGGGGTCCTCGTCGAGGATCGAGGAGGTGATCGCGTCCACGAGGTCCCCGTCGAAGGTGGTCTCCAGGCCGGCCTGCTTGCTGACGTAGTCGACCGAGATGTTCTCACCGAGCAGCTCGGCCAGCGTCGCGAAGAACTCGTCCTCGTAGCCGGGCAGGAACCGGCCGTCCACGTGCGCCACGGCCTCTCCGGGCACCACGTTCACCTTGTAGCCGGCCTTGAGCATGGTCGGGTTCGTCGTGTGCTTGATCACCGCACCCAGCATCCGGGTCGCGGAGCCGAACTCCTGCACGAGTGCCTCCGCGTTCTCCGGGGTTGCCTCGACGCCGGCGATCTCGCCGACCGCGGAGAGCAGCACCTGCATCGACGGGGTCAGCCGCACGGGCCACTCGTGCCGTCCGAGCCGGGCCACCGCGGCCGCGAGCTCGGTGACCGCGTTGTCCGGGTGCCGCATCGACCCGTGGCCGGCGTTGCCCCTGGCGGTCAGCCGCATCCACGCCATCCCCTTCTCGGCGGCCTCGATGAGGTAGAGCCGCTGACCGCGGACCGTGGTGCTGAAGCCGCCGACCTCGCCGATCGCCTCGGTGCAGTCGGCGAGCAGGTCGGCGTGGTTCTTGACGAGGTGTTCGGCGCCCTTGTGCCCGCCGGCCTCCTCGTCGGCGGTGAAGCAGAGCACCATCGGCCGGTCCGGCACGACGCCGGCGCGGGCTCGCGCTCGTACGACCGACAGCAGCATCGCGTCGAAGTCCTTCATGTCCACCGCGCCGCGGCCCCAGACGTAGCCGTCCTGGATCTCACCGGAGAACGGGTGGACCTGCCAGTCGTCGGCGTCCGCCGGGACCACGTCCAGGTGCCCGTGCAGCAGCAGCGGCTCACCCTCCTCGCCACCCCACCGGGCGACCACGCTGGTCCGGCCCGGCTCGGACTCGACCAGCTCAGGCTCGATCCCGACGTCCGAGAGCAGCCCCGCGACGTGCTCAGCGGCCTTGCGCTCACCGGGCCCCGAGCTGTCGCCGAAGTTCGTGGTGTCCATCCGGATCAGGTCACGGCAGATCTCGACCACTTCGGCCGCCGGGTCGTACGGCGGCGCGGGCTGCGACGGAGTGCTCATGGACACATCCTTACAGGCTTCCGAAAGCCTCGCCCGATGCAAGTTCCGAGGTGGTTCTTTGCTACAGTTACCGCCGCACTTACGGCTCGACCTAGAGTTGTAGGTGCGACACCTTGTCCGGGTGGCGGAATAGGTAGACGCGCTAGCTTGAGGTGCTAGTGCCCTTTATCGGGCGTGGGGGTTCAAGTCCCCCCTCGGACACTCAAGAAGACCCGGCTCCGACCGGCGCGCTAGAAGATCTGGCGCATGTTCGTCCGCGCCAGGTCGATGAGTTCGGTGCCCTTGCCGGAGAGCACCGTGCGGACGGCGAACAGCGCGAATCCCTTCGCCTGCTCCAGGGACACCGCCGGTGGGATCGACAGCTCCTGCCGCTCGGTCACGACGTCGAGGATGGCCGGCCCGTCGTGCGCGAGGAATGCCTTCACCGCCTTGGGCAGGTCCTTGGACCGCTCGACCCGCCAACCCTTCACACCCAGGGCGTCGCCGACCTGGGCGAAGTCGGGGTTGGCCAGGTCGGTCGCGAAGTTGACGATCCCGGCCGCCTTCATCTCCAGCTCCACGAAGTTCAGCGAGGAGTTGTTGAACACGACGACCTTGACCGGCAGTTTCATCTGGGTCAGCGTCACCAGCTCCCCCATCAGCATCGTCAGCCCGCCGTCGCCGGCGAGCGCCACCACCTGCCGGTCCGGGAAGGTTGCCTGGGCGCCGATGCCCTGCAGGAGCGCGTTGGCCATCGAGCCGTGGCTGAACGACCCGATCAGGCGGCGCCTTCCGTTCATGTGCAGGTAGCGAGCCGCCCACACCACCGGTGACCCGACATCGGGGATGAACACCGCGTCGTCGTCAGCGACATCGTCGATCAGCTTGGCGAGGTACTGCGGGTGGATCGGCTTCGATCCCCGGCGCGCCGTGGCCAGCTCGTCGAGGTCCTTGCGGGTCCGGGCGTAGTGCTTGAGCATGGCGTCGAGGTGCTTGCTCGACTCCTTCATCCCCAGCTGAGGCAGCAGCGCGCGGATCGTCTCCTTGACGCCTCCGACCAGACCGATGTCGACCTTCGTACGACGACCCAGCTGAGAGCCGCGCAGGTCGACCTGGACCGTCGTGGCTTCCTTGGGGAAGAACTGCTGGTAGGGGAAGTCGGTGCCGAGCATCAACAGGGTGTCGCAGTGCTCCATCGCCCGATAGCCGGACGAGAACCCGAGCAGCCCGGTCATGCCGACGTCGTAGGGATTGTCGTGCTCGACGAACTCCTTGCCGCGCAGCGCATGCACGACCGGCGCCTTCAGGGTCGCCGCCAGCTCGACCAGCTCGTCGTGTGCGCCCTGGCAGCCCGCGCCGGCAAGGATCGTCACCTTCGAACCGGCGTTGAGGACCCTGGCCGCAGCGGCCAGCTCGTCCGGGGCCGGCACGGTCTCGGCATGCGATGCGACGATCCGCTCGGCCTCTGCCTCGACCTTGGCCAGGCCGACATCGCCTGGGACCACCAACACCGCCACGCCACGTTTGCTCAGCGCCTCGCGGATGGCGATGCGCAACAGGCGGGGCATCTGCTCGGCGTGAGCGACGTGCTCGACGTACACACTGCACTCGCGGAAGAGCTCCTGGGGATGGGTCTCCTGGAAGTAGCCGGACCCGATCTCGGCGCTGGGGATGTGCGCGGCAATGGCGAGCACCGGCACCCGAGAACGCTGGGCGTCGTACAGGCCGTTGATCAGGTGCAGGTTTCCCGGACCGCAGCTTCCGGCGCACACCGCGAGCTCGCCGGTCAGCCCGGCCTCCGCGGAAGCGGCGAACGCCGCTGCTTCCTCGTGCCGGACGTGGACCCAGGCCAGCTCCGGGCGGCTCCGCAGCGCGTCGGTGAAGCCGTTCAGGGAGTCACCGGGAATGCCGTAGACACGGCGTACGCCGCTCGCGACGAGGCTGTCGGCGATGAGCTCAGCGACAGTGGCCATATCGCTCCTTCGAGGACGGCGGACGAGAGCGGTCCGGGGCATCGCTCTCGTTGCGACCATACGACACCTCGATGGCCGTCCGTTCGGACTATGGTCCCGGAACTGCGGCTTGGGCATGCTGAGGAAGCAATCACGACGGGGCCGAGGCGTGGGACCTTTCACCAACCGTGAACGGCGTCGACCGCGTCGCAATCCCATCGATCCGAGCAACGAAACGAGCCTCCGCAATGTCCAGAGCTCTCCTGACCGGCGCATCCGGATTCCTCGGCGCGCACACCACAGCACGGCTTCTCGACGAGGGCCATACCGTCCGGGCTCTGGTCCGCAACCCGGAACGGCTGCGCGAGAACCTTCGCCCGGTGGGGGTCGACGTCGACGATCCTCGCATCGAGGTGTCCCAGGGCGACATGACCGACACCTCCGCGGTGCGGGCGGCTGTTGCCGGGTGCGAGCTGGTCGTGCATGCCGCCGCCACCTTCTCCTACCGGCGCCGCGACGAGACGCGGATGCGCGAGGAGAACGTGCTGGGAACGGAGAACGTGCTGGATGCCGCGATCGCCGAGGGGTGCCGCGGCATCGTGCACGTCTCCTCGATCGCGGCGTTGCTCCACAAGGGTGCGGTGCTGAACCACCGAAGTCTTCTGGGAGCCGGGATCGGGCCCTACACCACGAGCAAGGTGGAGTCCGAGCGGGTGGCACGGGACCGTCAGGAGTCGGGGGCTCCGGTGGCGATCGTCAACCCGGGCGGCATCGTCGGCCCGCACGACCCCTATCTCGGGGAGAGCAACGCGGTGGTGCGCGACATCCTGCGGGGGCGACTTCCCACCTGGCCCCGCGGTGGTCTGCTGCAGTGGGTCGACGTCCGTGACACCGCCGACGTCATCGTCGCGGCGCTGGACCGACCTGGAGGCCGGTTCCTGGTGCCCGGGGAGAACGTGGCTGCGCCGCACGTGCCGCTGTCCGAGGTGACCGGCCGGCGGTTGCCTGTGATGCTCCTTCCGATGAAAGTGATCACGCCGGGTGTGCTGCCGGGGTACCTGACCGGATGGTCGTTCCTCCCCGGTGCACTCGAGGGCGCGCGGGTCGTCGGGCTCGGCACCGTCGCAGACCCCTCCTCCACCGTGACTGGCCTCGGTATCACCGGACGGACGCTTCAGGAGTCACTGCTCGACACCATCCGGTGGATGGTCGAGGCGGGACATCTGTCGCCGAAGCAGGCCGGCAGTGCGCCGACCCCGGAGGCTCCATCACCGCGAGCCGACGCGATGTAGCCGGCGTTCGGTCGTGCGCGAACCCCGCGCGCCTCGCGACTGTCAACTGCGTCCATATGGATGGGAACGACACCTTGCCCTTCAGCGGGGCAATGTTCGAAGGAAGCGCCTCCAGGGACCGTGGTCCCCGGTTCACTCAGTCGCAACGACATCAGATCCTCGCCGGAGCGATGGCGTTGCAACTGAGTGAGCCACGGTCGGCCCCTGGCCAGCCCGCGAGAGCTCGCGACCCGACGCCGTACGCCTGTCACACGCCAGGCCATTCGGACGTGCAACCCTAATAGCGTCTGTCCGGTTTGAAATGAGGCCTTCGTGGCGGAAGGCTGCACGTCCGTGTGGCCTTCGCTTCCGGAACACGCGTGCCGAGTACGGCGAGCCCTCACTCCCCATGGTGTTCGCCCGCTCCCCATGGGGATCACGCCATGGGGAG
>DATFGA010000184.1:0-17370 GCA_035249775.1 Nocardioidaceae bacterium | reverse complement strand
GGCCGCACTGCTGGCTGTGGCTGTGTGGCTGGGCACGACCGCGGAACCCGAGCGGGAAGCGAGCCGAGAGGCGGGAATCAGCCGACCGGCACAGCCGAGCGGCAGCCCCGTGGAGCCGACGAGCAGCCGCAGTCCCGACGCCCTGCTGCGCGGCCGACCGGTCTGGATCGCGCCTCCAGCGTCAGCGGAGGCCGGACTGGCCACGACATCGGGGCCGCTGCCGCGGCAGCTGCGGGTCGACCGTGCCTACCCACCGCTGCGCCCGGGAGCGGTGCAGCGCGCGGTGATGGTGCTCGGCGTCGTCGGCGACACCGCGGTCCTGGACCGGCTGCTGGTCCTCGATGAGTCAGGCCAGGTGTTCGAGCTCGACCTCGGGCCGATGGCCGGCCCGGGCGGGCCGACGCTGTCGCGGGGGGCGCTGTCGCCGGACGGGACCCGGCTGGCGCTCGGCCGGACCGGGGCGTACGTCGTGGTGGACCTGCTGTCCCCTGCCCGGCAGACGGTCCATGCGACCGGTGGCAGCACCAGCGAGCTCTCCTGGGTTGACGGCGCGGTCGTGCGGCGCGAGAAGACCCGGGTCGCGGGGGACTCGCGGACGGCCGAGCTCACCATGGGGATCGCGCAGATCGAGGGGCTGGTGCTCCGTGCCGGCGGAGCGCTGCTCGTGCTCGAGGGAGAACGGCCCGCGACCTGCTGCGCAGTGGCCGGCTGGCTCGACCGGGACCGGGTGCTCTACGAGTCACAGACCGGTCCGCAGCTGCACCTGCTCGCCTGGCACACCGGGACCGGGCGGGTGTCGCTCATGTCGACCGTGGTGCCGGCCGTCTCGAACGACTCCTACCTGCTCACCAGCTACGCCCGCCTCGACACCTGACTCAAGCCGTGGCGGCGCGCTCCTCGGCACTGCGCAGCACGCAGAACTCGTTGCCCTCCGGGTCGGCGAGCACCGCCCACCCGGTGCCGTCCGCGTTCCGGTGATCGTCGACGATGCTGGCGCCCAGGGCGAGCAGGCGGTCGACCTCCCGGTCACGCAGGTCCCGCGGCTGCAGGCACAGGTGCATCCGGTTCTTGACGGTCTTCGGCTCGGGGACCCGGATGAACAGCAGGGTCTGCCCGCTGTCGAGGTTGAACCCGACCTCGTCGTCGCCGGGGGAGTCCACGGGGTCCATCGGGGTGTCGAGGACCTTGCTCCAGAACTCGCACAGCGAGTAGGGGTCGGCGCAGTCCACGGAGATGTTCTGGATGATCGAGGCCATTCCCGCAGTCTGGCAGTCGGTCAGAAGGGTCGGACCAGCAGTGCCGTGCCCCGGCCGGCGACGCGGGTGAGTACGACGGTCGCCTCCCCGTCGCCCTTGAGCGCGAGCCGCTTCCTCAGCTCGTCGGGCACCACGTTCACGCCGCGCTTCTTGATCGTCAGCCGACCGATGTTGCGGGCCCGCAGCGCCGCACGCAGCGCCTTCTCCTTGTAGGGCAGGGCCTCCAGCACCTGGTAGGAGCGGGCGAACGGGGTGCTGAACGGCTGGTCGCTGGTCACGTAGGCGATGTGCTCGTCGAGCAGGCCGCCGTTCACCCCGGCCGCGACCGCGGTGACCAGGCCGGCCCGGATCACCGCACCGTCGGGCTCGTAGAGGTAGCCCTGCACGCCGCGCAGCGACTGCTCGCCGGGGTCGTCCTCGTCGGTCAGCGTGGCCAGCCCGGCGGAGCGGATCACGGTGGCCCGACGGCGGGCGGTCGCCAGCGTCGGCGACCACAGCGCGGCCTCCTTCACCTCGCCCTCGTCGCTGACCCACTCGGCCTCGACCCCGTCCGGGACCAGGTCGTGCGGGATCCCGGGCGCCACCTTGACGCAGGCGGCGCGTTCGAGCAGCGACACGACGAACGGCCACGGGGGCGAGTAGGCGTCGACGTCGAACACCCGGCCTCGGGCGGTACGACGGGCGGGGTCGGCGAAGACCGCCCCGAACCCGGCCAGGTCGAGGGTGGTGCCGTCGGCGACCTGGACCGCGCCGCCGAGGTCGAGGGCGTCCAGGTTGGCACGGGCCACCTCCACCCGGAGCGGGTCCTGGTCGACGCCGGCGGCGGTGAGGCCGGCCCGGGCGAACGCGACCAGGTCACCGCCGATGCCGCAACCCAGGTCGAGCACCGAGCTCGGGGCCGCGGCGGCGAGGCGGGCCGCGCGGTGCTCCGCGACCCGGAACCGGGTGGCCTGCTCCAGGCCCTCGGGGGTGAAGTACATCCGGTAGGCGAGGTCCCCGAACTTCGCGCGCGCCCGGGTCCGCAGCTCCACCTGGGTCAGCGCGGCCGCGGCGTGCTCCGGGGTCGCCTCCCGGCGCAGGGCGGTGGTGGTGCGGACCAGGTCGGATGCACCCGGTCCGTCGTACATCCTGGCGGCCCGGCCCAGCAGCGACTGGCCCTCGGGGGTGAGCAGCCACCGGAACGCGTCGAGATCCACGCCCAGCAGTCTGGCACTCGACTTGACCGAGTGCTAATCGCGCAATAGATTCTGGTTAGCACTCTCACCCCGAGGGTGCCAGCGCTTGTGAAACCGGACGACCCCCGCGACGGCGTACGGCGAAGCAGGCACATGCTCTCTCAAGACAAGTGAATCCTCTCGAAATACGAGAAAGTGGAGGTCGACATCGTGTCGGTCAACATCAAGCCGCTCGAGGACCGCATCGTCGTCAAGCCGCTCGACGCGGAGCAGACCACGGCTTCTGGCCTGGTCATCCCGGACACCGCCAAGGAGAAGCCGCAGGAGGGCGAGGTCATCGCCGTCGGTCCCGGCCGCTTCAACGAGGACGGTGACGAGCGAATCCCGATGGACATCACCGTCGGCGACAAGGTCATCTACAGCAAGTACGGCGGCACCGAGGTCAAGTACTCCGGTGAGGAGTACCTCATCCTCTCCGCCCGCGACGTTCTCGCCGTCATCGCCTAGCACGGCTGAACCGTCCTTTTCTGACTCCGCCCCGGGCGGCCTGACCTCGTTCGGGCCCCTGGGGCTGTGTCTTTTACCCGTCCGGAAGGAGCATCAACTCGATGCCGAAGATTCTTCAGTTCGACGAGGAAGCCCGCCGCTCTCTCGAGCGCGGCGTGGACAAGCTCGCCAACGCCGTCAAGGTGACGCTCGGTCCGAAGGGCCGCTACGTCGTCCTCGACAAGAAGTGGGGCGCCCCGACCATCACCAACGACGGTGTGACCGTCGCCCGTGAGGTCGAGCTCGACGACCCCTACGAGAACCTGGGTGCCCAGCTCACCAAGGAAGTGGCCACCAAGACCAACGACATCGCCGGTGACGGTACGACGACCGCGACGGTGCTCGCCCAGGCGATGGTCCACGAGGGTCTGCGTGCGGTCGCCGCGGGTGCGAACCCGATGGGGCTCAAGCGCGGCATGGACCTCGCGGTCGAGGCCGTCGGCGATGCGCTGCGTGACGCCGCCCGCGACGTGGACTCCAAGGAGGACATGGCCGCGGTGGCCACGGTGTCCTCGCGCGACTCGCACATCGGGGAGCTGCTCGCGCAGGCCTTCGACAAGGTCGGCAAGGACGGTGTGATCACCGTCGAGGAGTCCAACACGATGGGCACCGAGCTCGACTTCACCGAGGGCATGCAGTTCGACAAGGGCTACATCTCGCCCTACTTCGTCACCGACGCCGAGCGGATGGAGGCCGTCCTGGACGACCCCTACATCCTGCTCCACCAGGGCAAGATCGGCGCGATCGCCGAGCTGCTGCCGCTGCTCGAGAAGGTCATGCAGGCCGGCAAGCCGCTGTTCATCCTGGCCGAGGACGTCGAGGGTGAGGCACTGTCCACGCTGGTGGTCAACAAGATCCGCGGCACGTTCAACGCCGCCGCGGTCAAGGCACCTGCCTTCGGCGACCGCCGCAAGGCGATGATGCAGGACATCGCGACGCTGACCGGCGGTCAGGTCGTCTCGCCCGAGGTCGGTCTCAAGCTCGACCAGGTCGGGGTCGAGGTGCTCGGACAGGCCCGCCGCGTGGTGATCACCAAGGACAACACCACGATCGTCGAGGGTGCCGGGGACGCAGCCGAGGTCGAGGGTCGCGTCAACCAGATCAAGGCCGAGATCGAGAACACCGACTCCGACTGGGACCGCGAGAAGCTCCAGGAGCGGCTCGCGAAGCTCGCCGGCGGTGTCTGCGTGATCAAGGTCGGCGCCGCCACCGAGGTGGAGCTGAAGGAGAAGAAGCACCGGATCGAGGACGCCGTCTCCGCGACGCGCGCCGCGATCGAGGAGGGCATCATCGCCGGCGGCGGGTCCGCCCTCGTGCACGCGGTGACCTCGCTCAAGGACGACCTCGGTCTCACCGGTGACGAGGTGATGGGTGTCCGCATCGTCGCCAAGGCCGTCGACGAGCCGCTGCGCTGGATCGCCGAGAACGGCGGCGAGAACGGCTACGTCATCGTTGCCAAGGTCCGCGAGGCCGGCGTCGGCAACGGCTACAACGCCGCGACCGGCGAGTACGGCGACCTGGTCGCCCAGGGCGTGCTGGACCCGGTCAAGGTGACCCGGTCCGCGCTGGTCAACGCCTCGTCCATCGCGGGCATGCTGCTCACGACCGAGACCCTGGTCGTGGACAAGCCCGAGGAGGAGGACGAGGCCGCCGCCGGTGCCGGCCACGGCCACGGGCACGGCCACTGAGCCGCGCGCAGCACTGAACAGCCGACGCCGTCTGCTCGGACCTCAACCGGTCCAGCAGGCGGCGTCGCCCGTTCCCACCGCGGCCGATGAGTTTCGACTGTCCGCCGCGTCTATCCCTTCGACCGCACTCAGCGAGAGGAAGGGAAACGGCCATGTCCCGAATGATCTTCGTGAACCTGCCGGTGAAGGACCTGACCAAGACCGTCGAGTTCTTCACCCGGCTCGGCTTCGAGTTCAACCCCCAGTTCACCGACGAGAACGCCACCTGCATGGTGGTCAGCGAGCAGGCCTGCGTGATGCTGCTCGTCGAGCCGTTCTTCAAGACCTTCATCAACAAGGAGATCGCCGACACCGTCACGCACACCGAGACGGCGATCGCGCTGTCCGCGGAGAGCCGGCAGGAGGTCGACGACCTCTACGAGAAGGCGCTGGCGGCGGGTGGCGCTCCGGTGAAGGAACCTCACGACGAGGGGTTCATGTACGGCCGCAGCTTCTCCGACCTCGACGGTCACCTGTGGGAGCTGATCTGGATGGACCCCGCCGCCGTCGCCGGCTGACCTTCGCCGGGCCGGCTCCCGAGATACCGGCCCGACGCTGGTGGTCAGGGAACGATGCGAATGCTGAACTGCTGGGTTGCGAACTGGCCGCCGCTGTCATCGACGCGGAGCGTGAACGTGAAGTCACCCGCCGCGGTAGGTGTGCCCAGGACCCGGCCGGGCGAGGCCTGCACCCGGAGTCCGGGTGGCAGGGTGCCGCCGACGTGCGACCAGGTGTATGGCGGGGTGCCGCCACCGGGGAACACCGCGGCCTCGTAGGAGACGCCGACCTGGCCGTCGCGCAGCCGGTCGGTCCCGTTCGTGATCGTCAGCGGCGCCGCCGGGTCGACGGTCAGCGTGAACGTCTTCCTGGCGGTGTTGCCGGCGCCGTCGCGGGCGCGGACCGTGAAGGTGGTCGTCTGCACCCGCTCGGGCACGCCGGTGACACCGGTGGTCCGGCTGAGCCGCAGGGAGTCACCGGCGAAGCGCAGGCCGTCCGGGACCGTGCCACTGACCAGCGACCACCGGTACGGCGTGCCCTGGCCGCAGCAGGCCTCGATGAACCCGGCGTAGTTCTGGCCCACCCGCGCGTTCGGGAGCGGTGACTCGGTGATGATCCGGAACAACGACTGTGTCGTCACCGTCAGCACCGCGGACCGGGTCAGCCCGTTGTAGGTGGCGCTGATCGTGGCGGTCCCCGAGCCGGACGACGAGATGGCCACCGAGAAGGCGCCGGTCGAGCTGTTCGCCGGGATCGTCACCGTGCTCGGCACCGTCGCCAGCGCCGGGTTGCTGCTGGCCAGGCTGACGGCTGCTCCTCCGCTCGGGGTCAACCCGGAGAAGAACAACGTGGCCGACGTCTGGGTGGTCCCGGTCTGCACCGTCGACGGGCTCAGGGAGATCGACTCCAGCGTCGTGCCCGAGTTGTCCGGCGGTGGGGTGACCGTCATCGAGGCGGTGCGCGTGAGTCCGTTGTAGGTCGCGGAGATCGTGACCGACCTGGACGCGGTCACCGGACTGGTGGAGAGGAAGGCGGAGGCGCTGGTCGCTCCGGGCGGCACTGTCGTCGAGGCCGGCACGGTTACCGCTGTGTTGTCGCTCGACAGCGTGACCACCGCGCCTCCGTCCGGCGCGGGCCCGGTGAGCGTCACCGTGGCGCTCGCGCTGCCACCGCCCTGGAGGGTCGCTGGGCTGACCGTCACCGCGCTGAGCGACGCGGCCGGCTGGACGGGGGTGGGCGTCGGAGTCGGTGTCGGCGTCGGCGCGACCACGGTGCACCCGGACAGCCGGACGTTCGTCGGCGATTCCGAGCCGTCGCTGACCTCGACCGTGCAGTCGGCCGGCGGGGTGTATCCCGACCGGTCGATCTTGAAGTCGCCCGAGCCGCTGCTGGTCGTCATCGCGACCCCGTCGACGGTGATCGGCTTGCTGGCGGCCGCACGACCCTCGATCCGCAACCGGCTCCCGCCGACCTCTGCGCGGCTCACCGTGACCGCCGCTTGCGCGACCTCCGCCATGGCCACGAAGAGCAGGGCCACGATGGCCACCGCTGCCCACACCGCCCGAGATCTGCGCCCAGCCATCGCCTTCTCCTGACGTCCACCCCCTGGGCCGCGTCTCGCTGTCCGGCAGGGGAAAGGCCGGACCCGGATGCGGGCTTGTATCCATCCTGGGCTGACGGCCTGGGTGGGACAACCGGACGATGGTGCTAGTACCGGCGACATTCGCGACCATCCACCCATATGGCCGGACTCGGCCGTCCGGGCGCCCGTCGGTAGACTGGCGACTCGCCGCCACCTGCTCCGGAAGGCCCCCATGACTGCCCCCTTCGAAACCGGCTCCGCCGGCGTGCCTGCCAAGTTCGCGGCCCTCGGACTGACCTTCGACGACGTCCTGCTGCTGCCGGGGGAGACCGACGTGATCCCCAGCGAGGTGGACACCTCGTCCCGGTTGACCCGGGAGATCACCGTGAACCTGCCGTTGGTCTCCAGCGCGATGGACACGGTCACCGAGTCCCGGATGGCGATCGCGATGGCTCGCCAGGGTGGCCTCGGCGTACTCCACCGCAACCTGTCGATCGAGGACCAGGCCGGGCAGGCCGACTTCGTGAAGCGCTCCGAGTCTGGGATGATCTCCGACCCGGTGACGATCGGTCCCGACGCCACCCTGGAGCAGCTCGACGAGCGGTGCGGCCAGTACCGGATCTCCGGGCTTCCGGTCGTCGACGAGCACGACGTCCTGGTCGGCATCATCACCAACCGCGACCTGAGGTTCGTCCCGGTCACCGAGTGGTCCACGAGGATCGTCCGCGAGGTGATGACGCCGATGCCGCTGGTCACCGCGCCGGTCGGGATCAGCCCGCAGGACGCGGCCGGGCTGCTTCGCAAGCACAAGCTCGAGAAGCTGCCACTCGTCGACGACGCGGGCCGATTGACCGGGCTTATCACCGTCAAGGACTTCGTGAAGTCCGAGCAGTACCCGCACGCCACCAAGGACGCCTCCGGCCGGCTGATGGTCGGTGCCGCGATCGGCTACTTCGGCGACGCCTGGGAGCGCGCAACAGCACTGGTCGAGGCCGGTGTCGACGTCCTGGTCTGTGACGTCGCCAACGGCCACGCCCGGCTGCTGCTCGACATGGTCGGCCGGCTCAAGAGCGACCCGGCCACCCGGCACGTGCAGGTGATCGGCGGCAACGTCGCGACCCGCGCCGGCGCGCAGGCGCTGGTCGACGCCGGTGTCGACGCGGTCAAGGTCGGTGTCGGCCCCGGTTCCATCTGTACGACGCGCGTGGTGGCCGGCGTGGGCGTGCCGCAGGTGACCGCGATCTACGAGGCCGCGCAGGCATGCAAGCCGGCCGGGGTCCCGGTGATCGGGGACGGTGGTCTGCAGTACTCCGGCGACATCGCCAAGGCGATCGTGGCGGGCGCGGACACGGTGATGCTCGGCTCGCTGCTCGCCGGCTGCGACGAGAGCCCGGGTGACCTGGTCTTCGTCAACGGCAAGCAGTTCAAGTCCTACCGCGGGATGGGGTCGCTCGGCGCGATGGCGTCGCGCGGGAAGAAGTCGTTCTCGAAGGACCGCTACTTCCAGGCCGACGTGGCCAGCGACGACAAGATCGTGCCCGAGGGCATCGAGGGTCAGGTGCCCTACCGGGGTCCGCTGTCGGCGGTCGCCCACCAGCTGATCGGCGGACTGCAGCAGTCGATGTTCTACGTCGGCTCGCGCACCATCCCCGAGCTGCAGGACCGGGGCCAGTTCGTCCGGATCACCTCGGCGGGGCTCAAGGAGAGCCACCCGCACGACATCCAGATGACCGTCGAGGCACCCAACTACAGCTCCCGCTGAGAACACGAGAGACTGTCGCCTGTGATGGAAATCGAGATCGGTCGCGCCAAGCGCGGTCGCCGCGCCTACTCCTTCGACGACATCGCGATCGTGCCCTCGCGGCGCACCCGCGACCCGGAGGAGGTCTCGGTCGCCTGGCAGATCGACGCCTACCGCTTCGAGCTGCCGATCATCGCCGCCCCGATGGACTCGGTGATGTCGCCGCAGACCGCGATCGAGTTCGGCAGGCACGGCGGCCTCGGGGTCCTCGACCTCGAGGGGCTGTGGACCCGCTACGACGACCCGACCGACCTCCTCGCCGAGGTGGCCGAGCTGCGCGGGACCGCGGCCACCAAGCGACTCCAGGAGATCTACGCCGAGCAGATCAAGCCGGAGCTGATCACCGCCCGGCTCAAGGAGATGCGCGAGGCCGGCGTGACCGTGGCCGGCTCGTTGTCGCCCCAGCGCACCAAGGAGCACGCGAAGGCGGTCGTCGACGCCGGCGTCGACCTGTTCGTGATCCGCGGCACCACCGTCTCCGCCGAGCACGTCTCCGGGCAGGCGGAGCCGCTGAACCTCAAGGAGTTCATCTACGAGCTCGACGTCCCGGTGATCGTCGGCGGCTGCGCGACCTACCAGGCGGCGCTGCACCTGATGCGCACCGGCGCGGCCGGTGTCCTGGTCGGGTTCGGCGGTGGCGCCGCGCACACCACCCGCACCGTGCTCGGTCTCGCGGTGCCGATGGCGAGCGCGGTGGCGGACGTGGCTGCGGCCCGGCGTGACTACCTCGACGAGTCGGGTGGCCGCTACGTGCACGTGATCGCGGACGGCTCGGTCGGCCGCAGTGGCGACCTGGCCAAGGCGATCGCCTGCGGAGCGGACGCAGCGATGATCGGCTCACCGCTCGCCCGGGCGCAAGAGGCCCCCGGGCAGGGCTTCCACTGGGGCGCCGAGGCGTGGCACTCCAAGCTGCCGCGCGGCGAGCGCGTGGAGATCGGCACGGTCGGCACGCTCGAGGAGATCCTGTTCGGCCCCTCCCGCACCGCCGACGGCACCATGAACCTGGTCGGTGCGCTGCGCCGGTCGATGGCGACCACCGGTTACACCGAGCTCAAGGAGTTCCAGCGGGTCGAGGTCGTCGTCCAGTGAGGGTCGCCGCGGCCCAGGCCGAGTCGGTGTCCGGGGACGTAGCGGCCAACGTCGCGACCGCGGTGTCCCTGGTCGAGGACGCCGCCCGCAACGATGCGCGGCTCGTCGTACTCCCCGAGCTCTTCCTCACCGGTTACGACCCCGACGGCTGGTCACCCGAGGCGACGCTGACCCCCGAGGACGAGCGGCTGAAGCCGCTGCGCGAGGCGGCCCGGGACCGGTCTGTGGTCGTGGTCGCCGGCGCTGCGGTACGACGGGCCTCCGACCGCTTCACGCTGTCCTTGCTGGTGTTCGACCGCGCCGGCGAGGTGACCGCCCCCTACGACAAGCAGCACATGTTCGATGCCGAGCTGGGGTTCTTCACCCCCGGCGACCACGGCGCCTCGATCACCGTCGACGGCTGGGAGCTCGGCCTCGGGATCTGCTACGACGGCTGCTTCCCCGAGCACGCCGCCGCGGCGGCCACCGACGGTGCGCTGGCCTACCTCTGCCCGTCGGCGTACTACGTCGGCTCCGAGCACCGCCGCGACCTCTACTACGCGGCGCGTGCCCTCGACAACGGGATCTACGTGGTGTTCTCCGGGCTGACCGGCAAGTGCGGCGACTACGCGTTCAACGGGGGCAGCGCTGTCTACGACCCCGAGGGACGGCCGGTGGACCGGGTCGGCGACGAGTCACCCGCGATCGCCTACGCGGACCTCGACCCGGCGGAGGTGACCCGGGTGCAGACCATGAACCCGATCGGCCGCGACCGGCTGACCGGTCTGGGCGCCCGGCAGCGTCAGGTGCTGGCCGGCTGATGTCGCCCGAGGCCGCGCTCAGCCCCGGTGCCCGGGCGGCTGCCCTCGACGCGATGGCGGCGGGCGAGCTCGACGTGCTCGTCGTCGGCGGCGGCGTGGTGGGGGTCGGGACCGCACTCGACGCGGTCACCCGTGGCCTGTCGGTGGGACTGCTCGAGCAGCGCGACCTGGCCTCCGGCACCTCGTCCCGGTCGAGCAAGCTGATCCACGGCGGTCTGCGCTACCTGGAGATGCTCGACTTCGCGCTGGTCCGGGAGGCGCTCGAGGAGCGCGGCCTGCTGCTCACCCGGCTGGCACCGCACCTGGTGAAGCCGGTGCCCTTCCTCTACCCGCTGACCCGTCGCGGCTGGGAGCGGCCCTACGTGGGGGCAGGCCTCGCGCTGTACGACACGATGGCGAGGGCCGGCAAGTACGACGTGGGTGTCCCGCGGCACCGGCACCTGTTCCGGCGTCAGGTCCGGCGGATCGCACCTGACTTCAAGGCCGACGCCCTCGTCGGCGCGATCCAGTACTTCGACGCGCAGGTCGACGACGCGCGGCTGGTGACGACGATCGCACGCACCGCCGCCGCGCACGGGACGCAGCTGGCGACGCGGACGAAGGTAACCGGCTTCCTGCGGGAGGGGGAGCGGGTCACCGGGGTCCGCGCCACGGACCTGGAGTCCGGCCGCGAGCTCACCGTCCGGGCCCGAGTGGTGGTCAACGCCGCCGGCGTGTGGACCGACGAGATCCAGGAGATGGTCGGCGGCCGCGGCGCGCTGCACGTGCAGGCCAGCAAGGGGATCCACCTCGTCGTGCCCCGAGACCGGATCCGCTCCGACAGCGGGATCATCCTGCGCACCGAGACCTCGGTGCTGTTCGTGATCCCATGGGGGCGGCACTGGATCATCGGCACCACCGACACCGCCTGGAACCTGGACAAGGCGCACCCCGCGGCATCGCGCACCGACATCGACTACCTGCTCGACCGGGTGAACACGGTCCTCAAAGAGCCGTTGGGGCACGAGGACGTCGAAGGTGTCTACGCCGGCCTGCGCCCGCTCCTGTCCGGGGAGTCGGAGCCGACCAGCCGGATCTCCCGCGAGCACACGGTGGTGACCCCGGTGCCGGGCCTCGTGATCATCGCCGGCGGCAAGCTGACCACCTACCGGGTGATGGGCAAGGACGCCGTGGACGCTGCGGCACACTCCCTCGGTGGCGCGGTCCCGGGAAGCATCACCGAACGGGTCCGGCTGGCCGGCGCGGACGGCTACGAGACCCGGACCAACCAGCGGGACACCCTCGCCCGCGCCTCCGGCCTGCACCTGGCCAGGATCGACCACCTGCTCAACCGCTACGGCGGCCTGGTCGACGAGCTGCTGGCGCTGATAGATCGGCGACCCGACCTGGCCGACCCGCTGCCCGGTGCGGAGGACTACCTCAAGGCCGAGGTGGTCCACGCGGTGACCCACGAGGGGGCCCGTCACCTCGACGACGTGCTCGCCCGGCGTACCCGGATCTCGATCGAGAGCTTCGACCGCGGCGTCGCGGCAGCGGCACCGGCCGCGGAGCTGATGGCCGGTGAGCTCGGCTGGGACCCGGAACGGCTCGCGGAGGAGGTCGACCACTACCTGCGCCGGGTGGAGGCCGAACGGCAGAGCCAGCGCGCGCTCACCGACCGGGAGGCCGACGAGGCCCGCGTCAGCGCCCCCGACATCGTTGAGACGCGCCCTTTTCCCCGTTGAAACGCGCGAAACTCGCGGGTGAGACGTGGAGTTCTCGCGCCGGACGCGCCGGGTGACGCTGGTCTCACGTTGTTACTCCGAGGTAGTCACTGAGGCGACCGTCACATACTCTCGGTATATGAACACAATTGCCCCGCCCGACCCGGAGCACGACGTCACCGCGGCCTACGCCCTCGAGCCCGCGTACGTCCGAGCGCTGACTGCCCGGGTCGTATCGTGCACCGGCGAGAGCGTGCCGACCACGTGCCCGTTCAACGGGCAGCCGCTGGCGATGATCCCGCAGTCCGGCGAGGCCGACGTGGCCGAGGCCTACCGGCGCGCCCGGCGGGCGCAGGAGGTCTGGGCGGCGACCTCGCTGGACGAGCGTACGGCGAGGATGCTCGCTCTCCATGACCTGATCCTGGATCGCCAGGACGAGATCATCGACCTGATCTGCTGGGAGTCCGGCAAGGCCCGCAAGCACGCGTTCGACGAGCCGCTGCACGTGGCGCTGACCGCCCGCTACTACGCGCGGTCGGCGCACAACCACCTCGACACCGAACGGAAGCTCGGCGTCGTGCCCGGGCTGACCCGGGTCGAGGTGAACCGGGTCCCCAAGGGCGTGGTCGGCATCATCTCCCCGTGGAACTACCCGTTCACGATGGCGCTGTGCGACGGGCTCCCGGCGCTGATGGCCGGCAACGTGGTCGTGCACAAGCCCGACGCGCAGACCATGCTGTCCGCGCTGCTCGGAGTGCAACTGCTCGAGGAGGCCGGTTTCCCACGCGACCTGTGGCAGGTCGTCGCCGGCCCGGGCCGCGAGCTCGGCGGACCGATGATCGAGCGGTCGGACTACATCTGCTTCACCGGCTCCACGGCGACCGGCCGAGTCATCGCCAGCCAGTGCGCCGAGCAGCTGATCGGCTGCTCGCTCGAGCTCGGCGGGAAGAACCCGATCCTGATCCTGCGCGACGCCGCGGTCGACCGGGCCGCCGAGGGCGCCGTGCGGGCGGCGTTCTCGAACGCCGGCCAGCTCTGCGTCTCGATGGAGCGGATGTTCGTCGCCGACCAGATCTACGACCGGTTCGTGGACCGCTTCGTCGCGCGCACCACGGCGATGAACCTCCGAACCGGCCTCGACTGGGGCAGCGACATGGGGTCGCTGATCTCCCAGCAGCAGCTCGACACCGTCGTCGCGCACGTCGACGACGCGGTGGCCAAGGGCGCGACCGTGCTCGCGGGTGGCCGGGCCCGGCCCGACATCGGCCCCTACTACTACGAGCCGACCATCCTCGAGGGCGTCACCCCGGAGATGACCTGCTTCGGCGAGGAGACCTTCGGCCCGGTGATCGCGCTCTACCGGTTCCACGACGAGTCCGACGCGGTCGCCCGGGCCAACGAGGGGGAGTACGGGCTCAACGCGTCGATCTACAGCCAGGACGGCAAGCGCGCCCGCGCGATCGCCCGGCAGATCAAATGCGGCACGGTCAACATCAACGAGGCGTTCGGGGCGACTTTCGCCAGTGTGGACTCGCCGATGGGTGGCATGCGCGACTCCGGGTTGGGGCGTCGTCAGGGCGCTGAGGGCATCCACCGCTACACCGAGAGCCAGACCGTGGCGACCCAGCGGCTGGTCCGGTTCGCGCCGATGCTCGGGATGAGCGACAGGACCTACGCCCGAGTGATGACCGCGAACCTGCGGCTGATGAACAGGCTGGGCCGCCGGTGAGCACCGACTACGACGTGCTGGTGATCGGCTCGGGCTTCGGTGGCTCGGTGACCGCGCTCCGGCTGACCGAGAAGGGCTACAAGGTCGGCGTGCTCGAGGCCGGTGCCCGGTTCGAGGACGACGCCTATCCCACGACCTCCTTCGACGTCACCAAGTACCTGTTCGCCCCCGAGGTCGGCTGCTACGGCATCCAGCGCATCGACAGCCTCCGCGACTGCCTGATCCTGTCCGGTGCCGGGGTCGGCGGCGGGTCGCTGGTCTACGCGAACACCCTCTACGAGCCGCTGCCGGCGTTCTACCAGGACCCGTCCTGGCGTGACATCACCGACTGGCAGGCCGAGCTCGCGCCGTACTTCGACCAGGCCAAGCGGATGCTCGGCGTGGTGGAGAACCCGCTGCGCACACCGTCGGACGACGTGATGGAGAAGGTGGCCAACGACATGGGCGTCGGCGACACCTTCCACCCGACACCGGTCGGGGTCTTCTTCGGCGGGCCGGGCCAGCAGCCGGGCGAGACGGTCGCTGACCCGTACTTCGGCGGGGCAGGGCCCGACCGGAACCCGTGCATCGGCTGCGGCGAGTGCATGACCGGCTGCCGGCACAACGCCAAGAACACGCTGACCAAGAACTACCTCTACCTGGCCGAGCAGAACGGCGCGGCGGTGCATCCGCTGACGACGGTGACCCGGGTCCGGCCCCGCGACGGCGGCGGCTACGAGGTGCAGGTGCGGTTCACCAAGGCGAAGGTACGTCGCGCCTCCGCACGTCGTACGCTCACGGCCGACCAGGTCGTGTTCTCGGCCTCCGCGCTCGGCACGCAACGGCTGCTGCACCGGATGCGCGACGAGGGCCACCTGCCGAAGCTGTCCGACCGGCTGGGCCACCTGTCGCGCACGAACTCCGAGTCGATCCTCGGCGCTATCGCCCCCGACACCAGCGTCGACTACAGCCAGGGCATCGCAATCACCTCGAGCTTCCACCCTGACGCGGACACCCACATCGAACCGGTCCGCTACGGCAAGGGCAGCAACGCGATGTCGCTGCTGCAGACCGTCCTCACCGACGGCGACGGACCCGAGCCGCGCTGGCGGACCTGGCTGAAGGAGATGTGGCGCGAGAAGCGCAACGTGCTCGACCTCTACGACATGAAGCACTGGTCCGAGCGCACTGTGATCGCGCTGGTGATGCAGACCGTGGACAACTCGATCACCACGTTCTCCCGGCGCAGCCGGCTGACCGGCCGTTGGTTCCTCTCCTCGCGGCAGGGACACGGCGCGCCGAACCCGACCTGGATCCCGGTGGCGAACCAGGCGGTGCGGAAGATGGCCCAGATCATCGGCGGCCGCCCGGGCGGGTCCATCGGTGAGCCGTTCAACCGGCCGCTGACGGCGCACTTCATCGGCGGCTGCACGATCGGGACGTCAGCCGAGACCGGCGTGATCGACCCGTTCCAGCGGGTGCACCACTACCCGGGCCTGCACGTCGTGGACGGCTCGGCGATCTCCGCGAACCTCGGCGTGAACCCGTCGCTGACGATCACCGCGCAGGCCGAGCGCGCGATGGCGTTCTGGCCGAACAAGGGTGCGGCCGACCCACGACCTCCGCTCGGTGCGCCGTACGCCCGGATCGAACCGGTCGCGCCGATCGCCCCGGCAGTGCCGCCGGCCGCACCCGCGGCGCTCCGGCTGCCGATCGTCGGCGTCTCCTGACCGACCCGGCCGGGCCCTGAAGATGACTCAGGGCCCGACCGGGGAGGGAGGGTTGGTCGGGCCCTGAACCGCCCACGCAACTGCTGGACAGTGCACGGACTATCGAGACCCGGCCTGGGAGGGAGCAAAGCCACCGGGTCTGTCCTGCCTAACGACCCGACGATGGTTGGGTTACGCACTTTCCGGAAATTGTTTGCCCGGCTGTTGCGCCGGCCGAACCGCGCGCCGGTCGCACCGGATCGTCCCGATAGACTGCGGTCTCCGCCGCGTCCGGCGGACCGTCCCAGCCCCACCCTGGAAAGGGTCCCGTGACCACCGAACACGACCTGGTCCTCGTCGTCGACTTCGGAGCGCAATACGCCCAGCTCATAGCCCGCCGGGTCCGTGAGTCGCGGGTCTACTCCGAGATCGTCCCGCACACGATGCCGATCGAGGAGATGCTCGCGAAGAACCCTAAGGCGATCATCCTGTCCGGGGGACCGTCGTCGGTCTACGAGCCGGGTGCCCCCGCGGTCGGTCCGGCGATCTTCGAGGCCGGGGTGCCGGCGTTCGGCATGTGCTACGGGTTCCAGGCGATGGCGCTCGCCCTCGGCGGAGAGGTACGACGCACCGGGCAGTCGGAGTACGGACGGACCCCGGTGACCGTGACCTCGCCGGGAACGCTGCTGTCCGACGTACCGGAGAACCACCGGGTCTGGATGAGCCATGGTGACTCCGTGGTGGCCGCGCCGCAGGGGTTCACCGCGCTCGCGACGTCCGCCGGCTCACCGGTGGCGGCGTTCGAGAACCTGGACAAGCGGCTGGCCGGCGTGCAGTGGCACCCCGAGGTGATGCACACCGAGCACGGGCAGGCCGTTCTCAGTCATTTCCTGCTGAACATCGCCGGCTGCCGGCCGACCTGGACGATGGTCAACATCGTCGAGGAGCAGGTCGAGAAGATCCGTGAGCAGATCGGCGACAAGCGAGCGATCTGCGGGCTCTCCGGAGGTGTCGACTCGGCGGTGGCCGGGGCGATGGTGCAGCGCGCGATCGGCGACCAGCTCACCTGTGTGTTCGTCGACCACGGCCTGCTGCGCAAGGGCGAGGCCGAGCAGGTCGAGCGCGACTTCGTCGCGGCGACGGGGGTCTCGCTGCACGTCGTGGACGCACAGGCCAGGTTCCTCGACGCCCTGGCCGGAGTGAGCGATCCCGAGGAGAAGCGCAAGATCATCGGCCGTGAGTTCATCCGGGTCTTCGAGGCGGCCGAGGCCGAGATCGTGGGCGAGGCGGCCCAGCACGGTGAGAAGGTCGAGTTCCTGGTGCAGGGCACGCTCTACCCCGACGTCGTCGAGTCCGGCGGGGGAGCAGGCACGTCCAACATCAAGTCCCACCACAACGTCGGCGGACTGCCCGAGGACCTCGAGTTCAAGCTGGTCGAGCCGCTGCGCACACTGTTCAAGGACGAGGTTCGGCTGGTCGGCGAGCAGCTCGGCCTGCCGGCCGACATCGTCTGGCGACACCCGTTCCCGGGGCCGGGCCTGGCCATCCGGATCATCGGCGAGGTCACCCACGACCGGCTGGAGATCTTGCGTGAGGCGGACGCGATCGCGCGTGAGGAGCTGACCCACGCCGGCTTGGACCGCGACATCTGGCAGTTCCCCGTGGTGCTGCTCGCGGACGTCCGCTCGGTCGGGGTGCAGGGTGACGGGCGCACCTACGGACATCCGGTGGTGCTGCGTCCGGTGACCTCCGAGGACGCGATGACCGCGGACTGGG